>NZ_CP035686.1:2050000-2402500 GCF_009665255.1 Vibrio metoecus
GAAGGCCTTCTGGGACTTCATTATTAATGATGCGCTGCGCCAAGCCTTCCACAATCGCAGTTTTACCGACACCGGGCTCACCAATAATCACAGGGTTATTCTTGGTACGACGCTGCAGCACTTGAATGGTGCGGCGAATTTCATCATCACGACCGATCACAGGATCGAGCTTGCCCTGCTCAGCACGTTCAGTCAGATCGATGGTGAATTTTTCCAACGCTTGACGCAGCTCTTCCGCATTCGGGTCATTGACCTTCTGGCCTCCACGAATTTTTTCAATTGCATCAGAGACCTTTTTCTCGGTCAGTCCAAATTCTTTGAGTAAGTGACCCAGTGGCCCTTTGTCCTCAATCGCAGCAAGTAGATAGATTTCAGAGGAGATGTAGGCATCTTGACGCTTTTGCGCGACTTTATCACACAGATTAAATAGTGTGCCTAACGCCGAAGAGAGCTGTACATCACCACCAATACCACTCACTTTCGGGAGTCGATCCAGCATCTCGCTCAACTTAGAGCGCAGTTGCATCACATCCACATTTAGCATGGTGAGTAATGGGCGGATCGGACTGCCGTTTTGGTCCAACAGTGCCACCATCAGGTGCACAGGTTCGATATATTGATGATCACGCCCGAGCGCTAATGACTGGGCATCGGAAATCGCGATCTGAAATTTGCTCGTAAATCTGTCAAGACGCATACAAACCTTCCTAACCTCATCTGAGATAAATTGAATACGTTAGGAAAGATGGTTATCACGAGCCAGATTTTCAAGGGAAGTTGAGGAAACTTTCTTGTTGTTTGATATGGGTATGGATGAAGACTTACTCTTCAAGCCAAATAAAAGCCGCTTGCCGCCCCGTCACTCCATCTCGGCGATAGGAATAGAAGCGATCCGCATCCTGATAGGTACATAAGCCACTATCAAAGATTTGCTCAATACCTAATTCATGCAAACGCAGTTTGACTAACTGACTCATATCCGCCAGCCATTTCCCTTGTTGTGTACAAGGAGTGAAAGCGTGTTCAGCTTGAGGATGGTGAGCAACAAAAGCCATGAAGACATCTTCGCCCACTTCAAACGCTTGCGAGCCAATAGCGGGACCAAGCCACACCATGACATCACCGGACATTCTTGCCGCCGTTTGTTCAACAATGCCATTAACCAAACCACGCCAGCCAGCATGAACCGCAGCGACTTGGGTGCCAGCACGATTGGTCATCAATACCGGCAGACAATCCGCCGTCATCGCTGAGCACACCACGTTCGGAGTAGCAGTGATCAGCCCATCGGCGTCCAACACTTGCTCGGTCGGAGTATCAACATTGAGTACCACCGTGGAATGCGTTTGATTGAGCCAAATGGGTGAACTTGGCATCGCTGACGTTGCCACCAACGATTGCCGATTACGCAGTACAAGTTCAGGATCATCCCCAACATGCATACCTAGGTTTAGCCCTTGATAAGCACCTTGTGAAAAACCACCGTGGCGAGTCGAACTAAACGCTTTGACTTGTTTGGGGGCATTCCAGTTGGGGAAAATCATGCTTAATACTCTTCAGTGTGGTTTAGCTTCGCATCTTCACGCAATGCGAGCGTCATCTCGACCATGTCGTCAGGTACTGGTGCGTGGAATTCGAGCTCTTCACCCGTAATTGGGTGCTCAAATTTCAGCATCACCGCGTGCAGCGCTTGGCGATCAAAGCCACGAATCATCTCCGTTAACTCTTCTGACGCCCCTTTCGGAATACGCGCACGACCACCATAGGCAGTGTCACCTAATAGTGGATGCTGCAAATAAGCCATGTGCACACGAATTTGATGCGTACGCCCTGTTTCTAAACGCAAACGCAAACGAGTGTGTTCACGGAAATGTTCCGCAACACGGTAATGCGTGACGGCATGTTTACCCATTGGTGAAACAGACATCAAAGTACGCTTAGTCGAGTGACGACCAATCGGCTTATCAATCATGCCGCCTGCGGTCATCGTGCCAATCACAATCGCTTCGTACTCACGAGTCACATCGCGCTTTTGCAGAGCACGTACAAGATGAGTTTGCGCAGGAACCGTTTTTGCGACCACCATCAAACCCGTGGTGTCTTTATCAAGACGATGTACGATACCCGCTCGTGGCACTTCAGCGATCGGCGGATAATGGAATAACAAAGCATTAAGAACTGTACTATCCGCTTGTCCCGCACCAGGATGCACCACAAAGTCGCGCGGTTTGTTAATAACGATAATATCGTCATCTTCATACACGATGTTCAATGGCAAATCCTGCGCTTCCCAACGCTGTTCGTCTTCCAGTTCAGCCTGAACGACAATCACCTCCCCCCCATCACTTTCATGCGCGGCTTAGTGATCACTTCACCATTTACGGCAATCTTACCTTCCAACAACCACTCTTTTAAACGTGAGCGGGAAAAATCGGTAAATAATTCAGCCACAGCTTGATCAAGACGTTGACCAAGCTGGCTATCTTTTACTGTTTGAGTTAATTCAATCTGATGAGCCATATCGAACTTTTTAAAAAACCGTGAGACTAATAGTCACTAGTATGGAAAAATACGCCGACATTGTATCTGTTACTGCAAAGAAAGTAACGAAACGATTTGCGCGCGGTTTACGCACCTATTTGAAAAGCAAGATTTGCAAGGAACTCCACCCTGACATGAAATACCAGACTTTATCAGGCCTACTCGCGTTATCCCTGTTATTTGGTTGCTCTAGCAGCCCAGATGTGGTGCCAGATGTACCGCCATCACAGCTGTACTCTGAAGCGCAAACCGCGCTGCAAAGCGGCACTTGGTTAACCGCCATCGAAAAATTAGAAGCACTCGATTCACGCTATCCATTTGGTGCGTATTCAGAGCAAGTACAACTCGATCTGATTTATGCCTATTACAAAAATGATGATCTTGCGCTTGGCCTCGCCACGATTGAACGTTTCACTCGTCTTAATCCTACTCATGAAAAAATGGATTGGGTCTTGTATATGCGCGGCCTAACACACATGGCGCAGGATCGTAACTTTATGCACGACCTGTTCAATGTGGACCGTTTTGATCGAGATCCAGAGCCGGTGAAAGCGGCTTTTGCGGATTTTAAGAAACTTCTGCAACGCTACCCGAATAGCCCATACGCCGAAGATGCTCAACGTCGAATGTATGCACTCAAAAACCGTTTAGCAGAATATGACTTAGCAACAGCCGATTTCTACTTACGCCGAGAAGCATGGATTGCAGCAATTAACCGAACCCAAGAATTGCAAAAAACCTACCCCGATACTGAAGCGGCACGCAAAGCATTAGACATTCAGCTCGAAGCCTATCAGCAATTGGGTTTGACGGAAGCGGTTGAACGCACTAAGCAACTAATGCAGCTTAACCCGTTATAAATGTTAGAAAAATATCAAAGTAAAAAGAGCCACTATCATTGTGGCTCTTTTTTATGATTCTCTTTTTGAAACTATTTCACTCACATCAGTACAGCCAAGCAAAAAGTGACTATTATCACAAAATTAATGTGGTGAATTTTCATTCATTTAGCGTTTTAAAGCCGAAACGAAGCACTAAAAAATCGGAAATTTTTAGTCTCTACTTACTCGAATCTAGCGTTTTTGCATCAGATAACAAGCTTTTTCTTTACCTCTTCAACACAAGATTTGCGACAGATCACGTTTATTTCACTTCCTAAAAGACCGCAACACAAAGGTGACTTAGATCACATTATTTAGTCTGTAGCGAGGTAATCTGAACTCAGCCCATAAGGGATGACACAGAGGAACAAGCACTATGAAAATGAATATCACTGGTAAAAACATCGAAATCACCTCTGCAATCCGTAATCATATTGAGGGTAAATTCAAGAAATTAGAAAAATGGCAAGTGGATATCATTGGTTGCCAAGCATGCTTTAGTGAAGAACCCAATAAGCAGAAAAAATTTGAAGCGGTGATGAGCATTCCACGTGGTCAGTTAGTCGCCTCCGCCATTCATGAAGATTTGTACGCAGCAATCAACGAGGTAGAACAAAAGCTAGAGCGTCAACTCAACAAATTACGCCATAAACCGGAAGCTCGTCGGACAGATAAGCCTGAGCTAACCGAGGAGACCGAACAATAGACTCATAAAAATAGCGCCGTTTCGGCGCTATTTTTTTGCTTGACGCTCTTGGTTGGCTTGCTTATTGTGTGGCAAAACCTATGGATAAATATTCAACAAATATGTCTAATCTACTGTCCTTTTTTGACTTCTTTTTGCTCCGCTAGCTTCGGAGGCTTGCTCGTTTAAGAAAGAAAAGTCAAAAACGAACAGAAAGCCTCCTAACTAGGAGGCTTTTTTTATAAGGATTATTGTAATGACCGACCAACCTCTTTCTCTCGATGATATTCGTCTACGTCTTAACGACATCGATAATCGCCTATTGCAACTCCTTTCAGAGCGGCGTCAATTAAGTATTGAAGTAGCGAAAAGCAAAGTCGAAACTGCAAAACCGGTACGGGATCCCATTCGTGAACAGCAGTTGTTGGTTAAGTTAATTAACACTGGGAAACAGCAATATCAGCTTGATGCCCAATATATCACTAAGCTATTTCACACCATCATTGAAGACTCAGTTTTGCTCCAGCAGGCTTATTTGCAAAACTTAGCCAATCCGCAAAGTCGTAAGCCATTGGCAAGAGTCGCTTTTTTAGGTGCGAAAGGTTCCTACTCCCATCTTGCGACTCGCGAATATTTCAGCCGTAAAAATACAGAATTGATTGAGCTTAACTGCGATCATTTCAAAGAAGTGGCAAGAACAGTTGAATCTGGGCATGCCGATTATGGTGTATTGCCAATTGAAAACACTAGCTCTGGTTCAATTAACGAAGTCTATGATTTACTCCAGCACACCACCTTGTACATCGTTGGCGAACTAACTCAACCGATTGAACATTGCTTGGTCGCAACACAAGATATTCGTCTAGAAGATCTCAAAGTGCTCTATTCACATCCACAGCCTCATCAACAATGTAGTGAATTTCTTAGCCGTTTAAAGGGTGTGAAGCTTGAAAGCTGTGCCAGCACTGCCGATGCCATGAAGAAAGTCAAAGAGCTTAACCGTACTGATGTGGCGGCAATTGGCAACTCGACCAGCGGTAAGTTGTATGGTTTACAACCGATCCAAGGCAATATTGCTAACCAAACAGAAAACCATACTCGCTTTATTGTGGTGGCTCGCAAGCCAGTGGAGGTTTCCCCTCAGATCCCGGCGAAAACCACGTTGATTATGTCGACGGCTCAAGATGCAGGTTCGCTCGTTTCCACATTGTTGGTTTTACAACGTTATGGGATCAATATGACCAAACTCGAATCGCGGCCGATCATGGGTAATCCGTGGGAAGAAATGTTCTACGTTGATTTAGAAGCACACATTGATTCAGACGAGATGCAGCAAGCTTTAGCTGAGCTAACCCAGTTGACTCGACACCTTAAAGTGCTCGGTTGTTATCCAAGCGAAAACGTCAAACCCACTCAAGTTAAATTTATATAGCGTCAATAATTTGAACCAATTAAGCTGACAGTCGCATAAGCTCTGACTATAATGCCACCAAATTATACAAATAGTTAGGTGATCCAGGCTGTCGGCGTAGCCAATTTTTTGGCTCTTACGCTGTTTTTTCATTTGTCGGATCGTCACCAAATTTTGTCATGAATGGGTACCGTATTCACAAATGAACAAACGCTTTCTTTCGCTGATGATGTTGAGCTTTCTCTGTCATCAGGCCAGCGCTTTGGAACTGAATGTCTACCTCTGGGAAGATACGATTGCACCAAGCGTGCTCGAAACCTGGCACAAGCAAACCGGTGTGTCTGTCAATCTTTATCATTTTGATAACGATGATGAACGCAGCCTACTTATGTTAAAGAGCGTTCAGTTACCGTTTGATATTATGGTATTGGACAATGTATCAGCCTTTATTTTTTCAAGGCAGAATGCGTTTGAAGATCTCACCGCGTTAAGCAATCGCAGCAATAATGACCCCATGTGGCTCCAAGCTTGTGGCACTCACGCCATTCCCTATTTTTGGGGAGCGGTAGGTATTGCCTATCGTAAAAGCCTCTTTGATAAACCACCAACCCAATGGAGTGAGGTGATCGAGATTGCCCCACAACATCGTGGCCATGTTGGTATGCTTAAAGACAGTGTGGAAACACTATTGCCCGCGCTGTATATGCTAAAAGCCTCTCCAATCACCGAGTCTATTGATACCTTAAAACAGGCCTATCAGCTGTTAGAGTCTGCCAATCCTAATATTTTGACGTATGAATATGTGCTGAGTTACGTGCGCAGCCATCCGCAGACGGATAATCTACATATGGCGGTCGCTTACAGTGGTGACCACTATTCATTAAACCGCTTTTTCAATCATCAAGATTGGGATTTTACGGTTCCAGAAGGTCGGCCTTATTTATGGGTCGATTGTATGGCCGTGAATACTTCATCCCCCAATCCCGCTCAAGCCAAAGCGTTTCTCAACTTCTTGATGACCCCAGAAATCGCCGCACTCAATGCTGAATATATTCGTGCTGCAAGCCCAAACTCTAAAGCAAGAGCCTTGTTGCCTCAGGAGCATCGTGAAGATGGCTCCATTTATCTACCAGAACAACGGCTTGCTGAGGGAATTATCGACAGCGAACTCTCGGCGAAAAACCTTAGCCTGCGTGCCAAAATCATCAGCAGTGTGACTCACCAATATGAAGCTAAACCATAGAATCCTGTTACTGATTGCGCCAGTGATTCTGCTCAGTGCAGCAGCGTCAAGTTACATTATTTACGCCAGTCAGAAAAATGCTCTGCTTAAAAGAACTGACAGCTATTTGCAGCTCAATATAGAGAAATTAGCCAGCCATTATCGGCAAGCGCAAGCCTTGGTCAGTAGTTATGCATTCACACTGGCGAAAAGCGACATTATCCGCCACTACTTCTCTTTGGAAAAAAATCCTTACCGCGAGTTAGAACTCGTGGATAACCTTCGAGAAACTTTGCATATCTTACAACCTAGCGAAAAACAGTTAGTGTCACTGTCGATTCTTAATGGTAATGAAGAGCTACTGTACTACGCAGAAAACAGCGCCGATCCATTTGCCGAGCTTGACCCCAAAGTCATGGCGTATGTCAAACAGCGTTTTTCCTCAACGCAAAGCACTTCAGACATCAGTTATACCGTTAACTCCGCTGGCGAAGATATCTTGGTTCGCTATGACATGTTAGATAGACAGACACTCTCGACGCCGCTCAGTTATAACCGGCAAGATGTCTTTTTTGTTGTGGTGTATGTGGTATTAGAACAGTTCAATCAACTGCGTAAAAAAATTGAGTTTGATAATCAAAGCCCGATCTTTTTTACTCATTCTCCGCCGCTTTACAAAAAGGGGCTAACCCAATCGATTGAATTACAACCGGGATTTTATGCAATTTTAGACCCGGCCCCCAAGCTAATTAACGAGAAACTGCACTCCATTCAACGTGAACTGTTACTCTCTTTTGGCGTGTCGGCACTTGTTACGGTTCTGCTGCTTCTGCTGCTCCTTTATCGTCATGTCATCAATCCCATCCTCAATTTAGACAAGCAGCTCGCCGAAGTAGAAAGCAATAAACGAAAGAACATCGAAAAACTGCATACGGATGATGAGATCGGCCGACTCTCCTCGCGTTTCTACGCGATGTACACAGAACTTCACTCCACCTATCAACGAACAAAAGCACTGGCTGAAAATGATCATCTAACCAAGTTAGCCAATCGCTATCAGTTTCAAGTTCAGGCAGATCTCTTACTTTCCCGCTGTTACGACACCCAGCATATCTGGGTTCTTTATATCGATTTAGATAACTTCAAATACGTTAATGACAAATATGGTCACCAGATCGGTGACTCACTTCTCGTCAGTTTTGCTACACACATTCGCCAGCTGTGTAAAAATTTCGAGGCGAGCCATAACGCATACAGCATCGCCGCTCGTTTGTCGGGTGATGAGTTTGCCATTCTCCTCGTCGCCCCCAAACGACTCCATGACTGTGCAAATATCTTCGCACAACGGGTTCTTGACCCAATTCAAAGTCAAGATAACTCTCCTTTAAGCCGCTTTCCGATCACGGCGAGCATTGGAATTGCCACGTTCCCCAAAGATGGGGATCACATTGAGAAATTACTCCTCAATGCTGATACCGCCATGTATCAAGCTAAAAATGCGGGAAAAAATCAGATTGCCTACTACTCGCAAGCGTTAGACCAAATCGTGCAGCGACGGAATAATATTGAACGAGCACTACGTTTGGGTTTATTCGACCAAGAATTCCATTTGGTATATCAACCCTATTTCACCTGCTCCGGAAAACGCTTAGTGGGGTTTGAAGTGTTATTGCGTTGGCAATCGGAATTGCTCGGGGATATTTCACCTGATGAGTTTATTCCGATTGCAGAACAAACAGGGTTATTTGGCACGATCGATCGCTGGGTGGTTTCCCAAGCCTTTCGAGAATTTGCCGACCTACAAGCCATGTTTAATGAACCTATTCAGGTTTCCATCAATCTCTCTTCTGCGGAACTCAATTCACTGAAATTGGCCCAGTTTATTCATCAGCAAGCGAGGACATACGACGTTCCTCCACAGTGGATTGATTTTGAGATTACCGAAACCTTTGCGGCAGATTCACAAAGCTTCCCATTACTGCATGAACTCTCTCGTCTCGGTTATGGCTTAACCATTGATGATTTTGGTTCCGGATACACGTCCATTACTCAGTTGGTTCAATACCCAGTACAAAAGATTAAGTTTGATCGTCAGTTTTTAGATACACTGATTGCCACCAACAAACAAAATGTTATCCGCCCGCTGATTGATCTTTGCCATTCACAATCTATGAAAGTGACCGCAGAAGGCATTGAAAGTGAAACCATGCATCAATGGTTAGCCGATTATGGATGTGACTACATGCAAGGCTTTTATTTTGGTCATCCAATGAGTCTCGTGGCGATCCATCAGTGGTTGCATTCCCCAAACCAGAAAAAGAAGAGTTATGCGCAAGATCATTATTGCTTCACAGAACCCAGCCAAAGTGAATGCCGTTAGAAGTGCTTTTACAACCGTATTTCCTGACCAAGAGTGGGAGTTTGTCGGCGTTTCTGTCGCCAGCGAGGTGGCGGATCAACCCATGAGTGATGCAGAGACTAAACAAGGGGCGATGAATCGAGTTCGTAATGCCAAACGGCAATATCCGAACGCCGACTACTATGTCGGCCTAGAGGCAGGGATTGAAGAGAACAAAACCTTTGCGTGGATGATCGTTGAATCAGACCATCAACGCGGCGAATCTCGCAGTGCCTGCTTGATGTTACCACCATTGGTATTGGAGCGTTTACGCCAAGCTAAAGAACTCGGCGATGTGATGGATGAAGTGTTTGGCACTGAAAATATAAAACAAAAAGGTGGGGCGATTGGTTTATTAACCCAGCATCATCTGACTCGAAGTACCGTCTATCATCAAGCCTTGATTCTAGCACTTATCCCATTTATTAATCCCGAACACTATTCTCAGCACTAATGAATCGGGCTTGAAGCCATGACCGACTCCAAGCCCGATTTTGTCACGCCTGCCCATTGTGCTGAGGGGCTACTTGGGCGGCGTTAATAGTTCGATTAATGCGGCTTTTTCTTCGTCTGAACGCGACTTCAGTTCATTGGAGCCACGAGTGATGGTTGCAATCCCCACCCCGAGCATTTGGCTGATCTGACGCTGAGACATCTCACCACTCAATAACTCATGCACGATATTCACCCGAGCAATCAGCGCATCACGCTCATCAGGCGTCATCAACATGGTCAGCAACATCTCATGCTGATCTTGGTTCACGGCTTGCTTGACCAAATCGAGCACTTGCTGCCACTCACTGTAATAAGGTTGTTGTACCATGGTTGTACTCGTTAAGTGATACACCGGCTTATTGTAGTGCAGCAAAGTGAGGAATCAATACCTTGTATTCAATTCGTGCTCATTCAGAAAACGACCTTGCACCCCCATCAAGTCACGATAATAGGTTTCAAACATCAAAATGTTCTGTACATAACCACGAGTTTCAGCAAAAGGAATCGCTTCAATAAAGCCGTACGCATCTAGCTTACCTTCACTGCGTTTCAACCAGCTATCCACTCGACTCGGCCCCGCGTTATAAGCCGCAAAAGCCAAAATCCGATTCTGATCATAACGTTCGAGCAAGCTACTCAAATAACGGCTTCCAATTTCAATATTCTTACCCACTTGATACAACTCATCAGGATTGGAATAACTCAACTGATATTTTCTCGCCGTGTAACGCGCGGTGTCCGGCATGATTTGCATTAAGCCTCGCGCGCCAACTGGAGATTGCGCATCTGGGTTAAGCGCACTTTCTTGTCTGGCTAAAGACATTAATGTGATCGGATCTATGCCATTTTTCTTACCATGTAAGGTAAATAGGTTTTGATGAACGACAGGGAAGCGCAATTGGTTATTGTCCCAAAGACTTGCAGAAATTGTTGCGGCAATAGTCATTTGATACCATCCGGCATTCGCTGCGTAGGCTGCCAACATTTCTTTTTCTTTCTGAGAAACTCGCTCAAGTAACCAGCGCCATTCACTTTTTGCCGCAGTGATTTTATCAAGTGCTATCAGTTCATCGATGCGCGCTAGCGCTTTCTTATGCGCTTTCACCAACTTCATGTCTAACGTGACAGTACTGGTTGGATAATTAACGGATTGCTGCAAAAATTTGGCCGCAGCCACGCTGTAAAAGCTGCGTTGTCCAAGCAGACCTTTAAGCCGTTCGGTACCTTCTTTCTTTTTGCCTAACGCAATCTCACTTCTTCCCTGCCAATATTGCCAGCGCAGCGTTTTACGCTCTTGCTCCGGTAACACCGCAATCCATTGATTCAGATCTCGCCAATCATTCTCACGCAGAGCTAGACGAATACGCGCTTCAATCAAACGCACATCTTGGCTAGCGCGAGTCACGTCATCACGCCATTGAGTAATCGCTTGATTATCACTATCCATCAAACGAATCGCAATAAAATGTGCTAATCGGCTTTTGTGTTCTCGGCTCCATCCCAGTGCTTTAGCTACATCATTCAACGCAGCTTGCGCCTGCTGAGGATCTTCTCTTGCCCATTTTTGCAGCGCCAATTCTGCTAACTTTTGATTGAGTGGATCTTGAGAGGCTTTCCGACCATAGGCAACCACTCGCTCAGGGTTATCAAACAACTCCACCATGGCTTTCGCTTTCGCTTGCGATTTTTGTCCATTCAGCTTTTTCTGAAGGTAAACCATCAGGTTACGGTTGCGCCCTTCAAACGCCAATAACGCACGTTTCAAGACCCAGTCATCGTTCAGGCCACCAACTCGCTCCCACTCTTTAAATAGTGGATCACAGGCATCAGCGATGCTCGCTCCGTTGAGCCACAGCTTTTTCGCCCCTTCAAACGCCTCATTGCGTTTTCCGGTTTGCAGTTTGGCATTGTAGTAATGGCATTGGTAAGTTTCGCCATTGGGCAGTTGCGTTTGAAATTGCAGCAATGCCGACCATTTTTTATTGCTCGCCAACGCATCTAAATAAGGAGCGGCGATCCGAGCGGAAAATGGAAACTCTTTATGACTATCAATAAAATTGCGTACCGCGATCGGCGGTTTGCTGCCGAGATCGATCAGAAAAGCTCGGTAATCGAGATAAGGACTCAACGGATAACTGTCGATCTGCTTACGAATACGTTGATATTGTTGAATATTCTTTTCATCCAACCAACGCTGCGCTTTATCGTATTGAGCTCTCTGCGCCTCTAAATCCAAAGCACTCGCGCTAGCAGAACCCACTGCACATACCGTGGTGAACATCAAGATCGAAACAAGGCTACGCGGCTTAAATACCGTCAGGCGCGTCATGAGATCTCATCCTTAAAATCAGTGTGATAACAAATTATTACGCTTAATCTCGCATTAAATGTAAAGACAAGCGAAGTAAACTTAACGCAAATAATGCAACATTTTTTGAATTTTCGATTATCGCGAGCAGTGAAATAAAACCCTTGAATGCTAATGGATTTATTCGTCACTAAGGCCGCGATGGCTCGGCATTAATTGTATTAACTGAGTGCAAAGAGTTCGCGCTCAACTCTCATTAGATAAGAAAGCCATTAAGAAAATTTTACGCAAGCCTAAAACCCTTAACCCTAGTAACAAAACGCCCCACTTTGGTATAGAATGACGACTTTATTCCGTTTGAAAGATTAGGAACGATCGGCAATGGCTGAATACGTATATACCATGTCTCGGGTGAGCAAGATTGTGCCGCCCAAGCGTCAAATTCTGAAAGATATCTCCTTGAGTTTCTTCCCAGGTGCCAAAATTGGTGTTCTGGGTCTTAACGGTGCGGGTAAATCAACCCTGCTGCGTATCATGGCAGGCATTGACAAAGACATCGATGGTGAGGCTCGCCCACAACCAGGTCTTAAGGTGGGTTACCTACCGCAAGAGCCAAAACTGGATGAGAGTAAAACCGTACGTGAAGTGGTTGAAGAAGCCGTTGCTGATGTTGCTCATGCACTAAAGCGACTTGATGAAGTTTACGCCGCATACGCCGAGCCAGATGCAGATTTTGACGCTTTGGCAAAAGAGCAAGGTGAACTGGAAGCGCTGATCCAAGCGAAAAATGGCCACAACCTAGATAACGCTCTAGAGCGTGCCGCCGATGCACTGCGTCTGCCGGAATGGGATGCGCAAGTGAAATTCCTCTCTGGTGGTGAGCGCCGTCGTGTGGCGATCTGTCGTCTACTGCTGGAAAATCCAGACATGCTGCTGCTCGACGAACCCACCAACCACTTGGATGCCGAATCGGTAGCTTGGCTGGAGCGTTTCTTGGTCGATTACGCAGGGACTGTGGTCGCGATTACCCACGACCGTTACTTCCTCGATAACGCGGCAGGCTGGATTCTGGAACTTGACCGTGGTGAAGGTATTCCATGGCAAGGTAACTACACTTCATGGCTAGAGCAAAAAGATGCTCGTCTGAAGCAAGAAGCCTCTCAAGAGAAAGCGCGCCAAAAAACCATTGAGAAAGAACTGGAATGGGTTCGTCAGAATCCAAAGGGCCGTCAGGCTAAATCGAAAGCGCGTATGGCACGTTTTGAAGAGCTGCAAAATACTGAGCACCAAAAACGTAACGAAACCAACGAGCTGTTCATCCCGCCTGGTGAGCGCCTAGGCGACAAAGTGATTGAAGTGAAAAACCTCACCAAATCATTCGATGGTCGTGTTCTGATTGATGACCTGTCTTTTAGCATGCCAAAAGGTGCGATTGTCGGCATCATCGGCCCGAACGGAGCCGGTAAATCAACCCTATTCAAGATGTTGAGTGGTGTGGAACAACCGGATTCAGGCACCATCGAGCTAGGTGATACTGTGAAACTGGCGTCAGTGGATCAGTTCCGTGACAGCATGAACGACAAGCACACCGTATTCCAAGAGATTTCTGAAGGTGCGGATATCATTCGCATCAACAACTTCGAAATCCCTGCTCGTGCTTACTGTTCACGCTTTAACTTCAAAGGCGTTGATCAGCAAAAAGTGATTGGCGAGCTGTCTGGTGGTGAGCGTAACCGCGTCCACTTGGCAAAACTGCTTAAAGCGGGCGGCAACGTGCTGTTACTCGACGAACCTACCAACGATCTGGACGTCGAAACCCTGCGTGCTCTGGAAGAAGCGCTGCTAGAATTCCCGGGCTGTGCCATGGTGATCTCGCATGACCGTTGGTTCCTAGACCGTATTGCCACCCACATCCTAGATTACCGTGATGAAGGTAAAGTGAACTTCTACGAAGGTAACTACACCGAGTACATGGAGTGGCTGAAGCAGACTCTGGGCGCGCAAGCAGCAGAGCCTCACCGTATTAAGTACAAGCGCATTACCAAATAAAATACCGTCGGGTATCATACTCAGAAAAGGTCGCCATGCGGCCTTTTCTTTTGCTCCACATAAACCGAGTTTGTGATTGAGTAAGCTTATTTCAGCATACATCCGGTGATTTAATGTACCCTTTGCTATGCTTATCCTATCTATACGTCGTCTTTGTCAGAGAGAACGCCATGATCGAAAAACGTCGCTTTTCACGCATCCTGTATCAAGCGCCAGCCACCCTAAGCCAAGGCGATAAACAACTGTCGACTTGCATTCAGGATCTATCGCTACACGGCTTGCTGCTCTGGTCAGAAGATGAGCCGGATTTAGATACTCACGCTTTAGTGGATGTGGTTTTTAGCCTACCAGAAAGCGATGTAACCATATCCCTCAGCGCAAAAGTCATCAGCATCCAAGAGCGGATCATTCGAATGGCGATCAGCCATATTGATATTGAAAGCATTGCGCACTTACGTCGCTTAGTGGAGTTGAATGTGGGCGATGACAGCTTACTGCACCGAGACTTAGAGCATCTTTCTGATTTGGGACTGCATGAGTAATCCCAAGCCCAAATCGACTTGGGATGTTATTGACAGTGAGAGTGACAGTGAGAGGCGAATGATGCGTTAACCTCTGTGGATCGCATCATTCGCTTGTTTGAGCAAGTTTTGGCTCTCATGCATAAACTGCTGTGAATAATCACCAAACCACTGGCTAACTCGTTCAAATTGAGCCACAAAACTCGCCTTATCGCCCGCGCTCACCAACTCAACCGCCTCGCTTAAGCAGCGATGAAAACGCTGGATCATCTCAATATTTTCTGGTGATGAGAGAATAATATCGCCGTATAGATGGGGATCTTGCCCAAATAGCCGTCCGACCATAGCAAGCTCTAAACGGTAAATCGGTGAACTGAGTTTCAGCAGTTGTGCCAAGTTCGGGTTCTCTTTGGTCAGATGCAAGCCATAAGCAAAGGAAGTGAAGTGGCGCAGAGCTTGAATAAGCGTCATACCACGATCATGTTCAGTCGCATCAATCTGACACAAGCTTGCGCCCCAAATAGCAAACTGTTGCAAGAGCCATTGGTAGTGTTCATTGCCTCGACCATCACAGTAAACAATCACCTGCTTCGCCAAGCTTGGAACGTCTGGACCAAACATAGGGTGCAGCCCAACCACTGGACCTTTGTGCACTTGTAGCATGGCGGCAAGCGGCTTGGCTTTGATTGAGGTGAGATCGCACAAAATGCAATCGTCCGGTAACTGGCGCAGCTTTTCGATAACACCGAGCGTCAAATGGATAGGTACCGTGACTACCACTAAGCCTGCATCACTGAGCAGTTCATCCGCTTTGTCCCAATCTTGGCTGCCCAGCACTTTGACTTGATAGCCAGAGAGTTTAAACATACGGCCAAATAGTCGCCCAAGCTGACCGTTACCACCGATGATCACCACGGAACGTAACTCAGGATTAAGGCATTTAAAGCCGGAGTCCTTTTCACTGGCGTAGGATTCACGCATGGTTCGGCGCAAAATATCTTCAATCAGTTGGGGCGGAACACCTTTGCTTTCCGCTTCCGCTCGACGTGAAGCGAGCATTGCCGCTTCACGATCGGGGGCATAAATCGGTAACCCATACCGACTTTTCACTTGCCCGACCTGCTCCACCAATGCCAGACGGCGCGCCAGTAGCTCCACCATCTGCTTATCGACTTCATCGATTTGGTCGCGTAACTGATTCAACTCTACGGCCATGTTCTATCCTTGTTATCCTTGCAAACGATTGTGCAAAAAGGGAATAAGTTCCTGATGCGCACGACGTAATAATGCCTCAGTCGTTGACCAATTTATACAGCCGTCAGTGATCGAGACTCCGTATTGCATTTTTTCACGAGGCAGATCCGAAGACTGATTTCCTTCATTGAGATGGCTTTCAATCATCAGGCCAATGATCGAGCGATTGCCTTCACGGATTTGATGAATCACATCTTCTGCCACCAACGGCTGGCGGCGGTAATCTTTACGTGAGTTCGCATGGCTGCAATCCACCATCAAAGAGGGTTCCAAACGCGCTTTTTGCATCTCTTCTTCACATTCCGCGACAGAAACCGAATCGTAGTTGGTCTGTTTGCCACCACGTAAAATGACATGCCCATTCGGGTTGCCTTGTGTAGTGAGCAGTGCCACTTGTCCTTCGCGGTTAATTCCCATAAAGCGGTGACTGGATGAAGCGGCCTGCATCGCATTAATCGCCGTTGCCAAGTTGCCATCCGTGCCATTTTTAAAGCCAATCGGCATAGAAAGGCCACTTGCCATCTCGCGGTGAGTTTGTGATTCCGTGGTGCGCGCACCAATCGCCGCCCAACTAAAAGTATCCGCCAAGTATTGCGGGCTAATCGGGTCCAACGCTTCGGTTGCCAGTGGGATTTCCATTTCTGCTAAATCGACCAAGAGTTGACGCCCAACATGCAGACCGTGTTCGATATCAAAACTGCCATCAAGATGCGGATCGTTAATCAGCCCTTTCCAACCGACCGTAGTACGCGGTTTTTCAAAGTACACGCGCATTACGATGTAGAGCTGGTCGCTCAGCTGCGCCGAGAGTGCTTTGAGTTTTTTGGCGTACTCTTTCGCCGCATCCACATCATGAATTGAGCAAGGACCACAGACGATCAGCAAGCGAGGATCGCGTTTGTGGATAATGTCCGCCACCGTCTGACGTGACTCACGAATAAACTTACGCGCCTTGTCACTGAGTGGAATCTTGGCTTTTAAGGCATCTGGGGTGATCAATATCTGTTCATCACTGATATTCACATCACTCAATTCACTTTTTTTCATCTCATCACCTGTAATTTATTATTTACACACCTAACAAGGTGAGCTGGAAACTTAAACAGAAAACACGTTAACAGGCTTTAAAAACAATGCAAGCGTAAATTTAAACCGACATTTAATGTAAATTAAAAATTACACCACTCATTTAATGACACTTGGCACACAAACTGGGGAATAAAGCGTGTTTTGTTCGCTTTGAGTATCTTAAAATAAGCCGTTTTTCCGCTCAGACGATGGACAGGTTATGGATCTCATCCTCTCATTACTGCAACAGATGTGTGTTTACCTTGTTCTCGCCTATATGTTGAGTAAAACGCCGATCTTCATTCCTTTACTTAACATTTCTGGTCGGTTTGACCACAAAATCAGTGTTTATGTTCTGTTTTCACTGTTTTGCATTATGGGCACCTACTTTGGCCTGCAGATCAATGATGCGATTGCCAATACGCGTGCCATCGGCGCTGTGATGGGAGGTCTGTTTGGTGGACCTGTGATTGGTTTTGCGGTGGGCCTCACCGGAGGCTTACACCGCTATACCTTAGGAGGATTTACCGATCTCGCCTGCGCAATTTCCACCACCGCTGAAGGTTTAATTGGCGGCTTGCTACACACCTATTTGCTGCGCAAAGGCAAAGGGAAGTTACTGTTTAGCCCAAGTATTGTCTTTGCGGTCACCTTATTTGCCGAAATTGTGCAGATGCTGATCATCTTGGTCGTGGCTAAACCGTTTGAACAGTCTTACGCACTGGTTTCCACCATCGCCGCGCCGATGATCATTGCTAACTCAGTCGGTGCCGCACTGTTTATGAGCATCCTGCTCGATCGCAAAACCATTTTTGAAGAGTATTCCGCGACGTTTTCACGCCGCGCTCTGAATATTGCCGAGCGTTCTGTTGGTATCCTTGCTGCCGGTTTTAACCCAGAAAACGCCAACAAAATTGCCCGAATCGTGTATGAACAGACCAATGTCGGCGCGGTCTCGATCACCGATCGCGAAAAGATTCTCGCCTTTGTCGGGATTGGCGATGATCACCATAAACCGAATACACCGATCAGCTCGCAAAGCACGCTCGATGCGATTAATCGCAACGCCATCATCTATCTCGATGGCAAAGAGCATCCTTATCAATGTTCTTTGTCTCCGACCTGCAAACTGGGGTCTGCGTTAATCATTCCGTTGCGAGCAGGCGATCGGGTGATCGGAACCATCAAGCTCTACGAGCCAAAACGTAAGCTGTTTTCCACCATCAATATGTCAATGGCACAAGGCATCGCCCAACTGCTATCCAGCCAAATTCTGTACGGCGAATATCAGCAAAAACAAATCCTGCTCTCGCGAGCGGAAATCAAACTCCTGCAAGCGCAGGTCAATCCGCATTTTTTGTTTAACGCACTCAATACCATCAGTGCGGTGATCCGCCGTGAGCCAGATAAAGCTCGCGAGCTGATTTTGCATCTGTCGCAATTTTTCCGCAGCAACCTCAAACAGAACGTCGAAACCGTCACTTTGCGTGAAGAGCTTGCCCACGTGAACGCTTACCTCACTATTGAAAAAGCGCGCTTTAGTGACAGGCTCGATGTGGAAATTGCGATTGATGATGCCCTGCTAGAACGTAATGTCCCCAGCTTCACTTTGCAGCCTTTGGTGGAAAATGCCATCAAACACGGCACCTCTAACCTACTCGAAGCTGGCAAAGTGCGCATTTACAGTGAAATGGTTGAAGGGGGAATGCGCGTCGTGGTGGAAGACAACGCCGGACTCTATCAACCACCGAGTGAAGATTATGATGGTTTAGGGATGCAAATTGTTGAAAAGCGCCTAACCAATAAATTCGGTACAAAATCAGGGCTACAGATTGAAGTAGCACCACAAGAGTACACGCGAATGAGCTTTATCATTCCCGAACAAGGAACCTACTAAGGGATTAACATGTTATCTGCATTAGTCATTGACGATGAACGCTTTGCCCGTGAAGAGCTCGCGGAACTCTTAGCGGAAAGTGGCCAGATTGAGGTCATCGGCCAAGCCAGCAATGCAATTGAAGGGTTGAAAAAAATCAATCAGCTCAAGCCAGATGTGGTGTTTTTGGATATTCAGATGCCGCAAATTTCGGGCATTGAGCTGCTGAGTATGCTTGACCCAGAGACCATGCCTGAGGTGGTGTTTGTTACCGCCTACGATCAATATGCGCTGCAAGCGTTTGAAGATAACGCGTTTGATTATCTGCTCAAGCCGGTCGACACCGAACGTTTAGCCAAAACCGTGCAGCGTTTGCTGCGCCAACATAAGAAAAGTGATTACTCACCACTAACGCAACCGAGCTTAGATCAGATTCCTTGCACGGGTTTAAACCGAATTGTGCTACTGCCGATTAATGAAGTGGAATTTGCCTACAGCGATATCAGTGGCGTCAATGTGCAGACTGCGCAGCAAAAAGCGACCAGTCAATTGACCTTGAAGGTGTTGGAAGAGAAAACCGCGTTAGTGCGCTGCCATCGCCAGTACTTGGTGAATTTGAAAGCGATTCGCGAAATAAAATTGTTAGAAAACGGGCTGGCGGAGATGATCACTCATGCAGGACATAAGGTTCCGGTCAGCCGTCGTTATCTTAAAGAGCTGAAAGAGATGCTGGGATTTTACTGATCCCAGCACCACTTCGATGAGCCAAACTATTCGGAGAACTGCTCGATGAAGCGCTGCATATTGGCTGACGCTTGCTGCCAACGCTCTGAGCGCTTCAGTTCACTGTAGCTGAATTGCTGTTTTTTCAGCAGTGCTTCGGCTTGCGGCACTTCCATGATCGGAAGGTTATCCAGCACTTCGACTGCCGCTTCACGCTTGTTACACATCAAAATCATGTCACAACCCGCGACCAAGGCTTGATGAGATCGCTCAACTGGCCCACCCATCACGGCTGCGCCTTCCATGCTCAAATCATCAGAGAACACGATGCCTTTAAAACCGAGTTCTTCACGTAACACTTGTTTTAACCAGTAGCTCGAACCGCTCGCGGGTTGAGCATCGTAATGCGGATACACCACATGCGCTGGCATCATGGCATCCAACACTCCTGCCTCAATTTGCGCACGGAAAATCGCCATATCTTGCGCAATCGTCTCTCGCTCATCGTAAGGGGTTTCTAAATGGGAATCGGCAATCACAGCACCATGACCGGGGAAGTGTTTGCCAGTGGTCGCCATGCCTACCGCTTTCATGCCGCGCAGAAAAGCACTGCTGTGCTTAAGTACGGTTTGTACATCTTCACCAAAAGCGCGGTTACCAATCGCTTTACAAACAAAGCCCATATCGAGCACTGGAGCAAAACTCAAATCGACATCGTGTGCAATCAGCTCTGCCGCCATCAACCAACCGCCTTGTTCAGCGAGCTCAACGCCATTCTCAGCACGCGCATAATACTGCGCAGGGGGAATGCGAGAAAAGCCTTCACGGAAACGCTGCACGCGGCCACCTTCTTGATCGACACCAATCAAAATCGGTCTTTTCGCCGCTTGGCGGATCGCTTTATTGAGAGCCAGCAATTGCTGGTTATCGTGATAGTTGCGACCAAACAGAATCACACCACCCACCGTTGGGTGCTGCAGAATTTCGCGATCTTCGGCACTCAGTTCGTAACCGGCCACATCCAACCAAAGCGGTCCCATGCTTGCTCCTTGAAAAAATTGGCAAAATTGTCACAAGCCACGAGGTTATTCAGTTTATTTTTCAATTACAATGCCTTTGTTTGAATATGACAGAGGGATAACCAAATGGCAGAACGCGAACTCTATATCGGTGTGATGTCGGGAACCAGTTTGGATGGTGTGGATACCGCTTTAGTGGCGCTGCAAGACGATAACATCGAACTGCTGGCTCACCACGACTACCCTATGCCAGCCGACCTCAAGCAGCGGCTGCTCAATGTCTGCATCGGCCAACCAACCACCTTGATTGCAATGGGTGAATTGGAGCACGATCTGGGGCATTTGTTCAGTGATGCGGTGCTGGCGCTTTTGCAGCACAGCAGTTATCGTGCCGAGCACATCCGTGCGATCGGCTGTCATGGACAAACCGTGTTCCATCAGCCTACCGGCACCAAACCTTTTACCATGCAAATTGGCGATGCCAACATTATCGCTACGCGCACAGGCATCACGACTGTCGCCGATTTTCGGCGCAAAGATGTTGCGCTAGGAGGGCAAGGCGCACCGTTAGTTCCCGCGTTTCATCGCACAATTTTTCATGCTGAGCAATCGACCGTGGTCGTGCTCAATATCGGGGGGATTGCCAATATTTCGGTGCTCAAGCCCAATGGTGAAGTGGTGGGCTATGACACCGGCCCCGGCAATATGCTGATGGACAGCTGGTGCCAAAAAGAACGTAACCAGCCTTACGATAAAGATGCCCTGTGGGCCAAACAAGGCAGCGTGAATGCCGCATTACTTAGCCATTTAAAACAAGACCATTACTTTGCTCTTCCAGCACCCAAAAGCACAGGCCGCGAGCTGTTTAATCTGCCTTGGTTAGAAACGCAGCTCGCCACGTTTTCGGTTGATGCCACTGATGTGCAACGCACCTTGTGTGAATTCACCGCGCAAACCATTGTTGAGCAAGTCGCACCATTCGCCGAAGGGCCACAACCACAGCTTTTAGTGTGTGGCGGCGGTGCGCAAAATCCTTTACTCATGGAACGCTTACAAGCCTTGCTGCCAAGCTGGCAAGTTGCCCCAACCACCCAAATGGGCGTGGATGGCGATAATATGGAAGCCATGGCTTTCGCTTGGCTGGCACAACGGCGTATACACGGTTTACCCAGTAATTTGCCCGCGGTGACGGGCGCATCACGCCTTGCGAGTCTTGGCGTGATTTACTACCCCGATTAATCGCTACAGGAATTTTTATGACCAACGATGCACTTATCGCCGCGCTTTCTCATCTGGTTTCCGAAGGTCGTAACCCCGATACGATGGATATTGATTTGCTCTCATCGCAAGAAATTGTCGAGCGGCTTAATCAACAAGACAAACAAGTGCCACTGGCGGTGGAAGCGGTATTGCCGCAGATTGCCCAAGCGGTTGATAAAATCACTGCCGCCTTCAAACAAGGTGGCCGCTTGATCTACTTAGGGGCAGGTACCAGCGGTCGTCTGGGTGTGCTGGATGCCTCAGAATGCCCACCCACTTTCGGAGTGAGCGATCAAATGGTGATTGGCCTGATTGCCGGCGGCAAAGAGGCGATGTTTACCGCGCAAGAGGGAGCGGAAGATAACGCCACGCTGGGCGCACATGATTTACAGCAAATCGACTTTAGCAGCAAAGATGTGCTCGTCGGGATTGCGGCGAGTGGCCGCACACCTTATGTGATTGGCGCGTTAGAGTACGCCAATGATTTAGGCGCGACGACCATCGCACTCTCGTGCAACCCTGATTCTCCGATTGCCGAAATCGCCCAGATTGCCATTTCTCCGGTCGTCGGGCCGGAAGCGTTAACGGGTTCAACCCGACTTAAATCCGGTACAGCGCAGAAGTTGGTGCTCAATATGCTCACGACTGCGAGCATGATCCGTCTTGGTAAAAGCTATCAAAATCTGATGGTCGATGTCCGAGCCACCAACCGCAAGCTGATTGCCCGAGCGGTGCGAATTGTCATGCAAGCGACCGATTGCCAACGCGAAGAAGCAGAAGCACTACTCAAAGAGAGCCACAACAACGCGAAACTGGCGATTTTGATGCATCTGACCCGCATGAACTACGAGCAAGCGACTGCGAAACTCTCGCAGTCGAACGGCTTCTTACGCCGCGCCATGGAAGAGCACGAAGAGTAATTAGCCAGAGAAAAACGAGAGCCTTATAGGCTCTCGTGCTCATTATTGATTGTACTCATTCCAACCGCGTTGCCACTCCATACGAAAACGTAGAGATTGCTCAGTACCTTCACAAATCCCTTCATAGTATTGACCACTTAAACCGATTTGATAGGCCGCATTCGGATTGCAATATTGATCCAATCCTTGCTGATAGCCTTGCTCGTAATCGCTCAACTTTATCGAGCCTAATGTGACTAAGCTTTTATAACTGCGCTGAGAATGCCCAGCTAACGCATCGTGGTAACCAACTTGGTACCAATTGCCTTCTTTCTCCCACGTTGACTCGCTGGCAGCACAACCGGAGAGCAGCAAAACAACGCTAATCAGAATCCATTTTTTCATGTTTTACCTTGAGTTAATCAGTTCTCAATCTGACGATGAAATGAGCATGCCACTGAATAGCACTGGCTGTCACTTAAATTTATTAGCTACCGCTGAGGATTCGTTTGCACCACTCAAACGAGCTAAATACCGCTTAATTCACCACACGACCACTGACTAGGAAAGCCAGTGAAGCTCGCTTATTGATAACTTACTATCCACAGTGAGCTTAATTCATTAACAAAAGGACAAACGCTATGTTGTGGTTTCTTACCTGTGTCGTAGCCCTCGTTGGCGGTTACTTTATTTACGGAGCTTTCGTAGAGAAAGTATTTGGCATCAACGAAAAGCGTCAAACCCCTGCCCATACAAAAACTGACGGCGTCGACTATGTACCGATGCCCACTAAAAAAGTCTATCTCGTTCAACTGCTGAACATCGCCGGTGTGGGTCCTATCTTTGGTCCTATCATGGGTGCACTATACGGTCCTGCGGCTATGTTGTGGATCGTGGTGGGCTGTATCTTCGCCGGAGCAGTGCACGACTACTTCTCTGGAATGCTTTCTATCCGTAATGGTGGCGCCTCGGTTCCGGCCATCACGGGGCGTTACTTAGGCAATGGCGCAAAACACTTTATGAACATTTTTGCCATTGTGTTGCTGCTTCTGGTTGGTGTGGTGTTCGTTTCAGCCCCTGCTGGCATGATCACAAACCTGATTAACCAACAAACTGACTTCACCGTCAGCATGACCACCATGGTCGTGATCATCTTCGCTTACTACATTCTAGCGACTATCGTTCCTGTTGATAAAATCATCGGCCGTTTCTACCCTCTGTTTGGTGCGCTACTGATTTTCATGTCGGTTGGTTTGATGACGGCGATTGCGTTCTCTTCTGAGCACCAAGTGTTGGGCGGATTTGAAATCAGCGATATGGTGAAAAACCTCAACCCGAACGACATGCCTCTGTGGCCAGCTCTGTTCATCACCATCGCTTGTGGTGCTATTTCTGGCTTCCACGCGACTCAGTCTCCGCTGATGGCACGCTGTATGGAAAATGAGAAGAACGGTCGCTTCGTGTTTTACGGCGCGATGATTGGCGAAGGCATTATTGCTCTTATCTGGTGTACCATTGCCCTGTCTTTCTTCGGCTCACTGGAAGCGCTGTCTGAAGCAGTGAAAAACGGTGGCCCAGGTAACGTGGTTTACGGTGCTTCTTTCGGCCTGCTGGGTGTGTTTGGTGGTGTGATTGCTTTCCTTGGCGTGGTGATCCTGCCTATCACTTCGGGTGATACCGCGTTCCGTTCAAGCCGTCTTATCTTGGCTGAATACTTCAACATGGAGCAAAAAACACTGCGTAACCGCCTACTGATGGCTGTACCTCTGTTCGTCATCGGTGCAGTGCTGACTCAAGTCGATTTCGGTATCATCTGGCGTTACTTCGGCTTTGCAAACCAAGCCACTGCGGTAATGATGCTGTGGACCGCCACCGCTTACCTAATGCGTCACAACAAACTGCACTGGATCTGTACGGTACCTGCGCTGTTTATGACTACCGTGTGTATCAGCTTCATCCTTAACAGCAGCACGTTAGGTTTTGGCTTACCAATGCAGATTTCAACCATTGCAGGTGTACTGGCTTCTCTGGGTGCTCTGGCTTACGTAGCGAAAGTATCAAAAGGCAAAGGGGAAACCGATCTTGCCGATGAAGAGAAACCACAAGGCGTGACGAAAACCGCTTAATATCGAATCTTCAATCACGTGATTGAAAAACGAAAATGGCTCCCAATCTGGGAGCCATTTTTTATGCGATATTCCTTTGCAAAGAAACCATCCATCTTGGATTCACAGGATGGATGGCGAAATGATTAGTCGACTTGCTTAATTTGCAGCTCTTTAGGCACTTCAAAGAACATGTTCTCTTCGCGGCCAAGCACCTCTTCTACCGAAGTTGCGCCGAGCGCTTTGATGCGATCCAAGATTTGGTTTACCAACTCTTCTGGTGCCGAAGCGCCCGCAGTCACCCCAATTAACTGCGCATCAACGAACCACTCAGGGTCGATATCCTGTGGGCAGTCAATCAAGTAACCGGGAGTGCCCAACTTCTCAGCCAACTCCTTTAATCGAGTCGAATTCGATGAGTTTTTCGAGCCCACCACCACCATCACATCCACTTGCTCAGCCAAGATACGCACCGCATCTTGACGGTTTTGGGTGGCATAACAAATGTCATCTTTACGCGGGCCTTGGATCTTCGGAAATACACGGCGCAGCTCATCAATCACATCCGCCGTTTCATCCACTGACAACGTTGTTTGGCTCACGTAGTGTAGGTTACTTGGATCTTTCACCTTAGCTTGCAGTGATACGACATCTTCTGGCTTTTCGACCAGATACATGCCGCCTGTATCACTGGCATACTGCCCCATCGTGCCTTCCACTTCAGGATGACCAGCATGACCAATCAACACCACTTCCATATGTTTACGACTGGCACGCGCGACTTCCATATGCACTTTAGTCACCAGTGGACAAGTCGCATCAAATACCGTCAGTGAACGCTCTTTCGCTTCTTGGCGAACCGCTTGCGACACGCCATGAGCCGAAAAAATCACAATGTTATCGTCGGGAACTTCATTTAATTCCTCAACAAAGCGGGCTCCACGCTGCTTTAACCCCTCGACCACAAAGCGGTTGTGCACCACTTCATGACGCACATAAATCGGCGGCTGATAAAGCTCCAGCGCACGCTCAACAATGCTGATCGCGCGATCCACACCCGCGCAGAAACCGCGAGGGTTGGCTAACAGTATTTTCATTGGTTTGCTCATTGCTAGTCATTATGGTTGGCTATTGTAAGGAAAGTCACTCAACAGACAAGATCTCAACATCAAAGGTGATGTCTTGACCTGCGAGAGGATGGTTAAAGTCGACCGTGACAGAATCGCCGGCAATTTCAGTAATGATGCCCGGAATTTCCATACCATCTGGGCCACTAAAAGCCATGATGGTGCCTACCTCTAATTCCAGATCGCCACCGATAAACTTACTGCGATCCATATAATGAATGTGATCAGGATTAGGTGCGCCGAATGCATCTTGCGCGGCGAGAGAAACCGATTTTTTTTCACCCGGCAGCATTCCGAATAAACACTGCTCGAAATTGGGGCTCAGGCTACCATCGCCCATCACTAGCTTGGCCGGTTTTCCTTGATTATGGGTACTGTCAGCAACAGAGCCATCCTTGAGCTTGATCGTAAAATGCAGGGTAACTGCAGAGTTAGAGGCAATAGGGTTCACGTTATCACTACCTTGTTATTGTTTAACGAACGCCGCTTCACTTTATCGGAGACGGGCGGGCGCTGATGCCAGCCTTTATAGTAAAAAGCGCCCTCCGAATCAACGGACGGCGCTTGTGGTTATTTGCCGTAGTGTCTTTGCCTTACGGCGCAAAGCAGAGCACTAAGGCTGACTTGGTGCACTTTTCTTAGCGCGAAAACCATCGAGAATAATCATCGCTGCACCGATGCAGATCGCGCTATCCGCCAGATTGAACGCTGGCCAGTGGTAAGTACCCCAATAAAAATCGAGATAATCGACCACAAAACCATGCACGATGCGATCAAACACATTGCCCACGGCACCGCCAATGATCAGCGCATAAGCAATATTGTTCCACTTATCACTCGCCGGAAGGCGACGCATCCAGTAAGCGAGCATGCCAGTGACCACAAAGGCAATGCCAGTAAACAACCAACGCTGCCACCCTTCCTGATCACTCAGAAAGCTAAACGCAGCACCGTAGTTATGTACATAAAGCAGGTTAAAGAAAGGCAGAACCTCAATTCGGTTTGCCCAGCCATAGCCCATGTTATTCATCACCACTAGCTTAATCGCAATATCGGTAACGAACACCAGAAGCGCCAGCCACAGCCAGCGCACTCCGGATTGTTTAAGAGTCAGAGACGAATTCGACATGATGGTTAGCCCAAGTTACGCAAACTTGCGTACTTCGCCTTCACCCTCGACGTTAGACACACAGCGGCCACAAATCGTAGTGTGACCCGCAATCGTGCCTACATCAGGAGTGTGGTGCCAGCAACGGTCACACTTCTCAGCTTCCGTTTTGTTCACTTGAACAAACAGGCCATCAATGTCTGTTGCGTGCGCAGACTCACTCTTCTCAGCCAGTGGTTTCACCACTGCTTTTGAAGTCAGCAGGACAAAACGCAGCTCATCGCCCAGTTTCGCCAGCTTGCTCGCCAGTGCATCATCGGCAAACAGCACCAATTCCGCTTGCAGTGAGCCGCCGATCAGTTTTTCGTTACGAGCGTTTTCCAACAGTTTGTTGACTGAGCCACGCACTTTCTGAATATCATTCCAGAACGCGTTGTTCAGCTCTTCACCCTCTGCCAGACCAAATAGGCCATCGAACCATTCAGTGGTAAATACAAACTTGTCACGAGCGCTGCCGTCCGCTTTCTGCGCTGGCATCGCGTTCCAAATTTCATCAGCGGTGAATGACATGATAGGCGCCATCCAACGAACCAGAGCTTCAACGATGAAGAACAGTGCAGTTTGACAGCTACGCTGTGCATGGCCACCACGTTTCGCTGTGTATTGACGGTCTTTGATCACATCCAGATAGAATGACCCCATCTCGATTGAACAGAAGTTCATCAAACGCTGTACTACCGCGTGCAGGTTGTAATCCTGATACGCTTGGATGATTTCTTGCTGAGCAGCCAGTGCGCGGCCTACAGCCCAACGATCCAACGCCACCATGTCTTCAACAGGAATGATGTCTGTGGTTGGGTTGAAGCCATTCAGGTTAGCAAGGAAGAAGCGTGCGGTGTTACGAATACGACGATACGCATCCGCAGAACGCTTGAGGATCTCATCTGATACCGCCACTTCACCAGTGTAATCGGTTGAAGCAACCCACAGACGCAGAATATCCGCACCCAGCTTGTTGGTCACATCTTGTGGAGCAACCACGTTACCGATCGATTTCGACATCTTACGGCCTTGACCATCAACCACGAAACCGTGCGTCAACACTTCTTTGTAAGGCGCTTTGCCTTTCATCGCCACAGAAGAGATGAGAGATGATTGGAACCAACCACGGTGTTGGTCTGAACCCTCTAGGTACATATCCGCTTCTGCGCCGTTGAATTCGCTACGCGCATCCACAACCGCAGAGTGAGTCACACCTGAGTCAAACCATACATCTAGCGTATCCAGAACTTTCTCATAGTTGGCCGCGTCGTCTGCGCCAAGCAGCTCAGCAGAATCAAGATCCCACCATGCTTGAATACCTTTTTGCTCAACCAGTTGCGCCACTTTCTCAATCAGCTCGGCACTGTTTGGATGCAGTTCGGCGGTTTCTTTGTGCACGAACAGTGCAATTGGCACGCCCCAAGTACGTTGACGAGAGATACACCACTCAGGGCGACCAGCCACCATACCTTCGATACGGCTTTGACCCCAATCTGGCATCCATTGTACGCCTTTGATTGCCGTCAGAGCTTGTTCACGCAGACCGGCTTGTTCCATGGATACGAACCATTGTGGTGTCGCACGGAAGATGATCGGCGTTTTATGACGCCAACAGTGTGGGTAGCTGTGCTCATACGCGTGATGATGCAACAACGCGCCTTTTTCTTTCAGCACTTCCAACACAGAGTCATTGGCTTTGAATACATGTTGACCCGCAAACAGCTCAGTATCAGAAAGATACACGCCGTTTGAACCTACAGGGTTCGCCACTTCTAGACCGTATTTTTGACCTACTGCAAAGTCTTCTTGACCGTGACCCGGCGCAGTGTGAACCACACCCGTACCTGAATCGGTCGTTACGTGATCGCCCAAAATGGCTGGCACATTGAAGGCGTAGAATGGATGTTGGAACTGAACCAGTTCAAGATCCTCACCTTTCGCAAAACCAAGGTTATGGAAATGCTCAATACCCGCACGATCCATCACCGATTTTGCCAGCTCAGAAGCCACGATAATGCGCTCTGGTTGCTCACCTTCAACTTGGATCAGTACGTACTCTAAATCTTCACGCAGACACACTGCACGGTTTGCAGGTAGCGTCCAAGGCGTGGTTGTCCAGATAACGATCGACACGTCGCCTTTGCCTTCATGACCAGCATTCAGACCAAACTTAGCCAGAACTGCCGCTTCATCAGCAGCTTTAAAACGAACGTCAATCGAAGGAGAAACTTTGTTTTTGTACTCGACTTCCGCTTCAGCCAGTGCTGAACCACAGTCGGTACACCAGTGAACCGGTTTAAAACCTTTCAGCAGGTGGCCGTTATCAGCAATTTTGCCTAGTGCACGGATGATGTTGGCTTCAGTTACAAAGTCCATCGTGCGGTAAGGTTTATCCCACTCACCCATGATACCAAGACGTTTGAAGCTCTCTTTTTGGCCTTCAACTTGACCTGCCGCGTATTCACGACATTTTTCACGGAATTCAGCAGCGGTGACTTTTTGACCCGGTTTGCCCACTTTTTTCTCTACCATCAATTCGATAGGCAGACCATGGCAATCCCAACCTGGTACATAAGGCGCATCAAAACCAGAAAGGGTTTTGGATTTAATAATGACGTCTTTAAGAATCTTGTTCAGAGCGTGGCCAATATGAATATCACCGTTGGCGTAAGGAGGGCCATCGTGCAATACGAAAGATTTTTTGCCTTTTTTAGCCTGACGGATCGCACCGTACAGGTCTTCTTTGTACCAACGTTGCAGCATTTCTGGCTCGCGTTTGGCCAGATCGCCGCGCATTGGAAACCCTGTTTCAGGAAGGTTCAGGGTATCTTTATACTCACTCATCGATTCTTAATTCCGTTATATTGGGCGAAGTTAGACATGTTGTTGTTTGGTGGAATCAACCGAACAATTCTTAAGCTGACGCAGCCACACCCTTGCTGCTTCAGCATCCAATTCAATTTGTTGCTTTAATGCCTCAAAAGAGGCGAATTTGCGCTCATCACGTAGTTTATGTAACAGCGCGACTTCCAACTGCTTACCATACAGGTTGCCTTGGAAGTCAAAAAAGTGCACTTCAAGCTGTTGGCGAATGCCATCAACCGTCGGGCGATTACCGATATTGGCAACCCCACCGACTGGCGTTGGGCCTAAACCATACGCTTCAACCACATACACACCAGAAACGGGGGATACACAACGCTTCAGCGGAATATTCGCGGTAGGAAAGCCTATGGTTCGACCCAGTTTTTGGCCATGCGAGACACGACCACTGATGCTGTAATGACGCCCCAACATATCGGCTGCGCTAGTCAACTCATCTGCTGCTAGGGCTTCACGAATCGCAGTGCTACTCACTCTTAGCTGTTGTAAACAGAAACTTTGGGTGCTGACCACCTCAAAGCCGAGAGCCTGCCCCGCTTGCTGTAATAGAGCAAAGTTACCTTTGCGTTCTTTGCCAAAACAGAAATCGTCACCAACAACCAGAAACTTAACACCCAAACGAGCCACCAACAAGTCACGAATAAACGTGTGCGGATCCAACTGGGCAAAGTGGTGATTAAAATTCACACACAACAAGCGATCCACACCCAGTTTGCTCAGTTGGACAAACTTATCACGCAGACGAGTCAAGCGAGCGGGCGCTTGTTGTTTGGCAAATAGCTCTAAAGGCTGAGGTTCAAACGTCATCACCACCGAAGGTAACCCCATCTGCTGGGCACGCTGCACTACCTGACTGAGCACTTGTTGATGGCCAAGATGAACACCATCAAAGTTGCCAATCGTCAATACACAGCCCTGATGGCGAGATTGAATGTTATGAATACCGCGTATTAATTCCATCGGGAGATGCTTAAAACCTATATTTTCATTCTCATGGTGCGAAACTGGCGGATTATACCTAAAGCTCGCTACTCTGTCGCCGCTTTTAGATCTTTGAGGCGAACACCCAATAGCAACAAAATGGCCAGATAAGATACGACGCCAAGGCCAATCAAAGCTGTCAGCATAAGTGCACGCTGGCTGATACCCCAACTCAACCATGTCGCCATGTTGTCTAATTGCCACAAGAGAGCGCCAGTCATTACCGCTCCCGCCATCACTAGCCGCGCAACAAACCATACGGTTTTACGAGTTAAGTGATAGACGCCTTGTAAGTGCAAACCACGATAAAGCAGTGCCATATTCAGGAAAGCGGACATCGAAGTCGCGACCGCCAAGCCGACATAGCCGTAAAACCACGCAAAGATCGCGTTGAGTACGATGTTACTGACCATCGCGACAATGCCATAACGCACTGGGGTTTTGGTATCTTGGCGAGAGTAATAACCCGGCGCTAACACTTTGATCAGCATAAAACTGAGCAGACCGGAAGAGTAAGCCAGTAGCGAGTAAGAAGCCTGCTCTACATCACTAGGGGTAAATTCACCGCGCATAAACAGCACCATCAGCATCGGTTTCGCCAGTACCATCAGACCAAGCATGGCCGGAATACCGAGAAAAGTGACCATGCGAATCCCCCAATCCATAGTGTGAGCAAAACCATCACTATGAGCATCCACATGTTTACGCGACAAAGCAGGCAAAATCACCGTCGCGATGGCAATTCCAAATAAGCCGAGGGGAAACTCCAGCAGGCGATCCGAATAATAGAGCCAACTGATCGAACCGGTTTGCAGAAAACTGGCGACAAACGAGTCAAACAACAGGTTGATCTGGCTAACCGATACCCCAAACAGTGCAGGAATCATCAGTGTGCGAATTTTCATCACTCCAGGATCTTTCCAGCCCCATTTAGGCCTAACCAGCATTCCAGCTTTGATCAAAAATGGCAGTTGAAATAGAAACTGAACTAAACCACCTAAAAATACACCAATTGCCAGACCGACTTCTGGTTGTGCTAGATTTGGCGAGAGGTACCAAGCACAGAGGATCATCATCACGTTTAAGAAAACAGGCGTGAAAGAGGAGACGGCAAACTTACCTAAGGTGTTTAAAATTGCCCCAGACAAGGCAACAAAGGTAATAAACCACAAATAGGGAAAAGTAATTTTCAGCAGCAGACTGGCTAGCTCGAATTTTTCAGCCCCCGGACCACCATTAAGCCAATCGAGAAACCAACCCGCGCCAAATAATGCGGTCACAGCGCCAGATCCCAGTACCCCAACTAAAGTGACGATAGTCACCAAAACACCAAGAGTACCTGACGCTCTAGCGATCAATTCTCGGGTCTTGTTGATATCACCGGAGGCATGATATTCGGTTAATACAGGGACAAAAGCTTGGGAAAATGCCCCTTCCGCGAATAATCGGCGTAAAAAATTGGGAATTCGGTTGGCAAAAAAGAATACGTCAGCACTTGCGCCAGCGCCCATCAAATTGGCCACAACCACATCGCGCACTAAACCTAAAACACGAGAAATCAAAGTCATAGCACTTACAATGATGCCAGACTTGAGTAAGCGTTTACTCACGGTAACCTCGAACAAAGAGTCAAAACCACATTATCTGATTCGAAAGAATAAGAATGTCATAGTGAGATCAGATAAGTATTAGCATTGGTAAAAAAATGCTGATAGAATCCCCGCCATCTTAACCGCGAAGGCTCTTCGATACCAAGTTTGTTTGGTTCAGTTGGGTTTTTGCACAAATCATTTGACATTAAAGAGCAAATCGGGGATATTTCCCGCCCTTAAAATGTCACCGAACTAAGTTTTTGGGAGTTAGACCCTTGGCAAATAACAAATCTGCTAAGAAGCGCGCTATCCAAGCTGAGAAACGTCGCCAGCACAACGCTAGCCGTCGTTCTATGATGCGCACTTACATGAAGAAAACTGTTGCTGCAATCGCTGCTGGCGACAAAGAAGCTGCAACTGCTGCATTCGCTGTAGTTACACCAATCCTAGACCGCATGGCGACTAAAGGCCTTATTCACAAGAATAAAGCAGCTCGTCACAAGTCTCGCTTCTTTGCTGCGATCAACGCTCTGTAATAGAGTTTGCTCATCAGCAACAAAAAACCGGCTTATGCCGGTTTTTTTATCTCTTTTTTCGCCAACTTTCATGAGTTTTGGCAATAAAGACGATGTAAAAGCTCAATCATGGCTTTTACCTCTGTACTACTCAGCGTATAAAACACGGTTTGCGCTTCTTTACGAGTGTTAACTAAACCATCACGACGTAGCCACGCTAAATGTTGAGACAGAGCAGATTGGCTGAGTTCCAAACGGCTACTGAGCTCCCCTACCGACAGTTCATTGTCCAGTAACATACATAAGATTTGCAGTCGCCGCTCATTGGCCATCGCTTTGAGCAAAACTACCGCTTTGGCAGAATTTTTTTCCATCTCTTGGAGATTCATTGGTGCCCCCTTTAAATACGGCATTTTAATTCCAACCCATTCATTCACTTTTCTCTGTCGTTCTAATCACCGATGTCGTCATTCGGTTGAGTGATCATGATGGGTCGAAATGGTGAAAGCGGAGAAAACTCGCTGATAATGATAAAAAACTAATCAAGAACGCTAGTTTATTGTTTTCACTTATCATTGGGTAGTGATCAAAGACTTAACAGTGATAATTATTCACAAAAATAAGTTAGTAAAATCAGCATCACAGACATTTTTTACTGCTGGGTGCTGGATCATGCGTTCAGCGAAGATGACATAATACTCCTCTTTAATCTCATCCACATGTCCGATGAGTTTCAATGATGATTCCGCATCCACTTCTGAGACATAAAAAGAGGGAGCCATAAACACGGCATCACTGTGATAGATGGCAAACGCTTTCATTAAAGCAGAGTCATCAAATTCACCGAGAATATGCGGTTGTAATCCTTGCCGATCGAACCACTGTCTCACTTTGCGCCCCATTGCTGTCCTGCTGCCTGGCACGAGTAACTTTTTACTCTCTAAAATGGCCGGAAAAGGAGCAAAGTCAACTTCTCCAAAGCTAAAGAAGCTCATTCGGCTTTCCCCTAGTTTTTTACTAAAGAGGCCGGGACTTTGGCTAGAGTCGACGGGGCAATCAGACAAGATCATATCCAATTTGTGCTGCGCCAGCTGTTCTAGCAACATTTCATGGGTTGATTCAAAACAGCGCAGATGAATGCGGTTATCACCCGGCACAGAAGTTAGCAGAATTTTACTGACTAACCTTTTAGAGAGTGCATCCGCAACGCCAACATCAAAAAGCAGGTTTGAGCGCTGGCTGTAATTCACAATATCGAGCATCTCATAACTCAAACCAAACATGCGATCAGCGTACTTAAAGACCAACTGACCTAACTCGGTCGGTTCAATGCTACGACCATTTCGTTTGGTGAGCTTACCATCAAGCCGATCTTCCAAAGCTTTAATCTGACCTGTCACAGTTTGTGGGGTTAAAAATAGAGCATCGGCCGCTTTAGTGACAGAGCCTTGTTTGCACACCATCCAAAAGTAATAGAGGTGGTTGTAATTAAGATGAGACATAGATTGTTCTGCGCTGAAAACCGATGTTTTTTTATAGCAGATACGATCTTTAACAACAATAAATTCGTTCAAACCGAAGTAATCGTCATCTTAGGCTGAATTTTTCACAGTTTAAATAAAACCGCTGTCATAAATGGCGGGTGTTATTTCGCACACTTCCCAGTTATTTACACTTTGTTACAACCAAGTGCTATTTATCATCCACCTTACGAATCCTTTAAAAACAGTGAGATAAAATTAGATCTATCATTAAATCTTTTCGCCACCAGTAAGACTGCGCAATAACTCACCAGTTACATCTAAATGTCATATTAGTGAAATATTTCCTCTCTACGATTGCCTCGAATTCAACAACCGACCGATACCTTTAAAAAAACGGTCCACGGAGAAAATGATGATAAACCAAGCAACTTCCCCAACAGCGCCAATTTCGCTGACGACGAAAGGCCTACGTTGGGCAAACTTGGCTTTCATGCTGTATCTACTACTTCTTGCTGTCGCAATGGTCGGCAGCGGTTTTAAATGGGCAACCGGCGACCAAGCCAAAGTCCTGTTTGAATTTGCCTCTCACCCTGTTGCTGGTCTGATGATTGGTTTGGTGGCAACCGCACTGATACAGTCTTCAAGCACTGTTACTTCGATCATTGTAGGTTTAGTCGCGGGTGGCTTGCCTGTTGAAACAGCCATTCCTATGGTCATGGGTGCCAATATTGGTACAACGGTAACCAACACCCTCGTCAGCCTTGGTCACATGCGTTGTAAAGAAGAGTTTCGTCGCGCCTTTGCCAGTGCCACAATTCATGACTTCTTCAATCTACTCGCGGTACTGATCTTCCTTCCTTTGGAAATGATGTTCGGCATTTTAGAGAAAGTCTCTCATTGGCTGGTTTCTCCTTTGCTTGCGACTGGCGATATGAGCATGAAAGGCTTCGATTTCATCAAACCCATCACAAAACCAGTGATCAGCAGCCTTGAAGCACAACTTTCTGTATTGGGTGATACGTTCGGTGGTGTTGCACTCATCGTATTGGGTATTGCGACTATTTTCGTTGCCATTACTGTGATGGGCAAACTAATGAAAGGCCTGATGGTTGGCCGTGCACGTGAGATTTTACAAAACGCTATTGGCCGCGGCCCACTCCACGGGATTGCCTCCGGTACCGTAGTAACGGTTCTGGTACAGTCTTCTTCTACAACAACTAGCCTTATGGTACCTCTCGTAGGTTCAGGTGTTCTGAAAGTACGTGAAATCTACCCATTTACGCTAGGTGCTAACATCGGTACTTGTATTACAGCCTTGCTGGCAGCAACTGCGGTTTCAGGTGAGTTTGCCGTATTTGCTCTGCAAATCGCTCTGGTTCACTTAACTTTTAATATCATGGCGACCGTGCTCATCTATGGCATTCCTTTCTTACGTGAATTGCCAGTGAAAGGAGCTGAGTTAATCTCAACTTGGGCTTGTAAAAGCAAGATGGTCGTGGTGGGTTACCTTCTTGGAGTGTTTGTGGTAATTCCGGGTAGTATCCTTGCCCTCACCGCATAAGCTTTGCACCAGCGCAGAGTGACAAAAAAGCTCCCTAATCGGGAGCTTTTTTATTTTTACTGATTTCATTCCAGCTCTAACAACGTAAGCTTAAACCGAGAAGGGATACTGAATCGTATCGTGGAACTGATATCCGGTCACTTCAAAGTCATCTAACGTCACCCACGTTTCCAAATCATGCAGCGTTTTAATGTCTGGATTGATGTGAAACTGGGGCGCTGCAAATGGTTCACGTTTGAGCTGCACATCTCGCATCAATGGCAACTGATCTTCGTAAATATGTGCATTAACAATTTTGTGATAAGCCATGCCCGGCTTTTTACCGGTGATCTGCGCCATCAGTGCAAGGAACACATAAACCTGAACCATGTTGAAATTGAGCCCTAAAGGCACATCACATGAACGTTGGGTACTATTGAGATATAAGGTATCCCCCAACAGCGAAAAGTGGTGGCTGTACATACAAGGGCGCAGACACCCCATATGGAATTCGCCTGGATTGTAAAAGTTGAGGATTTCACCTCGGTCATCCACGCCACGCGTCAGATCATCGACAATTTTTTTCAGTTGGTCGATCTGGCCGCCATCCGGTTTTGCCCAAGCTCTGCCTTGAACTCCATACACTCGTCCCATGTCATCCTCACCTTTACGGTAAGGGTTATTGAGCCATGCCTGATTCAGGTTGGCATTAGCATCCCACGTTTTGGTACCTAACTTGCGAAAGTCTTCGGCATTATCATAACCACGAATGTAGCCCAGTAGCTCAGCGACAGCGGCTTTCCAAAAGCTCTTACGCGTGGTCACTAAGGGAAACTGATTGTTGCCCACATCATAAGTCAAATCGGCGTTAATCACGGTCAAACAACGTTTTGCTGTGCGTTCATTTTCAACCCAAACACCTTGATCGACGATGCGCTGACAAAGTTCTAAATACTGTTTCACCTGACTACCCTATTTTGCTGCAACACGATCTTGATATAAACCGCGCTTATAAGACCAAACCATCATCAAAATACCAATGATCACCATTGGTAAAGAAAGAATCTGCCCCATCGAAATGAAGCCACCAAACAAGCCCAATTGAGCATCTGGCTCACGGACGTATTCCACGAGGAAACGGAATGTACCGTAACCGGCTAAAAACAATCCAGACACACTGCCTAATGGACGAGGTTTACGGATAAACCAATTGAGGATAAAGAACAGAACCACACCTTCTAAGGCGAATTCATAAAGCTGAGAAGGATGACGTGGCAGTGGTCCACCATTTGGAAATACAAAAGCCCAAGGTACATCCGTCACTCGTCCCCAAAGCTCACTGTTCATAAAGTTACCAATACGTCCCATTCCTAAACCAAACGGAACCAAAGGAGCAACAAAATCTGCCACCCCAAAGAACGTTCGTTGGTTTTTATGGGCATACCAGAACATAGCGGTAATCACACCCAATAAGCCACCGTGGAAGGACATACCGCCAGTCCAGACTTTAAAAAGATAAAGAGGGTCAGCAAGGAACAGATCAAAGTTATAGAAAATCACATAGCCGACACGCCCCCCCACCACCACACCAAGGAAACCCGCGAACAACAAATCAGAGACTTGCTCACGTGTCCAGCCACTGTCAGCACGATCAGCGCGTCGATTGGCTAGCCACATCGCAAAAAGAAAACCAACCAGATACATCAAGCCATACCAACGTACAGACAGAGGGCCGATAGAAAACAATACGGGGTCTATATTGGGAAACTGCAGATAACCCTGAGACATAGCAAACCTTCTCTTAAAAAATTAGTGAGATTACTGAAACAACATGGTCGCAGCAACGCACATCAAAAACACCGCAAAAAATCTTTTGAGTCTCGCGGTAGGCATTTGGGTGGCAAGCTTAGCACCAATACGCGTGGTTAGTATCGAGGTGCTAGCAATCGCAAGCAGTGCCGGAATGTAAACGTAGCCAATACTGTATTGCGGCAGATTGTCCACCTGATAGCCATGTAAGATAAAACCAATCATTCCCGAAATCGCTATCGCAAAACCGCACACCGATGAAGAACCTACCGCTTTTTTCATCTCAATGCCATGTCGATTCAAAAAAGGCACAGAGAGTGAACCGCCGCCAATCCCCGCAAGGCTGGAAACCACACCAATCCCTGTACCACACAATGTTGTGATCAACGCATTCGGCATTGGGTAATGATGTTGCATGCGAATGGAGCGAAACATCTGCACGCTCAAGAAAAAGACAATCACCCCAAATACTTTGGGTAAATATTGGCTTGGAATCCACTCGGCAACAACCGATCCGAAAAAGCCCCCAACTACCACCCCGGGCATCAGCCATTTGACGACAAAGAGATCAACGTTGCCTAATTTTAGGTGGTTTAACGCCGATGAACCCGAGGTGAGAATGATGGTTGCCAATGACGTTGCCAAAGCAAGCTGCATGACAATATCCGCAGATATCCCCGCATAAGGTAATAAAAACAGCAAAGCAGGAACAACCACTAAGCCACCACCAATACCAAGCAGACCAGCAAGCACACCCACTACCGCCCCTAAAAGCAGCAGTAAAGCTAAGAGTTCAATATTCACATTTGGTTCCTATTTTTTACCTGCGCGCACAAAACCCGCAAAGCCATGCTTTTCGATATAAGCGAGCATCATGTTATAGATTTCTCGCCCATAAGGTTGAGTTAACGCATGGTCAGCCAGCTGTTTAAGTTCAGCCAGTTCAGAATGGCGCACCAGATATTTCACTTTCGCAACGTTGGAAGTGTTCATACTCAAGGTGGTATAGCCTAAGCCAATCAACAGCAAAGCGCCAATCGGATCGCCGGCTAATTCCCCACAGACACAGACAGGGATCTGGTGAGTAGCACAAGTTACTTGGATCTGCTTGAGTGCCATCACTACGGCAGGATGCATGGATTCGTAGACATCTGCTACACGCGCATTGTTACGATCCACGGCTAACAGATATTGAGTGAGATCGTTGGTCCCTACGGAGACGAAATCAATTTTATCTGCAATCAGTGGTAACAGATACAGCATCGAAGGCACTTCGATCATGATGCCAATTTGCGGCATGACCACTCGCGGATCGAGCTGCGATACTTCTTGATATGCTTGGTAAATAAACCTCAACGCATCATCGAGCTCTTTTGCGCCAGAAATCATCGGTAACAAAATCGATAAATTGCCAGATTCCGCACTGGCTTTGATCATCGCTCTCAACTGAATAATGAAAATATCCGGATGGTCTAAGGTAAAACGAATGCCACGCCAACCGAGAAACGGGTTATCTTCCTCAATCGGTAAATAAGGCAAAGGCTTATCACCCCCGATATCCAAAGTACGCATCACAACGCGTTGATGTGGGTACATATTCAGTACATGGCGATATTGCTGGGTTTGTTCTTCTTCAGAAGGAAAACGATGTTGTAACAAGAACGAAATTTCAGTGCGATACAAGCCAACACCATCCACGCCCTGATTGACAGCAATGCTAGTATCAGCACTCAGCCCAGCGTTCAATAGTAGCTCAATTCGTTCTCCATCAAGCGTAAACGCGGGCTCACGAATCGCATCGTTAACCATGCGTGACAGCTCACGCTCTTCTGTCGCTAACGCACGATATTCATTGAGAATGGTTTTGGATGGCGAGATAAAAACTTTGCCACTATAGCCATCCACAATCCCTTTCTTACCGTTGATATCTCGTAAATTCAGGGAAACGCCCATGACAGCAGGGATCCCTAAAGCACGCGACAAAATCGCGGCATGAGAATTTGCCGCGCCTTCAAGAGAGACTACCGCTAACAGCTTATCTTTAGGGAGCGCAGCCAAAATACTCGCAGTCAGCTCTCGCACCACCAAGATCACAGGTTTGTCGATTTTGGGCTGACTTGATTCCGTATTGAGCAAGAAAAACAGCAAACGCTGCCCCAACTCTCGCACATCTTGCGCACGTTCACGTAAATAAACATCCGACATACGCGCAAAACGATTCGAGTAACTTTCGACCACTTGTCTGAGCGCCCAATCGGCACGATCCCCTTTTTGGATCTGCGCTTTGAGATCTTTACGCAGCATCGGATCATTGAGAAGGTGGGTAAAGAGGTCAAAAATCGCCAATGCTTCTTTATTGATATCACCATCGAGTTTTTTACGCATGCGGCGAAAATCAGCCAATGCGCTCTCAACCGCTAAAGCAATTCGTTCTTGCTCTATGTCGATATCCAAGGTTGAAGCCGGTAAAACTTCTGAAAGGTCGGGCTGAGTATCATCCCACCAGAATTCGCCAATCGCGACGCCTGAGGAAGCAGGAACCCCAGTGATTGCCTGCAGTTTTTTGGATAAACGCCAATGCCCTTGGGTTTGAGCATGCGCAACTAACACCGCAAGCTGTGCGGCTAAAGTCACCAAAAACGAGACTTCCATTTCACTGAATAAGCGCGGGGACTTTTGCTGTACCACCAACACACCAAGCACTTGCTTACGGTGGATGATGGGTGTGCCGAGGAAAGAGTGGTAAACCTCCTCCCCAAGCTGTTTGAAATATTTGAAACTAGGGTGTTTTGATGCTTCTGCAAGGTTGATAGGCTCAGCAGAACGTTTTACGAGCCCCACCAAACCTTCATCAAAATCAATGTGGATTTTATCGCCTTTGAATTTGAGGCCTTGAGTCGCCATCAACTCAAGGCGGTGCATCTCCTCATTCGCTAAGTAGACCGTACAACACTCTGTGCTCATCGCTTCGCACGTCTGTTTTACAAAAATATCCAACGCCTGATAGACATCTTCTACCTTTGAAACCTGTTCTACTATATCCCTTAGCTGAGAAAGCATGCCTAACCTCTGTGAGTGTTACGTTTACCTTTCACTTTCCGTTCCTTAAATGGCATCGCCAATGACGCGAACTCCTTCATTGCACGGCGATAAACATCACGCTTAAAGGACACCACTTGCCTCACTGGATACCAGTAAGTTACCCAACGCCAACCATCAAACTCAGGGGAACTGCCACGTTGCATGTTGATTCTGGATTCATCACATTCCAAACGCAGCAAGAACCATTTCTGTTTTTGTCCGATACAGACAGGTTGAGAATCCCAACGCACCAAACGCTTGGGTAATTTATAACGCAGCCAATGACGACTGGTCGCAATCACTTTAACGTCTTTCTTGGTTAACCCAACCTCTTCATACAATTCACGGTACATGGCTTGTTCTGGAGACTCTCCATCATCAATTCCCCCTTGAGGAAATTGCCATGAGTGTTGCCCGTATCGTTTCGCCCAGAAAACCTGACCATGGTTGTTACAAATCACAATCCCGACATTCAGCCGGTAACCATCGCCATCGATCACTGGCAAACCTCTAATAAATTCTTTAATTGCGTTGATTTTTCCACATATCCCCAAGCGGAGCAAACTTACTATTGTGATTCGCCCGATATTTATTAGTAAATCGGACAAAAAAGGATAAGTTCGGCTTCAGAACCAAGTTATCAACAAATTTATGAGACATACAGCGCATTTATTCACGTTTTCTGTGAATAACCGTGTGCAGAAACTTTGAAGTTGTGCAAAAAAAGTCACTTATCAACAAATCGCGAGAAAACAAATCACGACAAAATCAATAATAAATACTTTAAAAACAATTAATTAAATTAAAATCCAGCATTATGGCAAACATTGCAAATCAAACTGGGAAAAGATCCTACTCTGCCGGTCAAAGATCCATCAATCCATGCACTCATTAACCTTAACTCCCTGTATTTACCTAATGGCAAGCCCATCGCCCTCTCTTGAAGCGTATTGACCTACTGTGTATTGATCCATGAGTTAATTCCTTTTCAGCAATAGAAAATAAAACTGTGGATAACCTGATGGTGAAACACAAGGTGTCGATAAATCATCGCTTTTTCTGACTTCCCATTCCTCTTTAATCATCGATATTGCAACTAAAAAACAGGGGCAAAAATGGCAAGTGAATGCAAAATCGGTACAATCACGTTAGGAATGTGTAACGCCGATAACGAACATGAAACCCACACCAACTTCCCAACAAGAATTATTAACTCGCGCTCAAGAAATTGCGGGGCTAAGTTTCGCAGAACTCGCCGATGAAGCAGGAATGACCGTACCGCCAGATCTACGTAAAGACAAAGGTTGGGTTGGCCAATTACTGGAATGGCACTTGGGGGCCACCGCAGGCAGTAAACCACAACAAGATTTTGAGCATTTGGGTATTGAACTGAAAAGTATCCCTGTCAGTTACACAGGAAAACCACTAGAAACGACATTCGTCTGCGTGGCGCCTCTCACAGGCGTGCATGGTTTAACGTGGGAGCAAAGCCATGTTCGCAATAAACTGTCAAAAGTACTTTGGATCCCAGTGCAGGGCGAGCGAGAGATACCCCTTGCGGATCGTTGCGTTGGCTCACCGCTACTGTGGAGTCCTTCTGTAGAAGAAGAAGCACAACTCAAAGCAGATTGGGAAGAGTTGATGGAGTTGATCGTACTTGGCAAAGTAGCACAAATTACCGCCAAACATGGTGAGGTATTACAACTGCGTCCTAAAGCGGCCAATGGTCGTGCACAGACGGAAGCCTACGGTGCAAATGGCCGTCCAATCAAAACCTTACCGCGTGGTTTTTACTTACGCACTCAATTTACCGCGCAAATTCTGCAACGTTACTACGCCTAATTCTTAGTGCGGCGACATTTTTGTTTTCGTGTCGCCACGAGTCGCTTATAGTGAAAATCCTGTCTCCCTTTTGTAATTTCATAATGGCATGGATTCAGGACTCAATCGCACATTGTGTTTTCTCATCCCTATGACGTAGAGTGCTCGGCACTGTGCCAAGACGTCAACCTAAAGGGACTTGTATTCGTTCTTTGGCTCTCAGACAAGGAAGTACTATGCAATATACCAAGCTGCCCCACTCCAGCCTCGAAATCAGCAAGATCTGTTTAGGCACCATGACTTTTGGTGAACAGAACTCACAAGCGGATGCTTTTCAACAGCTCGATTACGCATTAGAACGTGGCGTTAACTTTATCGATACTGCGGAGATGTACCCGGTTCCTCCAACAGCAGAAACTCAAGGTAAAACCGAAGAGTTTATTGGCAATTGGCTGGCCAAATCAGGCAAGCGTGAAAAAATTGTGCTGGCAACCAAGGTAGCAGGACCACGCAACGTTCCTTACATTCGCGACAAAATGGCGTTAGATCATCGCAATATTCACCAAGCCATTGATGATAGCTTGCGCCGCTTACAAACCGACTATATCGACCTTTACCAAATTCACTGGCCACAGCGACAAACCAACACCTTTGGCCAGCTCAATTACCCCTATCCAGACAAACAGGAAGAAGTGACACTGGTTGAAACACTCGAAGCGCTGAGTGATCTGGTACGCATGGGTAAAGTTCGTTATATCGGCGTCTCGAATGAAACGCCTTGGGGAGTCATGAGTTATCTGCGTTTAGCGGAAAAGCATGAACTGCCGAGAATAGTCTCCATCCAAAACCCTTACAATCTACTCAATCGCAGCTTTGAAGTCGGGCTTGCCGAGATTAGTCATCTCGAAGGAGTAAAGCTTCTCGCTTATTCACCACTCGCCTTTGGTACCTTAAGTGGAAAATACCTCAATGGGGCTCGTCCTGCTGGGGCTCGCTGTTCATTGCATCAGCGCTTCTCACGCTACTTTACACCACAAGGAATACTTGCAACGCAAGCTTATGTGGAACTGGCACAGCAGTTTGGCTTAGACCCCGCACAAATGGCGTTGGCATTTGTCAATCAGCGTCCATTTGTGGCATCAAACATCATTGGAGCCACGAGCATGACGCAGTTAAAATCAAATTTGGATAGTTTAGAGATTTCATTAAGTGCAGAACTACTGCAGAAAATTCAAGAGATTGGAACCACTTATTCCAATCCCTGTCCTTAGGGGTAAGGAGCTGGTGAGTTAACTCACCAGCTCCTTTGCATTACGTCGGTATTCGCGCATTTAACACACGGCGGATATGTCTCACACGACGTTCAGCGACAACAGCATCCGGTAGACTCCAGCCGATAGGACGACCGTCTTCTTGCAAACCAATGTCACGTAACAAGTGTGGATTATGCCAAGGTAAATGGTAGCTACTTCTTCGAACTTGACGTTTCCACTCTCGTTCTTCACGACGTAGATCAGCACGAACTAGTAATACGGCTAGTTGTAAGTAAATAGATTGACGCATGGTAATTTTCTCCAGTTTGTTTGCTGGGGAAAATGACGATCGGAAGGTAAAAGTCAGAATACGCTCTTACTCAGCTGCCATTTTCCGCAGCCTAATAAGAGGTTACGGATTAATTCAGTTATCTTTGCTCAAATCATCGCCCATTACGCGCACGGGAAAGCCTCGGTGTGCGGTTTGATGGGTTGAATTAAGATCAGAAGCGCAAAGCAATGATGCAGATACGAAATGTGCCATGATGCGCCTCCAAGCAAAGTCAATTAATCCAAAGAAATGTGTTGTGTAAGTGAAACTTACGGTTAAATTCTAAACAACTCCGCCTATCAAATTCAACTTTTTATTGCATGTGTTCGAGAATACAGCGTTTTTTACTAGCCAGTGGTGTTATTACTGATGTGAATAACATATTCATCTGAGCAATAAATCAGCAACCGAATATGCATCCAATCCAGCTCTAACACAGCAACATCTGATGGCGATATCAGCCCCAAGCCTATAACCACATAAAAAATTCAGCCACTGTTAAGTGGCTGAATGTCTGTCACATTAAAACTGCGAAGCTAGAAATTTTCATCGGTGATCAAATTATGCTTATTCAGCAAACGGTACATAGTTGCTCGTGACACTCCCAGCTCTTTCGCTGCCGTTGATACTTGACCAGAATGTGATTCAAGAACCAACAACAGCGCATCACGCTCTGAGCGTTCACGGATACTTTTCAAGCTACGACGACCATCACTGCGTTTTGGCAAATCAAGCTGTGATTCATCCAATACCACAGTATCAGACATCAGCACCACTCGTTTAATTTGGTTCATCAGTTCGCGCACATTACCTGGCCAATGGTAACGAGTTAAGCCTCGTACTGCATCTTCAGAGAAGCTACGCGCTTGGGCGTTATATTCTTTGGAATATTCCTGTAGAAAATGTTTTGCGAGCAGAACAATATCTGCAGCACGTTCCTTCAGGCTCGGTACATTAATTCGTAGCACATTAATGTAGTGGTAGAGTTCTTCATTGAAATCGCCATCAATCAAGGCTTTTTCAATATCAGAGGAGTTGGCTGCCAAAATCCGTACATCGACTTCTACGACACCTTGTTTGGTTTCAACAGTGCCTTCTTGCAAGAAACGCAGTAGGTTAAGCTGCTGACTTTTGGGTAGCGTCAAAATGTCATTGAGTAGCAAGGTTCCACCATCAGCTTGCAACAAAAGCGGTTGCTGAACATCATCACTCTCTCCGATGCCAAACAATTCGCTTTCCAGTCGTTTCTCCGACATAGCTCGACAATTGACCGAGATAAACGGCTTTTGCGCTCTCGATGACGTTTTATGAATCGCTTTTGCTACGGTTTCTTTGCCAGTTCCGCTTTCACCATAAATCAAAATACTGACGTCTGTCGGTCCAATACGTTTGATCTGGTCGCGCAAGCGCTTCATTGGCATGGATTCACCAATCAAGCCCATATTGCCGGCTGAACCAAAATGTGGCCAAACTTTCTTTTCCAGCTTCAGCATGCCTAACTGATGCCCGATGGTGCTTAATAACTGCGCATCTGGGATTGGCGCGGTAAAAAAATCGATACAAAAGTTAACGATAAACTGGCAAATGGTGTCTGAGCTTAGCTGTGCTTCACGAATAAATGCCAGCCAACGCACCTGCTTATGGCTACTCACCAAATTGGCAATTCCGTTTAAGCTAAACTCGTCATGGCTTAAATCCACAATACCGATACAGGGACCGGTTTCTACAAACAGCGCATCCGCTTTACGCAAATCCGCAACTTGGGTACAACGCCAACCTACTTTTTCCAACACAGCTAGCCAGGGTTCATAGGTACCTCCCACCACAACGAGAGAGCCAGGTACTGAATCCATACGGAATTGAGTGCTCATGAACCTATATTCCTTATTGTTATTGTTACGATGCGGATTATTCTATTCGCACCCACTACTTGTTACGAACGTTACATTAACGAGACTTTGCACGATAATCTGTCTCATAGATAAGACTAGACAACAAATTCAAAACTTTCTAATCAAGTTGTGGGAGAAAATCATAATTCAGAGAAAAGAACGACTTACATTCGGTTGAGTTGGCATGATTCTTTCAGATGGAATAAAAATGAGATAAAAAAAGCCGCTCAATGAGAGCGGCTTTTATCATTTGCGCAGTAATTATTGCTGAGGGCGCATCGCAGGGAACAAGATCACATCACGAATGGTGTGTGTATTGGTCAGTAGCATGACCAGACGGTCAATACCAATACCTTGGCCTGCTGTTGGCGGTAGACCATGTTCTAAAGCGGTAATGTAGTCGGCATCGTAGAACATCGCTTCATCATCACCGGACTCTTTCGCTTCGACTTGTGCTTTGAAACGTGCATCTTGGTCTTCAGCATCGTTAAGCTCTGAGAAGCCGTTTGCTACTTCACGACCGCCGATGAAGAATTCAAAGCGGTCAGTGAAGAACGGGTTATCATCACTACGGCGCGCCAGTGGAGAAATATCCGCAGGGTAGCCAGTGATAAAGGTTGGCTGCATCAGTTTAGGTTCGGCCGTTTCACCAAAGATCTCTTCGAGAAGCTGGCCACATGTCCAGAAAGGTTCAACATCAACGTGAACCGATTTCGCGATAGAAACCATCAGGTCACGGTTTTGAATATCATCTTCGGTAAGTGCTTGGATCTGCGCGTGATTTGGATTGTAGTGCTTGATCGCATCAAACATACTCATGCGCGCGTATTTACCACCAAATTCAACGGTATATTCACCGTAAGGCATTGAAGTTGAACCAAGAACTTCTAACGCTACAGAGCTGAGCAGCTCTTCCGTCAAATCCATCAGATCTTTGTAATCTGCGTACGCCATATAGAATTCCATCATAGTGAATTCTGGGTTGTGACGTGGAGAAAGACCTTCGTTACGGAAGTTACGGTTGATTTCGAATACGCGATCAAAACCACCCACAACCAGACGCTTCAGGTACAGCTCAGGCGCGATACGTAGGTACATCGGCATGTCGAGTGCATTGTGATGCGTGATGAATGGGCGCGCACTCGCACCGCCAGGGATCACGTGCATCATCGGCGTTTCTACTTCCATGAACTGTTTGGAGATCATGAAATTACGAATGGCTGACATCACTTTAGAACGTACAACGAAAGCGTTGCGCGAGTCTTCGTTGACGATCAAGTCAACGTAACGCTGGCGGTAACGCATTTCTTGGTCAGTCAGACCGTGGAATTTCTCTGGCAGTGGACGCAGTGCTTTGGTCAGCAGTTGGAATTGTTCCATGTTGACGTACAGGTCACCTTTACCAGATTTGTGCAGTGCACCTTGTACACCGATGATGTCACCGATATCCAAACCTTGGTATTTGTCTTTCAGTTCTTGCTGAACGTCTTTCGATGCATAAGCCTGAATACGGCCAGAAGTTTCCTGAATCACGAGGAATGGACCACGTTTTGCCATCACACGACCGGCGATAGATACAACATGATTTAATGCTTCTAGCTCTTCCTTACTCTTTTCACCGAACTCCTTCTGCAGATCACCGGCTAGGCTGTCACGACGGAACGAGTTTGGGTGTCCGTTTGCTTTACAGTCCTTGCGGATGTGATCCAACTTGCTGCGACGCTCTGCAATCAGTTTGTTTTCTTCTTGCGTGATTTGCTCTTGATTAATCTCGTTTTGAACAGCATCAGTCATTTGCATGTACCTTGTTTGTCGGTAAAAAGCTTAGAGGCCTGATTTCAGGCTAGCTTCGATAAATTTGTCTAAGTCACCATCGAGTACCGCTTGCGTGTTGCGGTTTTCAATACCTGTACGTAAATCCTTGATTCTTGAATCATCCAACACGTAAGAACGGATTTGGCTACCCCAACCAATGTCAGATTTGGCGTCTTCGTTCGCTTGTTTTTCGGCGTTCTGCTTTTGCAGTTCCAGTTCAAACAGTTTGGCGCGAAGTTGCTTCATCGCTTGGTCTTTGTTTTTGTGCTGTGAGCGATCGTTTTGGCATTGTACGACTGTATTGGTCGGTACGTGCGTAATACGAACAGCAGATTCGGTGGTGTTAACGTGCTGACCACCCGCACCAGAAGCACGATACACGTCTATACGCAGATCGGCAGGATTAATTTCGATATCTATGTTTTCATCCACTTCAGGGTAGATGAACGCCGAAGCAAACGACGTATGACGACGACCGCCTGAATCGAAAGGTGATTTACGCACTAAACGGTGTACACCCGTTTCTGTACGCAGCCAACCATAAGCGTGATCACCAATGATACGCACTGTCGCGGATTTCAACCCTGCTACGTCGCCTTCTGAAACTTCAATCACTTCGGTTTTAAAACCTTTAGCATCAGCCCAACGCAAATACATGCGCAGCAGCATAGAAGTCCAGTCTTGCGCTTCTGTACCACCAGAGCCTGCTTGTAGATCTAAGTAACAATCGGATGAGTCATGATCACCCGAGAACATACGACGGAACTCTAACTGTTCGAGTTTCACTTCTAACTCATCCAGCTCGGGACCAATTTCGTCGAACGTTTCTTGATCTTCCGCTTCGATGGCCAGTTCAAGCAAACCTTCGACATCGTCGACACCACGATCCAGTTGATCGATAGTATCAACTACCGCTTCTAACGCAGAACGCTCTTTGCCTAAGGCTTGCGCACGCTCAGGTTGGGTCCAGACATCGGGTTGTTCTAACTCGGCATTAACTTCTTCAAGACGCTCTTTCTTGGCGTCATAGTCAAAGATACCCCCTCAGGATATTTGTGCGTTCAGACACATCCTGCAGGCGATTTTTAATAGGATTGATTTCAAACATGTTGGCTTACGGTTTATGAATAGAAATTAACCGCGGAATTCTACTGAAAAATGTGATGAAGATACAGGAAAAAATACTCTATTCTGGCGGGTAAGTCAGGATAACCCTCGAAAGATAGGCATAAAAAAGCGGAAGCTTTGGCTTCCGCTTTTCGATGATTCAAGAGACTTATGCGAGCTCTTCTTCTAGTGCTGGTGATGATGAACCTGAGATAAAAAACATACAGATCAACGTTGCACTTGTTGGCAGTAACCAACCCATACCGTATTCAAAGAAAGGCAAGAAATCAAAGGCTGAAACATCGACACCTGCCACTTTGGCAGCATCCAATAAGGCTACCAACAGAGACACCGCCAATACAACGCGGTAAGCAATGCGAGGGTTTGGTAGTTTTTGACGAACAAAAGTTAACGCTACCAATGCGATCGCGACCGGGTACAGAGCAAACAGCACAGGAATAGACAAGGTGATCAACTGTGCCAAGCCAACGTTAGCCACCACACCACACGCCACACCATTAATCACAACCCATTGCTTGTATGACAGTGACGTATGCTTGCTGAAGAAATCTGAACATGCCGAAATCAAACCGACGGCCGTAGTTAAACAAGCCAACATGACGATCACAGACAGAACAAATTGACCGTTGTGACCAAACAGTGCTTTTACGTATTGGCTTAGAATCGCACCGCCGTTGTTTGCGCCTGCTGCCACACTTGAGCTCGTAGCACCAAGGTAGAACAGTGAACCGTAAACCAGAGCTAGACCTACTGCCGCAATCACCGCAGAAGTAATCAAGTAACGGGTAGTCGCCGCCCGATCGGTAATCCCTTTGCTACGCAGTGCATCCACAATCAAGATACCAAACATCAGCGATGCAAACGTATCCATTGTGTTGTAGCCTTCCAAGAAACCTTTGGTCAGCGGTTGAGTCAGGTAGTCACCTTGCGCCGCAATCATCTCACCTTGTGGATTCATAAATACCCCAAGCGCAAGAATGATCAAACCAATAAACAGAGCTGGAGTCAGTAATTTACCAATTAAATCGACCAACTTGCCTTGTGACCATGAGAAAAACATCGCAACGCTAAAAAACAGCACAGAGAAAACGGCTAAGTCAAATTGAGTGCTCTCTGTGAAAAACGGTTTTACCGCCATTTCAAATGCCACAAGACCTGTACGCGGTGCCGCAAACGCAGGACCAATCACGATCAAAATCAACGCTGCCATCAATACCGATGCTTTCACAGGCAAATCTTTGGTTAGGTGCTCCCAACTGCCACCCGCCACTGCAATCGCAATGATAGTGATCAGTGGTAAACCGACCGCTGTCAGCAAAAAGCCAAACATGGCAGGAGTAATGTTCTCACCCGCTAATTGGCCTGCGAGTGGTGGAAAAATGATATTACCGGCGCCCAAAAAGAACGCGAACAGCATAAAGCCCAAAGCTAAAATATCTGCTAGTTTTAACGTCTGCTTCACAGATAACCCTTATTTATAAATGTAATGAATGTTGTGTATGCATCTCACTGCTTAAATCGATATCACGCTAAGCGGTGTGAAGCCGAATAATGACGAATGCGCTTGTATTTCGCAACCACAAAGCAAAAAACGCCACAATAATTTATATTCACAACAATAATGCAGTGTCATATGCTAGATGAATGTAAAAACCCAGAATTACAGACTACAAATGAAGCGCATTTTTTCACCAATCGACAGAATAAAATATTAGCAATCCTCTACAGACTAGAGCTTTTCGCTTAACTCTCATTTGGCACAGAATTACGATGAAAACCAATAAATTAATGAATAAGCACTTTCGATTTAAACAATTCTGTATAGAAGAAAGGGAGTGCGGCATGCCGATCAGCACCGATGGCGTGCTATTAGGCGCTTGGGCATTTACCATACCCCCACGCTCGATTTTGGATATAGGAAGTGGAACCGGCCTACTCAGCATCATGTGTGCGCAACGCTTCCCAGAGGCGGACATTACTGCCCTGGATATTGAACTCAGCGCTTTTCACGCCTCAGAGCAAAATCGAAAGAATAGTCCTTGGGCAGACCGCATAACCTGCCACCATCACGATATTTTGCACTGGCAACCCGAACAGCGTTTTGCGGCAATTATTTGTAATCCACCTTATTTCAACAGTGGTGAAACCGCTCAACAGCAGATCAGAGCCACTGCTCGCCATACCATCAGCTTGCAGCATCAAGCCTTGATTGAACACATACCTAAGCTTCTCAAGCCCGATGGTGTCGCGAGTTTTATTCTCCCAAAAGCGGAAGGTGAAGATTTCATCGCCCTAGCCAAACAAGCAGGGCTTCACTTGGGGCGTTATTGTCAAGTACAGCCGACCTCAAGCAAACCCGTACATCGATTATTGTTTGAGCTACATATCTCCCCTTGTACGACGGAGGATTCCGTACTGGTGATCCGCGAAAAGGATGGCTACAGTGAAGAGTTCCAGCACCTAACCCGTGATTTTTATCTGAAGATGTAGCAATTAAAGATGTGATCTAAAGCGTGATCCATCTATAATGTGCGCCCTGTTTTAAGACAGAGCCTTTCAACGCTTGTGGAGTAATTATTTGTGATTAAAACCTTTGCCGACCTCGAACTCGATCCAATATTGCTTGAAGCGATCGAAGAAATGGGCCTTAGCCGCCCAACCCAAGTTCAGGCTGAAGCAATTCCGCAAGCTCTGGATGGTCGTGATGTCTTAGCCTCTGCCCCTACGGGTACAGGTAAAACAGCCGCGTTTGCCATTCCAGCGCTGCAATATTTGCTCGATTTCCCACGCCGTAAAGCAGGCCCTGCGCGAATTCTGATTTTAACGCCAACCCGTGAACTGGCGATGCAGGTGGCCGAACAAGCGCAAGCGCTGGCTAAAAATACTCGTCTGAATATTTTCACCATTACCGGTGGTGTGCAGTACCAAGAGCACGCCGATATTCTAGCAACCACCCAAGATATAGTGGTCGCCACACCGGGACGTCTGCTGGAATACATTGATGCAGAGCGTTTTGACTGTCGTGCGATTGAGTGGTTGATCCTCGATGAAGCGGATCGCATGTTGGACATGGGCTTTGGCCCAACGGTTGATCGCCTCTCGACCGAGTGCCGCTGGCGTAAACAAACCCTACTGTTCTCGGCAACTTTAGAAGGCCGTGGTGTAGAAGGGTTTACTGCCGATCTGTTAAAAGATCCCGCCCATGTCGATGCGGAACCACCACGTCGTGAGCGTAAGAAAATTTCGCAGTGGTACCACCGCGCTGATGACATGCCGCATAAAGTGGAACTGCTGAAAAAGATCCTGACCGAGCAAGCCGAACGTTCGATCGTGTTCTTAAAAACTCGTGAGCGTCTCGCAGACCTACGTGCTGAATTGGAAAAAGCTCAGATCCCGTGTGCATGGATCCAAGGGGAAATGCCACAAGATCGTCGTAACAATGCGATCACCCGTTTCCGTGAAGGCGATGTGAATATCCTGCTCGCCACTGACGTCGCGGCTCGGGGTATCGACGTGCCTGACATCAGCCATGTGATCAACTTTGACTTGCCACGCAGTGCAGACGTTTACCTACACCGTATCGGCCGTACTGGGCGTGCAGGGAAAAAAGGTATCGCCATTTCACTGGTTGAAGCGCACGACCAACCAATGATGGCGCGAGTTGAGCGTTATATCAAAGAAGAAGTTAAAGAACGCTTTATCGATGGCCTGCGTCCTAAACACAAAAAGCCTGTGTTTAAGAAAAAGAAGAAGGACAGCAAAAAACCGGCAGATAAAGGCGCGGTGAAGAAAAAAGCCACCAGCAAGCCAAAAGCAAAAGCCACGAAGAAGAAAGCCGCGACCAAAGCCTAAATAAGATAGGTAATCTTGTTACGAAAAAGCCGATGAATTTTCATCGGCTTTTTTATTGGCTTAACTCAACGCGCACCACATTCAGCGCGCGTTGAGCTTAATCCTTAGTGTTCACGAGTCGCACGGAATTTCACCTCAGGTGAACGCTCCTGCGCCAAGTTCAAATTCACCATGGTTGGTGCGATATACGCAAGATTATCGCCCCCATCCAGCGCAAGGTTGCTCTGGTTCTTACGTTTGAATTCTTCAAACTTCTTCACATCGTCACACTCAACCCAGCGTGCGGTTGCAACGTTAACGCCTTCATAGATCGCTTCAACGTTATATTCCGATTTCAGACGCGATACCACCACATCAAACTGCAGCACACCCACCGCTCCAACGATGAGATCATTGTTTTGGAGTGGACGGAAAACCTGTACTGCACCCTCTTCCGAAAGCTGCACTAAGCCTTTCAGTAGTTGCTTTTGTTTAAGTGGATCACGCAGACGGATACGACGGAACAGTTCCGGGGCAAAGTTCGGAATACCGGTAAACTTCAGCGTTTCGCCTTGAGTAAAGGTATCGCCAATCTGGATCGTACCGTGGTTATGCAGACCAATAATGTCACCCGCAAAGGCTTCTTCTGCACGCGCACGGTCACCTGCCATGAAAGTCACCGCATCCGAAATGTTGATCTGCTTGCCAAGGCGCACATGGTTCATCTTCATGCCTTGCTTGTAGGTGCCCGATACAATACGTACGAAAGCAATACGGTCGCGGTGCTTTGGATCCATGTTGGCTTGAATTTTAAACACGAAGCCACTGAACTTCTCTTCGCTCGCGTCCACTACCCGCTCTGCCGCTTGGCGAGGCATGGGCGATGGAGCCCATTGCGTCAGGCCATCAAGCATATGGTCAACACCAAAGTTACCCAGTGCCGTACCAAAGAAAACCGGAGTGAGTTCACCGCTTAGGAATAGCTCACGATCAAACTCATGGGAAGCTCCCAGTACCAATTCCAGTTCTTCACGCAGTTGCGCGGCTAAGTCTTCACCCACCGCTTTATCCAGCTCTGGATTATCCAAGCCTTTCACGATGCGCTCGTCTTGAATGGTGTGGCCTTGACCCGTTGAGTACAAGATCGTCTCATCACGATGGATGTGATACACGCCTTTAAACTCTTTACCACAGCCGATAGGCCATGTGATCGGTGAACAAGCAATTTTCAGCTCATTTTCCACTTCATCCAGCAATTCCATAGGATCACGGATTTCACGGTCCAGCTTGTTCATGAACGTGACGATCGGCGTATCACGCAGACGAGTGACTTCCATTAATTTACGCGTACGATCCTCAACCCCTTTCGCGGCATCAATCACCATCAAGCAAGAGTCCACCGCGGTCAGAGTACGGTAAGTATCTTCCGAGAAGTCTTCGTGTCCTGGGGTATCTAAAAGGTTAACCAGACTATCGCCGTACGGAAACTGCATCACAGAGGTGGTCACCGAAATACCACGCTCTTTTTCCATTTCCATCCAGTCTGATTTCGCGTGCTGGTTCGAGCCACGACCTTTTACTGTACCTGCGACTTGAATCGCACGTCCGAAGAGCAGAACTTTTTCAGTGATCGTGGTTTTACCCGCGTCAGGGTGCGAAATGATCGCAAATGTGCGGCGTTTTGACACTTCGCCGAAATAGGGTGTAGTTGACATCAACAGATTCTCTTTGTGCTTGAGTCAGCTTACGTGAACTGACTAGCGTTTCGGTTCAAATTTGCGCGGTATTCTCCCTTATCTTGGCTCTGGGAGCAACTTCACTGCAATTAATGAGTGATTTCATATTTTCTCATCACCGTTTTAATTAATTTATCAATAAACATGAACTATAACTGTAGAGAGTAAATAAAAATGAAGTCGGCCTATGACCAAATTTCGTAAGATTCATTCGTTGGCCTTTAAGCAAGCCAAAAGTGTTTTTTTAGTTTCCGTGCTATTGGGGCTGTGTTTTAGCCTCTACCATACTCTGTCTGATTTACATCAAGAACAGAGCAAGGTTCAGGAACACTACAACTTTAAACTGGTACAAAGTTACGAGAATGCCAGCCAAGCCGCTTATCATCTGAATAATTTGCTGGCGGAACAGGTCGCCACAACCTTAATGCTCGACACTGGAATTTTTAAAGTTGAAATTGTCGATGATTTCGGGGATGTCATGACCCGCAAAGAGCGGGAGATTGGTAAGCAGAGTGAACTGGTCAATGCATTAGCAAATTACCTGACGCCTTCAGTCTCCGTATTCAGTGCCGAGCTGCATCAACCCAACTCGAATGTGGTGGTCGGTAAATTGAGTTTCTACATCGATGGATCTTCGATCGCCAAAGAATTCATTGCCAAAACTACACGAGTGCTTTTGTTCGACCTTTTGCGTAATACTTTGCTCACAACGATTTTACTGATCTTTTTCTACCAAAAGTTATCTCGTCCAATCACCATGTTGATTGGCTGGGTAAACTCACTTAATGATACTCAGCGTTCACCGCTGCCACCTCGCCTAACCCACGATGATGAACTCAGCGAGCTGGCTTCTACCTTTCAATCAATGTGGAAAGGTAAAGAGCTGGCCGAATCTAAACTCAATCAACTCGCCTATTACGATAGCTTAACAGGGCTAGCCAATCGCAGTTTATTGCTGCAAAAGCTCAGTGATGCCATTACGACAGCACAAAATGCACACACGACCGGAGCACTGTTCTATCTAGATCTCGATCGCTTCAAAACCATCAATGATTCGCTTGGCCACACGATTGGCGATCAGTTGATTAAAGCCGTCGCACTGCGCATGGAAGCTTGGACAAAGAACGACTATCTCTCAGCGCGGATTGGCGGTGATGAATTTGTGGTGCTCATCCCCTATTTATCCCCCAACAAAGCGGAAGAAGTGGCCAAACAGTTGCTGACCCTAATTTCTAACCCTTATACCGTAGACGATCACCAACTTTATTGTACGGTGAGTATCGGCATCTCGATTTTTCCTTCGGTTGGGATCAGTAATATTGATGTGTTACGCCAAGCCGATACTGCGCTTTATCGAGCTAAAGCCAGCGGACGTAATAAATTCATGTTTTATGAGCCAGAAATGCAGGCGCAGGTCGAATCATTCTTAGAGATTGAAAAAGGGCTTCACGAAGCCCTCAATCAACATCAGCTTGAGTTGTATTATCAACCTCAAGTCGATGACCAACACCATATCATTGGGGTTGAAGCACTGATTCGTTGGAATCACCCGAAACGCGGGTTACTGCCTCCCGGTGTTTTTATGCCAATCGCCGAAGAAACCGGGCAGATTTTACCCATCGGAACTTGGATTATTGAGCAAGCCTGTTATCAATACGCTCAGTGGAAAAAACAAGGCATTTTGCCACCGCATTTTCGCCGCTTGGCGATCAATATTAGCCCACTACAATTTGCTCAAGACTCGTTTATCGAACAGGTTAACCATGCGCTGCGCCAAGCTGGGATCACTGGGGAACCAATTGAACTGGAGATTACGGAAAGTTTACTGCTTGAGAATGTAGAAAGTGCGATTCAGAAAATGGCTAAGCTCAAAGAGAGTCAGATCAGTATTTCGATCGATGATTTTGGTACGGGTTACTCTTCATTGCGTTATCTAAAACATCTCGCGGTGGATGTGCTGAAAATTGATCGCTCATTTGTCAATCAACTGCATCTGGATGATAACGACCAAGCCATCGTCGATACCATTTTGGCGATTGCCAGAAAGCTAAACTTGGAAGTGATTGCCGAGGGGGTTGAAGATACCTCTGAGCTAGCGGCGCTCAAACAGCTTGGTTGTAACCAATTCCAAGGCTACCTGTTTGATAAACCGCTGCGCGCAGAAGAGATTGCACAGCGGTTTGTGAGCAACAGTTATCGGAAAATTCAAACCTTACCGATCGCCACAAATAGCTTACAAAAATAGGTAACTCATGATGATCGCATCTTCACTTTTACCATTGCCCGCAGGGTAGTAATTGATGCGCCGATCAATTTCATTAAAACCCGCTTGCTGATACAAATGAAAAGCGCGTAGATTGCTTTCGCGCACCTCTAACCAAGCGCTTTCTGCATTCTGTTGCTCACACTGAGCAATAAAATGCTCCAGCAGTTGCTTACCGTAGCCTTTACCCTGCATGGCAGGATCAATCGCAATATTCAGCAACGTTACTTCGCCAACAATATTCTGCGCATAAAAATACCCGACTACCTGCTCATCCACCAACATAATCTGATGACGCGCACCACGACTATTGAGCTCTCGCACCATGGATTCTGTCCAAGGATGGGAGTGAGCTATGCGCTCAATGCGCCAAACGGCATCCAAATGCTCAGATTGCATAGCCGTAAAGAATGAACTCATGATGTGGTTCCTTGGTAAGCACAAATTTGTTGCCACAGAGCGCGGCGATATTGGGTATGCCCGTCAATCTCACTTAACCGCGGTGAATGCAGTTGCTTTTGAGCGTGATGAGGCGCTGGCTCACAATCGGCAAACCAGATCCATTCGAGCCCCTCATAAACAAGGTTAACGAGCTGTGCTGGAGCGATATGACGAACCATTGAAAGTTCAAGCTGAATACTTTTGAGGATCTTCTCCAGCAATAGGATTTCAGCGCCTTGCGGCGGTGTATTGGCGACCAACAAGAGTCGGCAACCTTGATCCAACGCTTGAGTCACTGGTTGAAAACCCGACAAACGGTCGGGATGGATCAATTCCCATTGTTGAATGCCCATCGCGGACAAATAGTGTGAAGAAGAAAGCATGGTATTACTCGCAGCCCATCTGAGCGACAATGCTAACAAACAGGTGATTGACGACTCAAGCGCTAGAGAGAAAAAGGAGCATAAATGCCCCTTTTTTGAAACGCTATTTAGACAGCAGCAAATTCTGGGCTGTATTCGATAAGCCCAGATCGGCCATCCAGCTCCCTTTCCCACAGTGCAACCACACGAAACGCCCCTTGCGGCACATCCCAAGCACAATGCAACTGATAGGATGAGGCATCTTCAAAGCCAAAACGTGCGTAGTAGGCGGGATCACCCAGAACCACACAGGCAGGATAACCCAGCTCTCCCAGAGAACTGAGTCCTTCTTTAACCAATTCAGCCCCAATGCCTTGGCGACGGTACTCTTCTTTCACCGCCAGTGGTGCTAAGCCTTGCCAATTCAAGTCTTCCCCTGCGACAGTCACGGGGCTAAACATCACATGCCCAAAGATTTCCCCGTCATCATCGCAAGCAACCAATGACAACGTTCGCTTGCCATTTTCACGCAGCGCCATCACTAAATTTGCCTCAGCTTCAGTGGCAAAGACATTTTTCAACAGTTCATCAACAGCCAAAATATCGGCAGGTGCTTCAGTTCGAATAAGCATTAATAACCTCTTGGGATAAATTCGGCTTTTGCATCCCTTTATGCACAAAATCCGCCAACTGTTGAAGCAAAATTTGCAGTGGCTTTGGCAATTGTTGCAGATCCACGCTATCCATCAGGTTTTTCACTTCCAACCCGAGTTCCGTATCGCCCTCAATCGAAAGGCGACGCTGGAAAAATAAAGTATCAGGATCCTCTTTACGTCCCGCGATCAGCACCAAATCATTCAAACTACCGCTAAAGCTGACATCTTCCTGAACCGGAGCATCTGCTACCACCAACTGTTCGTTTTGGTAGCTAATAAACCAACGTAAATCCATGTCCTTCACTTCGACCTTGAGCCATTTCTCTTCGAGAAACTCAAAGTCCCCGTCTTGCAAGGCCTCGCGGAATACTAAACCCATTGCATCAAGCAAGGCTTTTTTTTGAACGTTTTGAGGCAATAAGTGGATTGGAGATCGCAAAATTGAAGCAGCGTTCTGAACCAGTTGAGTGCGAATCTTGTTTAACACGAGCGTTATCCGTTACCTTGTTAGTCATTCTGCGATCATCATACTGGATGTCAAAAGACGGATTCCTGTTATGTATCAAAAAATAACTTCAGGCCGAGAACCTTTTCTACTGTGGAAATCACAGTTATAGTTAGTGAGTTACCGAATTGGTAACGCTATACCCCCAACAACATTATCACTGCCGACATTGCTAAGATGTAAAGTTAGATGAACGGAATTAGGTACGCTCATCAACCTAAAATACCGTCGTGCAAACTGTTAGTCATTGTTAGAGGGGATATTATAAATGTCATCGCGCACGGACAGTTGGTAGTATTTTAAATGCCTGCTCAAACCTCATCTCAGCTCAAGCATTGGTTTGCAAAAATCACGGCACACAGTCCGTTCTTTTTTGCCATCCTTAATGACCAACACAAGTATGTGATGGTCAACGAGCGCTATTGCGATATCGCGGGCCTCTCAAGCGAAGAGATGGTCGGGATGAGTGACAATCTAGTTCTGGGTGAACATTTTTATCAGCACCTCAAACCTTTCTACGACCGTGCCTTTAAAAACGAACACATCGAATCCGAACTGACGCTCAGTGAAATCGATCTCGAAACCAGTTTGCACTTTTCTTTATCGCCTATCGTGATGCACGACCAAGTGCAATACATTGTATTTCATGCGATAGATACCTCTGAAAAACAAATTTTGGTGCGTTCTTTAGAAGAGTCAGAAAGCAAGTACGCGCTTCTGACAACGTTGCTACCCGATGGTTTGATGATGGTCGAAAACGACTGCATCATCTCCGCCAACCCTTCAGCAGCTCGTCTGCTCGGTTTTGACGATGCGCAAAAGCTCTTGGGTGAAAATCTATCGCGCTTGTTTATTGATGAGAAAACCAAAACGGTGTTTTCCACACAATTGGCGACTCTACTTACCGAGAAACCCTTGGTATGCCTCACCGGTCCTCGATGTGGATTTGAACGTAAGATCCAGTTGCATGCGGGCAGCACCTCCCTACTCGGCAACCACTCGCAGCTGATTCTATTACAAGATGCAGATGAGGCACCAAAACAGCTTTCAGCAACGACTCAAGTCGATGCCCACATGGATAGTTTAACCGGGCTGTACAATCGACACGGTTTCACCAAGCGTTTAGAGCAATTAATTCACAATGAAACACCTTTGGTGATGCTCTATCTGGATATCGACAACTTTAAAAATATTAATGACTCCCTTGGTCACCACATCGGTGACAAGGTGATCAAAGAAGTGGCGGCACGTCTTAAACGTCTTCTGCCGCAACAAGCGGTACTTGGCCATTTAGGCGGTGACGAGTTTGGTTTAATTTTGCCGGAACCAGAACACAACCGTTCAGCGGAAATGCTGGCCGATCGCATCATCTCCTTGATTAATCAACCCTTTGATCTTCATCATTTCAGTAAACGTTTAGCCTGTTCTATCGGTAGCGTACGCTACCCTGGCGACGGTAACGATGCTCGCGTTCTGCTGCAAAATGCCGATACCGCGATGTATGAAGCCAAAGAACGTGGCCGCAACCGACTGATCAAATTTAACGATCAGATGAATAAAGAAGCACGCATGCGGCTTTGGTTGGAAATTGAACTGCAAAAAGCGCTGCAACAAAACGGATTGGAAGTATGGTACCAACCGAAAGTCAACGCGCGCGATTTTAGCATCAATGGCGCAGAGGCTCTGGTACGTTGGAAACATCCCGTCGAAGGCTACATCAGCCCAGGGGCTTTCATTCCGGTGGCAGAAAAAGCAGGCTTGATCGAGCATTTAGGACGAGTGGTGATGCGTGAAGTGTTTGCCACCGTCAAACGTTGGAAACTGCAAGGCATTCTGCCTGGACGCGTAGCAATTAACATTTCACCTGAGCAATTTGGCAACCCACAACTGATTGATTATCTGGAAAAACTACTCAGAACAACCGGACTAGATCCAAACAACATCACCTTTGAACTGACCGAAAGCGCAGTCATGAGTGACAGTGAACACACCCAGCAAATGCTCAATGCCATTAAAAAACTGGGCTTTACTTTATCGATTGACGATTTCGGTACCGGTTACTCTTCACTCGCTTATTTAGCCCGCTTCCCGATTGACGAACTGAAAATTGACCGCGCGTTTATCAGTAATATCGATACTCTGCCGAAACAGCTCACCGTCATTGAGAACATCATCAACTTAGGCCGTTCATTGAACTTAACGGTCGTGGCAGAAGGGGTCGAAACCCAACAGCAAGCCACTTTGCTTTCCAATCTCAATTGCCATTCTATTCAAGGCTTCCATTTCTATCGCCCGCAACCCAAACATGAAGTTGAAGAGTTGTTTGCGCAAAATCGTCGTCATCGAAAATCCCTCTAAGGGGTTAATTTTGCTCTGATTGTCTGAAACCTGCCTTACATCAAATCTGCCTGATTCAATCCTTTCTAAAATGCATCCACTATTCCCTGAATTCAGAGCCTTACGCTATGGAACTACTCTGTCCGGCCGGAAATTTGCCGGCCCTGAAAACAGCGATTGATTGTGGTGCCGATGCGGTTTACATCGGTTTCAAAGATGATACGAATGCTCGCCATTTTGCTGGCCTTAATTTTAGCGGCAAAAAACTAGAAAAAGCGATTCAGTATGTCCATGACCACCGTAAAAAAATTCATATAGCTCTCAACACCTTTGCACACCCAAATGGCTTTGAGCGTTGGACTAACGCGGTTGATCAGGCTGCGGATCTGGGTGTGGACGCTTTGATCGTTGCCGATATTGCGGTGCTTGAATATGCGGCGCGTAAATACCCGTACCTTGAATTGCACCTTTCCGTACAAGCTTCTGCTACCAACGTGAAAGCGGTTGAGTTTTATCATCAGAATTTTAATGTGAAACGTGTCGTGCTTCCGCGCGTACTTTCTATTCATCAAGTCAAACAGCTTTCACGCAACATCCCGCAAGGCGTTGAGTTGGAAGTGTTCGCCTTTGGCAGTTTGTGCATCATGTCGGAAGGGCGTTGCTATCTCTCCTCTTACATGACGGGGGAATCCCCAAATACTGTCGGTGCTTGCTCTCCAGCCAAGTACGTTCGTTGGCAAGAAACGGAATCCGGCCTTGAATCGCGTTTGAACGAAATTTTGATTGATAAGTACGCGGCAGGGGAAAATGCAGGTTACCCCACTCTGTGTAAAGGTCGTTTCATTACTGAGCTTGAGGGTGAAAGTAAGTGCTACCACGCACTCGAAGAACCCACCAGCTTAAATACCTTATCACTACTACCTGAGCTGTTTGCCGCGAATGTGGCTTCCGTCAAAATTGAAGGTCGGCAACGTAGCCCAGCGTATGTCGAACAAGTGACGCGTACCTGGCGTGCTGCGATCGATCGCTATTTGGCAAATCCGACACAATATCATGTGGAACCCAAATGGGATGCCGCACTGGCCAATGTGTCAGAAGGTACTCAAACCACGCTCGGTGCTTATCACCGTCAATGGCAATAAGGACAAGCGATTATGAAATATGCTTTAGGTCCCCTACTCTATTTCTGGCCAAAACAAGACGTCGAGAGTTTCTATGCTCAAGCGGCTGCCAGTGTAGCCGATGTCATTTATCTCGGTGAAACGGTCTGCTCGAAACGTCGTGAACTGAAACCTCAGCATTGGTTTGAAATTGCCAAATCCCTCTCGGATGCAGGTAAGCAGGTGGTACTTTCCACGATGGCACTGCTCGAAGCACCAAGTGAAATCAATGTGATGAAAAAATACATCGATAACGGTGACTTTGCGATAGAAGCCAACGATGTTTCAGCCATTCAAATGGCTCATGAGAAAGGCATTCCTTTCATCGTGGGGCCAGCTGTTAATACCTACAACGCGCACACACTGAAGCTGTTTTTAAAACAAGGCATGATCCGTTGGTGCATGCCGGTAGAACTCTCGCGTGATTGGTTGATTAACACCTTACAACAGTGTGATGATTTGGGTATCCGCGGCAAATTTGAAGTCGAGGTATTCAGTCACGGTTACTTACCACTGGCTTACTCGGCACGTTGTTTTACGGCGCGAGCAGAAAACCGTGCGAAAGATGAATGCGAAACCTGCTGTATTCGTTACCCAACAGGGATTCAAGTCGCAAGCCAAGAGGGACAATCGGTATTTAACCTCAACGGCATTCAAACCCAGTCAGGTTATTGCTACAACTTGGTCAATGATTTGCCAAGCATGACTGGATTAGTAGATGTCGTTCGTTTAAGCCCATTAGGCATCGAAACCTTCCAGCATCTCCAGCAGTTCAAAGCCAATGAACAAGGTCAGAAGCCGCAGCCGATTGAACATCATCAATGCAACGGTTACTGGCACCAACTGGCAGGCTTAGCCGTAAAAAATAACTAAGTTGACTTTCACTAAAAAGGGTTGCTTACAGCAACCCTTTTTACTTTTTTCACAACCACTACGCGTAGGAGGCCTGCGCGGTATGACCCATTTTCCTCACATCACGCCATAGCATAATGGCCACCCCAGTACTCAGCACAATATTGGAAATGGGCAGAGCAATCCACACGCCGTTTAACCCAAAGAATTGAGGCAAAACAAACAAAAATGGCAGCATGATCGACATATTACCTACCGTGATAAACATGGCTTTTCCACCACGATTCGTCGACTGATAATACGCTGCACTCACCACCAAGAAACCATCGAGATACATAGCAAACAGGTGCAGCTTGATGCCCATTTTCGCACCCGACATCAAATCACTGTCCGTCGAATTAAAGATCGCAATCGCCTGCTCAGGAAATAGGTTGAGCACCACCACAAACATCATGCCTCCCAATACCGCGATTCCCATTGCCAAGCGTAATAGCTTACGAATATGGTCATAGTTACGTGCACCAAAATGGTAACTGGCCAACGGCTGCATGCCATTGGCAATGCCTTCTACCGTCAGATAGTAAATTGTCACGATATAGCCCATCACTGCATAAGCGCCGACCATCACCGCGTTACCATACTCGATCATCAAGGTGTTATGCAGCGCGACCATGGTTGAACCATAGGCATACATGAAAAAACTTGAAACACCAATCGCGAAGATCTTGGGCAACATCTGCCACTCCAACCTCAGACAACGACGTGTTAAACGCATATTGGCTCGCTTTGAGAAAAAATAGGCCAATCCCAATGAGGTCACCACGAGTTGAGCGATCGTCGTAGCGATCGCCGCCCCCGTCAGCTCCCAACCAAGCCATGCAATGAAGATATAGTCGAGGGCAATATTAGTGAGAGCACCAATCACCATCAACAAGGTAGCCAAATTGGGGCTGTGATCATTGCGCAGCAGAAATGGCATGGCTATGGAACCTAACGTAAATACACAGCCAACAATCAATACTTGCAGATACTGCAAGCCCAACTCAAACACTCGGCCTTGTGCTCCTTGCCAATGCAGAAAATCATCCGCCATAAACCACAAGATCACAGCCACGATAGGGGCAAGTAGCAGTAAACTCATCAATCCAGTGGCCAGAATACGCTTAGCACTGTCAGGATGCCCTTCACCTTGTTTAATTGAAGAAAGTGCTCCGGTTCCCACGCCAACCAGCATCCCGAGACCAAGAATAGTGCCGATCACAGGCCAAGCAACATTAATTCCCGCTAGCCCTTCCGCCCCAACATAGTGGCCGATGAAAATCCCATCCACCACTTGATACAGACCATTAACCAGCATCGCAGCCACCGTCGGAATGGTGTAGCGAACAAACTGTCGGTAAATCGATCGATTCATCATAAACACATATCTATTTAGTTAGTTTATCTAATAAAATTTCTAGCGCAGAGCTTTGCCGAGCAATAAATCCAACATAATGGCCTCTTCTGGAGACAAATGTTGCACCACTTGCTGCGCCAAGACTTGGTAAACCCGAGCCTCACTGGCTAAATGTAATCCCGCTTGCTCTGTGAGTTCAAAAAGCTGTGAACGAGCATCCTCTGCGCACTGCACTCGTTTTACCAAACCGCGCCTTTCTAGCTTTTTGATCATGTTCGATGCCGAAGGCTTGGTCACTTCCAGAGCAATAGCTAGATCGGTCAAACGAATTGCTTGCGGTGAATTTTGGATCACTTTCAGATAGTCGTATTCGTTGAAACTAAGCTGGGCAAGCGGATCTTCTTTGCCATATTTACGCCAAACCTTGGCGGCAAAACGTTCCATCTTCTCTAAATTTTTTTCTAGCATGATTGATAGCAAATAGTTAGCAAGACTAACTATTTTGCCAAAAAAACAGGCATAAAAAAAGCCGCAATCAGCGGCTTTTTATCATGGATGGATGACGTTATTGTGTCAGTGATTCAGCTTTAGCTCTTGCTAAACGCTCTTCACGAGCCTGCTCGAAAATACGTCCGAGTTCGATAAATGCGTAGCGATGTTCAACGTATTCATAAACATTGAATGAAATCGCAAGCTTATAAAGAGACAACGCGTGCGCTAACTCCCCTTGCATCTGATAACGCTTGCCTAGGTAGAAATACGCTTCGGTCAGGCGTTGAGCCAATAGATCATTTTCCCGCGAGCCTGCAATAATGGCTTTAAAGGCCACTTCTTCTGAAAGCTGATCGAGCATCAAACCGACCAATACCCAGCCCCACTGTTCATCATGCTGTTGATAACGCGCGAGAAGATCGGAGCGCGCTTTCACCGCATCGACATCACTTTCAATGATATATAACCACAGAGCACGGAAAGGATCTTTAGGGTCTTGTTGATAGTGCTGCTGGATCTCTTCCAGAGCCAATCGTGGACGCTCTCCGTAATACAATGCTATAGCACGGTTGCGTACTGCGTATTCGTTACCAGGGTCTAGCTCTACAGTAGAATCAAAGGATTCATAAGCCGCATCAAACTCCCCCACCTCGGTGTAATACACCCCAAGCAAGTTAAACACATCAGGCTGCACCGGATTAATCGACAGTGATTGAGTAAAATCGAGCCGAGCCAAATCACGTAACCCTACACTGTCGTAGTAGTTACCACGCTCAAAAAGCATTTTGGCACGTAATTCTGGCTCAAGATCCGAACGCTGCAATAATTGAGTTAAGCGAGCGATTTGAACTTCTTGCTGAACAGAGGCTTGTAATGGCACCGCCATTGGGGGTAAATCCACTGCGTTGTAGATTCAGGTTGCGAGGCACAGCCAGACAACAAAGCCAATCCAATCACTGCGGCAGGGAATCGAAACCATTTCACTCATCATACTCCTGTGGGATTTCGCATAAAAAAGGGAGCGAATAACGCTCCCCTTTATAACATGCTTTTCGTCAGAAAAGGAAAAGCCATGTTGATTTTGCCGTAAACGGAAACTTATTCCGCTTGTGGTGCTACTTCAGCTGCCGCTTCTGCTGACGTTTCAACCGCTTCTTTCATACTTAGACGAACACGGCCTTGGCGGTCGATTTCAAGTACTTTAACTTGAACTTCTTGACCTTCAGTCAGATAGTCAGACACTTTCTCTACGCGCTTGTCAGCGATTTGAGAGATGTGTACCAGGCCATCTTTACCAGGAAGAATCGTTACAAACGCACCGAAGTCCGCAAGACGAGCAACTTTACCTGTGTAGATAACGCCCACTTCAACTTCTGCAGTGATTTCTTGAATACGACGAATCGCTTCTTTCGCTTGATCACCGTCAGTCGCTGCGATCTTGATCGTACCGTCATCTTCGATCTCGATCGTAGTGCCAGTTTCTTCCGTCAGCTGACGAATTACCGCACCGCCTTTACCGATCACGTCTTTGATCTTATCTACACTGATTTTCATCGTGTGGATACGTGGCGCAAATTCAGAGATATCGCTACGTGCAGCAGAGATAGCTTGATCCATCACTGACAGAATGTGCAGACGAGCACCTTTTGCTTGGTTCAGTGCGATTTGCATGATCTCTTTGGTGATACCTTCAATCTTGATGTCCATCTGCAGTGCAGTCACACCCGTTGCGGTACCCGCTACTTTAAAGTCCATGTCACCTAGGTGGTCTTCGTCACCCAGAATGTCAGACAGAACTACGAAATCATCTTCTTCTTTCACTAGACCCATTGCGATACCCGCAACAGAAGCCTTGATTGGTACACCAGCATCCATCAGAGCCAGAGATGAACCACACACAGAAGCCATTGAAGATGAGCCGTTCGATTCAGTGATCTCAGAAACCACACGTACAGTGTATGGGAACTCGTCTACTGAAGGCATAACTGCTGCGATACCACGCTTCGCTAAACGACCGTGACCGATTTCACGACGCTTAGGAGAACCTACAAAACCAGTTTCACCTACACAGTATGGAGGGAAGTTGTAGTGCAGTAGGAAGTGGTCTTTCTTCTCGCCAGTCAGTTCATCGATGATCTGTGCGTCACGTTGAGTACCCAGAGTCGCTGTTACTAGAGCCTGAGTTTCACCGCGCGTGAACAGAGCTGAACCGTGGGTACGTGGCAGAACGCCAGTACGTACATCCAGAGCACGAACCATGTCTTTTTCACGGCCATCAATACGTGGATTACCCGCGATGATGCTGCGACGTACAACGGTTTTTTCCAAATCGTGGAAAATAGTGTGAATTTCTTTTGCATCCAACGCTTCGTTTTCAGCCAGCAGAGCTGCGCTCACTTCAGCACTGATTTCATGGATACGAGCATAACGCGCCATTTTTTCAGTGATTTGGTACGCTTCAACCAGACGTGTTTCTGCTAGAGCAGCGACTTTCGCTTTCAGCTCAGTGTTTTCAGCTGGAGCAACCCATTCCCATGCAGGTGTTGCCACTTCGGCTGCGAATTCGTTGATCGCATTGATAACAGCTTGTTGTTGATCGTGACCAAACACAACCGCTGCCAGCATCTCTTCTTCAGTCAGAATTTGTGCTTCTGATTCAACCATCAGAACTGCGTTGTCAGTACCCGCAACCACTAGATCCAGACGAGACTGTTTCAGCTCTTTTTCACTTGGGTTCAGAACCAGTTGACCATCAATGTGGCCAACACGAGCGGCACCGATTGGGCCATTGAATGGAAGGCCAGAAATCGCTAGCGCTGCTGAAGTACCGATCATAGAAATGATGTCAGGTTGTACATCTGGGTTAACAGAAACGACAGTGACAATTACTTGTACTTCGTTAGTGAAACCATCAGGGAACAGTGGGCGAATTGGGCGGTCGATCAGACGTGCAGTCAGCGTTTCACCTTCAGAAGGACGACCTTCGCGCTTAAAGAAACCGCCAGGGATTTTACCTGCAGCGTAAGTACGCTCTTGGTAGTTTACCGTCAGAGGGAAGAAATCTTGACCCACAACAGCTTCTTTCTTACCAACTACGCTGACGAACACTGCGGTGTCGTCCATGGTTGCCATAACGGCTGCCGTTGCTTGGCGAGCCATAACACCGGTTTCTAGAGTAACGGTGTGGTTACCGTACTGAAACGTTTTTACTACTGGTTTTTCGAACATGAGTATTCCTTATTCTCAGGACAAGCCTGAAATCAAATCATCAATACTCAAAGCACTACGAATCGCGACTAGTAAAAAAAGACTGAAACTTGGGGAAATAGTCGAGAGAACAATCTGTTTTTAATAGCCGCGACCTTTTGGTCGACTGCGGTGACGGTAATGCCATGAGTACAAACTTGCTCAGTCACGCAGACTGAACGGCGGGTAGTATAAACTACTTAACGGAAGGATAGCTAATTTAGAGTGCAAAAAAGGGGCTTTCGCCCCTTTTCTGTACAAACTGTGCTTTGCAGCGACGAATTAACGACGCAGGCCTAGACGTTTGATCAGATCTTGGTAACGAGACAGATCTTTGCCTTTCAGGTAGTCCAGCAGCTTACGACGGCTTGAAACCATGCGCAGCAGACCACGACGGCTGTGGTGATCGCCTTTGTGTGCTTGGAAGTGACCTTGCAGGTGGTTGATAGAAGCAGTCAGCAGAGCTACTTGTACTTCTGGTGAACCAGTGTCATTTTCACAACGTGCGTATTCAGCAACGATTGCTGCTTTAGTTTCTGCATTCAGAGACATAATTCTCTCCTAAAGAGTTTGAGGTTTAAGTTTGTGCCAGCCAATCTCTGATTCAGCCGACACGAGAAGCGCGAATTATAGGGAATAATCCTGACGCACACAAGCGGAATGTCTCGCCATAAAACGAGCCATCCAGCGGGTTTATTCGCCGTAAACGACTAAGCGTTTCGGCGCTACCTTACCGTTATCGTCAATCTCGCCAACGCCAAGGAACAACTTCTGCTCACCGCCAGTAATGCGCACCATACCATCGGTTGGCGCACCAAACACCTGCACCGCTTGTCCATGCTGCACAAGCTGCATCAATTCTGGGATAACGTTAACTTCAGGTAGAGCTTCCACGGCGGTGTCCATCGGCAGTAATAGCGGATCGAGAACTTCGGAAACCGTCTTTTCATCACGATGGGCTTGTTCAACTAATGCATTGAGCTGCTCTAGTGTCACCATCCGTTCATACGGATAGTTAGCGACACCAACACGGCGCAGCATAGTCACATGCGCGCCGCAACCGAGCATTTCACCCAAATCATCGACGATGGTGCGGATGTAAGTACCTTTTGAGCAGTGCACTTCCATCTCCACTTCATCGCCTTCGAAACGATGCAGCTCGATTTCATACACGGTGATCTTGCGTGCTTCACGCGGCACTTCAATGCCCTGTCGAGCGTATTCGTAGAGTGGACGGCCTTGGTATTTCAACGCGGAGAACATGGACGGAACTTGATCCGTTTCACCGCGAAATTTTTCAATACACGCAAGAAGAGTATCGCGCTCCACGTTGACAGGACGCGTTTGCACCACTTGACCGTCAGAGTCTGACGTATCGGTACGTTCGCCCAATTTTGCGATCACGCGATAACGTTTATCGGAATCAAGCAGAAATTGGGAAAACTTTGTGGCTTCACCGAGACAGATCGGCAGCATGCCGGTCGCCAGAGGGTCAAGAGCGCCCGTATGGCCAGCTTTTTCAGCGCCATAGAGACGTTTAACTTTTTGCAAAGCGTCGTTGGAGGAAATGCCTGTCGGCTTATCCAACAGAATCACACCGTGGATAACCCGACCTTTACGTCGACGAGCCATTACGCTTCGTCCTCGTCGCGACCAGCTTCGTGCATACGACGCTTATCACTGTTGATCACTTCCGTTACTAGGTTTGACATACGCATACCTTCAACCAAAGTGTTGTCGTAGTAGAAGCGAATTTCTGGCGTCAAACGTAAGCGGATTTGCTTACCTAGCATCATGCGAATCTGCACTTCGTGCTCACGCAAAGCAGCCAAGCAAGATTCTGGTGTTTGCTCACCGATGCAAAGGAAAGTCACGAACACTTTGGCGTAAGCCAGATCGCGCGACACTTCTACATCAGAAATAGTCACCATACCCAGACGAGAATCGCGCACTTCACGTTGCAGGATCATCGCCAGTTCTTTTTGTAATTGCTGTGCCACACGCTGTGTGCGGCTAAATTCTTTCGGCATATCGTTTCTCACTGATAGAAAGAATGGGGGGATGGTCTTAGCCAGCCCCCCATGGTGTATTCAACAACCTACATTGCCTTGATTAATGCAACAGTAGTTGATTAGTCGATGGTACGTTGGATTTCGATCGTTTCGAACACTTCGATCTGGTCGCCAACGCGAACGTCGTTGTAGTTCTTAACGCCGATACCACACTCGTAACCATTCTTAACTTCTGCAACGTCATCTTTAAAGCGACGCAGAGATTCCAGTTCACCTTCGTAGATAACCACGTTATCACGTAGAACGCGGATCGGAGCATTACGCTTGATAACGCCTTCAGTAACCATACAGCCTGCAATCGCGCCCAGTTTTGGTGACTTAAATACGTCACGAACTTCCGCCAGACCGATGATCTCTTGTTTGAATTCAGGAGAAAGCATACCGCTCATCGCCTGTTTCACTTCGTCGATCAATTGGTAAATGATTGAGTAGTAACGCAGATCGATATTTTCAGCTTCAATGGTACGGCGAGCGGAGGCATCAGCACGTACGTTAAAGCCTACCACGATAGCGTTAGAAGCTGCAGCCAGCACCACATCCGTTTCTGTGATACCACCTACACCAGAACCTACGATGTTCACTTTCACTTCTTCGGTAGAAAGTTTACGCAGAGAATCGGCAATCGCTTCGACAGAACCTTGTACGTCCGCTTTCAGTACAATGTTCAGCTCAGCCACATCACCAGCAGTCATGTTAGAGAACATGTTCTCCAGTTTAGACTTCTGTTGACGCGCCAGTTTCACTTCGCGGAACTTACCAGCACGGTAGTTAGCCACTTCACGTGCTTTACGCTCATCACGTACTACGGTTGCTTCATCACCGGCAGCTGGAACACCAGACAGACCGAGGATTTCAACTGGGATCGATGGACCCGCTTCTTCAACTTCGTTACCGATTTCATCACGCATTGCACGAACGCGGCCATACTCTTGACCACACAGTACGATGTCACCCTTACGCAGTGTACCTGATTGAACCAGAACCGTTGCTACAGGACCACGGCCTTTATCTAGACGAGATTCGATGACCACGCCAGACGCCATACCTTGTTTCACCGCTTTCAGTTCAAGAACTTCAGCTTGTAGCAGGATCGCTTCTAGAAGACCTTCAATGTTCGTACCTTGTTTTGCAGAGATGTGAACAAACATGTTCTCACCGCCCCACTCTTCAGGCATAACGTTGTACTGCGCCAGTTCGTTTTTCACGTTATCTGGGTTAGCCGTGTCTTTATCGATCTTGTTTACTGCAACGATCAGTGGAACACCCGCCGCTTTCGCGTGTTGGATCGCTTCCACAGTTTGTGGCATTACGCCATCGTCCGCAGCCACAACCAGCACTACGATATCCGTTGCTTGCGCACCACGAGCACGCATTGCGGTAAACGCCGCGTGTCCAGGAGTATCGAGGAAGGTGATCATGCCATTTGGTGTTTCAACGTGGTAAGCACCGATGTGCTGAGTAATACCACCCGCTTCACCAGAGGCAACGTGTGTACGACGAATGTAGTCCAGCGTTGAAGTTTTACCGTGGTCAACGTGACCCATGATGGTCACAACTGGCGCACGAGAAACTTCGTCGAACTTGTCATCACGATCCGACAGAATCGCTTCTTCCAGTTCGTTTTCTTTACGCAGTACCACTTTGTGACCCATTTCTTCTGCTACCAGTTGAGCAGTTTCTTGATCGATCACTTGGTTAATGGTCGCCATTGCGCCCATTTTCATCATCACTTTGATAACTTCAGTCGCTTTCACTGACATTTTTTGTGCCAGTTCAGAAACGATGATGGTTTCACCAACCACAACATCCGCTTTTGCTACCACAGCGGTTTTATCAAAACCGTGCTGCATAGACATTGGCTTGTTGATGCGGCCTTTACGACCCGCTTTGCCACCACGAGGGCGAGAATCACGTTCTTGGTTGTCATCGCGAGAAGACATCTTTCTCTTATTCGCTTTTGTGGAGCGACGACGAGCACCTTCCTCGTGGAGGTCTGCCTCATCTTCCGCTTCGCGTGCATATTGCGAAGTCGTTACATGGTAATCAGTGTTTTCTTGCATATCACCTACAGTCTCTTTTTCAGCAGACCAACGCTCACCATTTTTTTCAGCCAATTCGCGTACTTTTTCAAGTTGACGGCGACTTTCCTCTTCGGCCTTACGTCTTGCTTCTTCTTCCTGGCGACGTTTTAGCGCCTCGGCTTCTTTGCGCGCTGCTTCTTGCTTCAATTTTTCTTCGTCAGAACGTGGTTGAGCTGCAGCTTGCGCTTCGCGCTTCGCCTTCTCTTCCGCCACACGTTTTGCTTCTGCTTCACGTTTTACTGACTCTTCTGCTTCACGCTTGGCTTTTTCCTCAGCCGCACGTTTCGCTGCTTCTTCAGCTTCACGCTGTGCTTGCTCTTCTGCGGCGCGCATTGCGGCTTCTTCCGCTTCACGAGTCGCATCATCTTCAACAGAACTGCGCTTAACATACGTACGTTTTTTGCGCACTTCAACCTGAACATTCTTACTTTTACCGCCACCGGCATTCACGCTCAGTGTGCTACGGGTTTTACGCTGGAGTGTCAAACGCGTTGGCTCAGAGCCAGCCGCATCGCCGTGCTCTTTACGCAAATGAGCGAGCAATTTCTGCTTCTCATCTTCAGATACATGATCTGCAACAGCCTTGTTCATTCCTGCATCAGCAAGTTGCTCTAATAAGCGGTCTACTGGTGTACCAATTTCTTCACTCAGTGCTTTAACGGTAATTTGTGTCATGCCGCTTCCTCCCCTTGCTGAAAATTATGCGTCTTCACCAAACCAACAGATGTTACGAGCAGCCATAATGAGCTCACCCGCACGTTGTTCGGTCAGACCTTCAATACCTTCTAAATCATCCACACCTTGGTCAGCCAGATCTTCCAGTGTCGCAACACCTTTTGCCGCCAGTTTGAATGCCATTTCGCGTTCCAGTCCTGCTAGTGCAAGCAGATCTTCTGCTGGCTCAAGACCTTCGAACGATTCTTCTTTTGCCAGAGCAATCGTCGTCAGTGCTTCTTTTGCACGGCTACGCAGTTCTTCGGCTAGATCTTCATCCATACCATCAACATCAAGTAGCTCGTTCATTGGTACGTAAGCAATCTCTTCTAGCGTAGAGAAACCTTCTTCAACCAGAAGCTCAGCAAAGTCTTGCTCAATATCGAGGTACTTCATGAAGTTCTCGATAGATGCCATTGATTCTTCTTGGTGTTTCTTCTGCAGATCCGCGACCGTCATTACGTTCAGTTCCCAACCAGTCAGTTGAGAGGCAAGACGTACGTTCTGGCCGTTACGGCCGATCGCTTGCGCAAGGTTATCCGCCTCAACAGCGATATCCATTGAATGTGTATCTTCATCCATAATGATTGAAGCAACATCAGCCGGAGCCATGGCGTTAATGACGAATTGCGCTGGGTTATCGTCCCACAGCACGATATCAATACGCTCGCCACCGAGTTCACCCGAAACCGCTTGTACACGTGCACCACGCATACCCACACACGCACCCACAGGGTCAATACGCTTGTCGTTGGTTTTCACAGCGATCTTGGCACGAGAGCCTGGGTCACGCGCGGCAGCTTTCAATTCAATCAGCTCTTCACCGATTTCAGGAACTTCCACGCGGAACAGCTCGGTCAGCATTTCTGGTTTAGAGCGGGTGATGAACAGTTGGAAGCCACGAGCCTCCGGAGCCACTTTGTACAGCAGACCACGCACGCGATCACCTGGACGGAAGTTTTCACGTGGCAGTTGATCTTCACGTAGGATAACCGCTTCGGCGTTGTTACCCAGATCGAGAATCACTGTCTCGCGGTTTACTTTCTTCACCACACCAGTCACCAACTCACCTTCGTTATCGATGAATTGTTCAACGATCTGTGCACGCTCAGCTTCACGTACTTTTTGTACGATCACTTGCTTAGCTGTTTGGGTAGTAATACGGTCGAAGGTGACAGATTCGATCTGATCTTCAATGTAGTCACCCATCTGCACAGATTCATCATCAAAGTTTGCCGCTTCAAATGAAATCTCTTTGGTTGGATGTTCAACATTCTCAACCACTAACCAGCGACGGAAAGTTTCAAATGCGCCAGTTTTACGATCGATCGCAACGCGAACATCGATCTCAATCTCATACTTCTTTTTCGTTGAAGTCGCTAACGCAGTTTCCAGCGCTTCAAAAATACGCTCACGAGGTACCGCTTTCTCGTTAGAAACCGCCTCAACTACCGCTAAAATTTCTTTACTCATTGTTCTAGCCTCAAAGACTTAAAATTTAGGGATCAGGTTAGCTTTTGAAATGTTGCTCAGAGCAAAATGTTCTTCTTGCCCATCAACCATCACGGCTACGGTTTCACCATCAATTGATTGGATGAACCCTTTCCACTTGCGACGGTTAGCAACAGCCATTTTCAAAACGATGCTGACCTCGTGACCAATAAACTGCTCGTAATGTGCTGCTTTAAAGAGTGGTCTTTCCAGACCAGGCGAAGACACTTCGAGGTTATAAACGACCGAAATTGGGTCTTCAACATCCAAAACTGCACTCACTTGGCGACTCACTTCTGCGCAGTCTTCCACTGTGATACCGTTTGCGTGATCAATAAAGATACGTAGTGTGGAATGTTGCCCTGCACGGACGAACTCTAATCCAACCAACTCGTAACCTGCAGCAACCACCGGAGCTTCAAGCATTTCAGTAAGTTGTCTTTCTAAACCAGTCATCTAAACCACTCCAGAAACAAAAAAAGGGCTTAGAGCCCAATTTAAATACCAAGCAAATATCTAAAACTCCCGAAAAAGGAAATTTAGATAATAAAAAACCCCGATTAAGTCGGGGTTTTTTATTGCTGGACCCTGATAAATTGAGAATCGCTTCTCAACTGCAGTGAGGTTAACACTGCCAAACTTGTCTCTCTAATCGTTAGGAGAGATTGGTTGCGGGGGCCGGATTTGAACCGACGACCTTCGGGTTATGAGCCCGACGAGCTACCAAGCTGCTCCACCCCGCGTCCGACTTGCGAGCATTATACGCTCAACAAAGTGATTTACAAGTTTGTAAATATGGTGCCGAGAGAGGGACTCGAACCCTCACACCTAAGGCGCTAGCACCTCATGCTAGTGTGTCTACCAATTTCACCATCTCGGCATATTTCGTCTATCTAATTTAGATAGCTTAGTGAGGAATCTCGTCGCTGCTTTTAGCAGGAGCTTCACCCACTGTGTCACCAGCTTGTTGAATCACTTGACCTTGTGACGGGTCAACCCATTGTGACTCAGTTTTGTGAGTTGACATATTGCCAAGCACAAGGCTGATAACAAAAAATACTGTTGCAAAAATTGCAGTCATTCGGGTTAAGAAATTACCTGAGCCACCAGCACCAAACACAGTGTTTGACGCGCCGGCACCGAATGAGGCTCCCATGTCTGCGCCTTTACCTTGTTGAATCAACACTAGGCCAATGATAGCAACCGCTGCCAACAGGTAAATCACAAGTAGAACTGTAAACATTACTTCCACCTATGTTCATATTTGTTGAGCTAGCGCCGTTCGTATCATCAGACTCGAACAAGGCCAGCGACCTTTCTCTCCGAAAGCGGACGCAATACTAACGAATGGTTCCAAGGCTGACAAGAGGTATTTTCTAAAAAAAATCACTTTCCGATTTGATCGCTCAAAAAACTCGCACAACAACGATTTTTCAAGCATTTCTACAATTCCTAGCGCGAAATCAATCAACTAGGAACTGTAGAAACCAGCACTCAAATTAGCAGTTATCTTTGACGGCTTGAGCTATTTTCAGCGCAGACTGTTTCACTAGCGCATCATCCTCGCCTTCCACCATCACGCGGATTAGAGGTTCTGTCCCCGATTTACGCAGCAATACTCGGCCTTTCGAGCCTAGCTCTGCTTCTACCTCAGCGACCGCGGCTTTCACCGCTTCCGCTTCAAGTGGATTATTCTCCCCCGCAAAACGAACATTCTCCAATACTTGCGGGTAAAGGGTCATGCCTTTGGCTAACTCATGCAGAGTCATTTCACTACCGACGACGGAGGCAAGCACTTGTAGACCAGCGACAATCGCATCACCGGTGGTCACTTTATCAAGTAAAATGACGTGACCTGAGTTTTCCGCTCCAATTTTCCAGCCTTTTTCCTGCAGCTTTTCCATAACATAGCGATCACCTACCGCGGCACGGGCAAAAGGAATACCAAGTTGTTTCAGGCCATTTTCCATACCAAGGTTGGTCATCAGTGTCCCAACAACGCCGCCTTTGAGTTCACCACGGCGCAATGCATCGCGCGCGATAATGTAAGCAATTTGGTCACCATCGACTTTATTCCCCAAATGGTCAACCATGATGATGCGATCGCCATCACCATCAAACGCTAAGCCAAGATGTGCTTTTTCTTCAACAACGCGTTTTTGCAGAGCACGGACATCGGTTGCCCCAACTTGATCATTAATGTTCAAGCCATTTGGCTCAACGCCCATTGCAATCACATCGGCACCTAACTCACGAAAAACATTCGGAGCAATATGGTAGGTGGCACCATTCGCGCAATCCACGACTAACTTCACCCCAGACAAACTGAGTTTTGAAGGGAAAGTGCTTTTACAAAATTCGATGTAACGACCCGCAGCGTCCACCATACGTGAGGCCTTACCAAGTTCTGCAGATTCAACGCATTCGATGTCTTTATCCAACTCTGCTTCAATCGCTAACTCAATTTCATCCGGCAGTTTGGTTCCCTCATAAGAGAAAAATTTGATGCCGTTGTCATAGTACGGATTGTGTGATGCAGAAATAACGATCCCAGCTTCCGCACGGAATGTTTGGGTTAGATAAGCCACCGCAGGTGTTGGCATGGGGCCGGTGAATGTCGCTTTCAACCCCGCCGCCGCCAAACCAGCTTCCAAAGCGGATTCCAGCATATAGCCAGAAATACGAGTATCTTTACCAATGATGACTTTCTTTGTGCCTTGTTTTGCCAAAACACGTCCAGCAGCCCAGCCAAGCTTAAGTACAAAATCAGGTGTAATTGGGTATTGGCCAACTTTGCCTCGTACCCCATCAGTACCAAAATAACGTCTTTTATCAGACATTTGTTTTTCCTTTACATTATTGTTTTACAAATTTTCGTACGTCAGTTGCACTATTTTTAGTGCATCTAGCGTTTGTTCTACATCATGTACCCGAATGATTTGCGCCCCTTTACTTGCGGCTAAAGTCGCACAAGCCACGCTCCCCGCTACACACTCTGCTGGTTGTTTATTCAGTGTTTTGAAAATCATTGATTTACGCGACATTCCAGCCAAAACAGGCAATCCAAAACGATGAAACTGTTCTAAGTGAGCGAGCAAATGATAATTGTGTTGAATCGATTTTCCAAAGCCAAAACCGGGATCCAAGATAATATTCTCACGCTTAATACCGGCGGCCTCACAGGCGGCAATGCGCTCAACTAAAAACGCGCAAACGTCTTCAACCACATTGTCGTATTGAGGAGCCATTTGCATGGTACGTGGTTGCCCTTGCATATGCATAATACAGACGGGAACCTGAGCCTGAGCTGCAACATCTAGAGCTCCTGGCTCTTGCAAAGCTCGAACATCATTAATCAGATCCGCTCCCGCTACAATCGCTTGGCGCATTACTTCAGCTTTACTGGTATCAATGGAAATCCATACCTGTGCATTTTGTTGACGAATTGCGGTGATTAATGGAATCACACGTTGTAATTCCTCTTCTAAGCTCACATCCGGAGCTCCAGGCCGAGTCGATTCGCCACCGATATCAATGATCGTGACACCAGCATCAATCATCTGTTGCGCTTTCATGAGTGCTTTATCGAGCTGAATGTAGCTTCCACCATCTGAGAAAGAGTCTGGAGTGGTGTTTAAAATCCCCATGACAACGGGAGAGTTCAAATTAAGTTGCTTATTGGCATAACTGATTTTCATCGTTTTAAAATTTGCTCCCTTGCAAACACAAAACCCCGAACAAGTCGGGGTTTAGAGTTAAAAGTAACGTTATTCTGCGTCTTTTTTCTCGCTTGATGTCGCCACATCATCCGCGATGACATCAGAGGCGGGTTCGGCTTTCACTTCAGGTTCCACCGCTTTCACTTCTGGTTGTTCTTTGGTTTGATCCGCCCAACCAGCCGGCTCACGAATCACGGGCTTACGCGCCATTAAGTCATCAATTTGACCTGCATCGATCGTTTCATACTTCATCAAGGCATCTTTCATTGCATGCATGATATCCATATTATCGATGATGATTTGGCGAGCTCGTTCGTAGTTGCGATCAATAAGTTGTCGGACTTCGTCGTCAATCAACTTTGCAGTGTCATCAGACATGTGTTTTGTCTGTGTCACACTGCGTCCAAGGAAAACTTCGCCTTCATCTTCTGCATATAGCATAGGACCCAATTTTTCAGAGAAGCCCCATTGGGTCACCATCTTACGGGCAATTTCAGTGGCACGTTCGATATCGTTTGAAGCACCTGTTGATACTTTGTCTTTGCCGTAAATCAACTCTTCAGCCAGACGGCCACCGTACAAGCTAGAGATCATCGATTCCAGATGCTGCTTAGACATACTCACGCGATCTTGCTCAGGCAGATACATGGTGACACCCAAAGCACGTCCACGAGGGATGATTGAAACCTTATACACAGGATCATGCTCTGGCACTAAGCGACCCACTACCGCATGGCCCGCTTCATGGTAAGCGGTGGATTCTTTGATCTCTTCCGACATCACCATTGAACGGCGCTCTGCACCCATCATGATCTTGTCTTTTGCCAGTTCAAACTCAACCATAGAGACGTTGCGCTTGTTACCACGGGCTGCAAACAGTGCCGCTTCGTTGACTAAGTTCGCCAAATCCGCCCCCGAGAACCCCGGAGTACCACGCGCTATCAGTGATGGCTCAACATCATTCGCCAAAGGCACTTTGCGCATATGCACTTTAAGAATTTGCTCACGACCACGCACATCTGGCAGGCCCACTACCACTTGACGGTCAAAACGTCCCGGACGCAGCAATGCTGGGTCCAACACGTCAGGACGGTTGGTTGCCGCGATGACAATAATGCCTTCATTGCCTTCAAAACCATCCATCTCAACCAGCATTTGGTTGAGGGTTTGCTCACGTTCATCGTGACCACCACCAACACCTGCGCCACGTTGGCGACCCACAGCATCAATTTCATCAATAAAAATGATGCATGGAGAGGCTTTCTTCGCTTGTTCAAACATGTCACGCACGCGAGATGCACCGACACCAACGAACATCTCTACGAAATCAGAACCCGAAATAGTAAAGAAAGGTACTTTCGCCTCACCTGCAATGGCTTTTGCTAGCAGTGTTTTACCCGTACCAGGAGGCCCCACCATTAAGACACCTGTTGGGATCTTACCGCCCAATTTTTGGAAACGGCTAGGATCGCGCAGGTAGTCCACCAGTTCTTTCACATCTTCTTTGGCTTCGTCACAACCCGCGACATCACTGAAAGTGGTTTTTATCTGGTCTTCACTCATCATACGCGCTTTGCTCTTACCAAATGACATGGCACCTTTGCCACCGCCACCTTGCATCTGACGCATGAAGAAGATCCAAACCCCAATCAGCAGAATCATTGGGAACCAAGAAATGAAAATAGTACCAAGCAAGCTTTGCTCTTCAGGAGGCGTGCCTTGCACTTTGACATCTTGATTAATCAAGTCATCGAGGAGCTTTTGATCATAAACCGGCATGTAAGTTACATAACGGCTGCCCCCGCCACGACGCATGAAAGTAATTTCACCGTTGTTGAATTGGGCTTCCTGAATCTGGCCTTGACCAACTTCCTTTACGAATGTGGTGTAGTCGACTGCTTTACCGTTGTTCTCGCCAGGGCCGAAACTCTGGAATACAGACATTAAAACGACAGCAATCACAAGCCACAGAATTAAATTTTTTGCCATGTCACTCAAGGTGTAAGCCTCTCGATAACTAATTGTAATTAAAAGGTAGGGTACTACAGTTTATAGCTAGCGGCTATAGGTTCAACTTGGGCACCAAATGGTGAAATAGTTAACCTTTGTAACCAGTCGCTACGATAAAAACTTCGCGTGAACGTGATCGAGATGAGTCCGGTTTACGAATTTTAACCACTTTAAACAGGTCTCTGACTGCTTTGACATAATCATCAAAGCCCTCTCCTTGAAACACTTTCACCACAAAACTACCATTCTGAGCCAGAACTTGTCGACACATATCCAGTGCCAATTCGACAAGGTACATAGCCCGCGGTTGGTCAACCGATAGGTTCCCCGCCATATTCGGTGCCATATCAGACATCACCACATCAACCATCTCTGGTTGAATACGCTCCAGTAATGCATTCAATACGGCTTCTTCACGGAAATCTCCTTGCAAGAAAGAAACACCGGCAATGGATTCCATCGGTAAAAGGTCGCAAGCAATCACTCGACCACTATCACCCACGACTTTCGCAGCAAACTGTGACCATCCACCTGGTGCAGCACCAAGATCGACGACAGTCATACCAGCTTTTAGTAGTTTGTCTTTATTTTGGATCTCTTCTATTTTGAAGATAGCACGAGAACGAAAGCCTTTCTTCCTCGCTTCGTTAGCATATTTGTCGTCAAAATGCTCTTTTAACCAGCGAGTTGAGCTCGCCGAGTGTTTCTGTTTACTCATTTTGTTCCTAACTCAGTCACCGCTATCCAAGAAAGTCTGGTAGAAAATATAGTCTTCTAGAATAGATGGCGTTAAAATGACGGTTTTCAACCCTAATATTAAATAAATTTGGCCGCGTAATGAACCTAAGCAACAAACAAAAGCAGCATCTGAAAGCCTTGGCACACAACTTAAAACCTGTTGTGTTAATGGGCGCAAACGGATTAACAGAAGCTGTGCTAGCGGAAATCGAAATTGCGCTCGATCACCACGAACTGATTAAAGTGAAAGTCGTTTCGGAAGATCGTGAGACTAAGCAATTGATCGTTGACGCAATTGTTCGTGAAACTGGTGCCGAAAAAGTACAGGTAATTGGTAAAGTTCTGGTACTTTATCGCCAGTCTCAGCAACGCAAGATCGAATTGCCGCGCAAATAATCAGCCATTGGATGAACAAAAAAGGTCGCATTAGCGACCTTTTTACTTTTTGAATGATCGAGCTTATAGGTATTCAACGCGATCGATTTCGAAATCTTTATTGCCACCTGGGGTAACAATCGCAACCTCGTCACCTTCCATCTTACCAATCAAGCCACGAGCAATCGGTGAGTTAACCGAAATACGGCCAGATTTAATATCCGCTTCATCATCTCCAACGATTTGATACGTTTTCTCTTCATCTGTATTGACATCGATCACTGTCACGGTCGCACCAAAAATGACTTTACCGTTGTTTTCCATTGTAGTGACATCAATCACTTGGGCGACAGACAGCTTGTATTCAATATCACGAATTTGCGCTTCACAGATCCCTTGCTCTTCACGTGCCGCATGGTATTCCGCATTCTCTTTGAGATCACCCAATTCGCGAGCTTCCGCAATCGCTTCTGTAATTTTTGGTCTGAGCTTTAACAGTCTATCGAGTTCTTCACGTAGGAGTTTCTCACCACGTAATGTCATTGGAACTTTTTCCATCGTCTACCTCTGCGCCAAAGTTTTCTTTGGACAATAAAAAGATTCCCAACATCCTAAATCGGGTCGGGTCAGTGTTGAACCATTTTGATTAATCGAAAGTGTAAACAAAGTTAAGAGCTAAATCATCCAAATTCAAGATTTGCGAGGCGAATTTACTCAAAATCCAATTTTCACATTTTATATGTGATCTTTAGCACAATTAGATCGTGTGTATTTTGCTCAATATCGGTAAAAAAAAATAAAAAATACAACTTATTGAATAAAAAAGAAAAACTAATAAAACGAAAACAAATCCATATAAAACAATACTTTGACAATTTTTTACCAACAATAAAACACTGTTCATAAGTCTGATTTATATCATTTTACTAACTGATAGCGGAACTTTGGGAGTAAAAAAATAGCCACGAAAATGGCTGAACCATCAAATTTCTTATGCTTTATGGTTTCAACACAACAGTGACCAATGAAGCTTGATGCATCACCTATTTCGATTGACGTGGCTTACGTCGTACAAAAATCAAATTTATGGACAATAAATTAGGACTTAATAAGATGAACAAGACTCTAATTGCTCTTGCTGTTTCAGCTGCTGCAGTGGCTACTGGTGTAAATGCTGGCGAAATCTACAATAAAGATGGCGCTTCTCTGACTATGGGTGGCCGTGCTGAAGCACGCCTATCTTTAAAAGACGGTAAAGCAGATGATAAATCTCGTGTACGTCTAAACTTCCTAGGTAAAGTGGCTATCAATGACAGCCTGTACGGCGTTGGCTTCTATGAAGGTGAGTTTACTACTGACGACCAAGGTACAAACGCGTCTAACAACAACCTAGACAACCGTTACACTTATGCAGGTATGGGCGGTACTTACGGTGAAGTAACTTACGGTAAAAACGATGGTGCATTAGGCGTAATCACTGACTTTACCGATATCATGGCTTACCACGGTGCGAATGGTACTTACAAACTGGCAGTGGCAGATCGTGTCGACAACATGCTGGCTTACAAGGGTCAATTTGGTGACCTAGGTGTTAAAGCAAGCTACCGTTTTGCTGATCGTCAAGAGTCAGCAAATTCAATCACTAAAAATGAACAAGATGGCTACTCTCTATCTGCTATCTACGCCTTTGGTGATACTGGTTTCAATGTAGGTGCGGGTTACGCAGATCAAGATACAGCAGATCAATACATTCTTGCTGCATCTTACGCTTTCTCTGATTTCTACTTCGCTGGTGCTTTCGTTGATGGTCAAGATAAGCCAGCAAATGCAGCAAAAACAGACAAAACTGGTTATGAGTTAGCAGCTAAATACACAATGGATCAAACCGTATTTACAACAACTTATAACTACCAAGAAGAAAAAACTTCTGGTGTGAAGAGCGACAATGCTGACTTCATCGCAATTGATGCAACTTACTACTTTAAGCCAAACTTCCGCTCTTATGTCTCTTATAACTTTAACCTGCTAGATGCAGATAAAGTTGGTAAGACTAAAGCAGAAGACGAACTGGCTATCGGTCTACGTTACGACTTCTAATTGTTGACTTAAAGTCACACGCCAAACGCCTGCTCACTAGCAGGCGTTTTTCTATCTGGCTATACTTTCGCAACTGCCCTTTCTGGAAGTTTTTGGTTATGCCGTTTTCATCCTCGCCAATTTGGCGACTTGTTTTTTGTTTTGCTCTCTTTTTGCCAAGCACCCATGCGGAAACTCAATTCAGTTCGGCTACGGATCAACTTCCCGCTGGAGCTCGTTATGCATTACTGATTGAGGATATCAGCTCAAAACAAACCATTCTCGATCTGAATACGCATCTTTATTATCCCCCTGCGAGCACACAAAAAATTCTAACCGCCCTCGCTGCCAAACTCGAATTGGGCGATGAGTTTCGCTTTCGCACAGAATTAATTCGCTCTGGTGACGATTGGGCTATTCGTTTTTCAGGAGATCCCACTTTCACCACGGCAGATCTCACCGCGTTACTTAAGCAGCTTAAGTCACAAACAGGTGGGAAAATTGAAGGTGACTTATGGTTAGATAACAGCATTTTTAGCGGTTACGAACGTGCGGTTGGTTGGCCTTGGGATATTCTGGGTGTTTGCTATAGCGCTCCTGCCAGTGCCATCAATTTAGATGGCAATTGTATCCAAGCGTCTATTTATACTGAGCCACAAGGACGAACTCGCGTGTACGTACCGGAGCAGTATCCGGTACATGTTCAAACACGGGCCATCAGCGTCAGTAAAAATGAGCAAGAAAGCCTACTGTGTGATTTAGAACTCACTGCAACCTCAGAAAACCACTACCAACTAGCAGGATGCCTAACTCAAAGAGATAAACCATTACCACTAAAATTTGCCGTGCAAGATACTGGGTTGTATGCCCAGCGCATCGTCTATCGCTTACTGGCACAGCTCAATATCGAACTCAAAGGCGAAGTAAAGGTGGGCAATTCTGCATTTAACCAACCTCAGAAAGTCGCTTATCATCAATCTGAACCCTTACCAGTGCTGCTAAAAACGATGCTGCAAGAATCGGACAACCTGATTGCAGACACATTAACAAAAACTTTAGGTCACCGTTTTTATCTACAACCCGGCAGCTTCTCGAATGGCACTCAAGCCATCAAACAGGTTTTTTATTCGAGAACAGGCATCTCATTAGAAGACACCCAATTAGCCGATGGCTCTGGCCTCTCTCGGAATAATCGAATGCGCCCACAGGTCATGATCGAGACATTGCGCTACCTTTACCAACATGATGAGCAACTAGGCTTGATTGCTCTGCTACCTTCGGCAGGGGAATCTGGCACACTGCAATATCGCCGTAGCATGCGTGCGCCTCAAATGAGTGGACAAATGAAAGCCAAGAGTGGTTCGTTGTATGGCACGTATAATATGGTGGGATTCGTTGTCGATGAAAACCATCGCCCAACCACACTTTTCGTACAATTTGTGACTGACTATTTCCCGCCCAAAAATGGCGCCCAAGCTGCGGTTGAGCCACCAATCGTTCAATTTGAAACACAGCTTTATCAGGAGCTTATCCAGCTCAATCGTTTAGCGTCTAAACCCCATTGAGCCGATTCCCCTTTTCAGCGCCAACTACAAGGATTCAAATACGGTTCACAAGACAATAAAAAAGCGCCTTAGGCGCTTTTTTATTGTCTTGTGCTAGCTTACTTAATGGTAACGCGAGCAAACTTACGCTTACCCACTTGATAAACCGATGTGCCACAAGCAGGTACGAGTTTCGCATCCTCTAACTTCTCGCCATCAAGCTTCACGGCACCTTGCTTAATCATGCGCAGAGCATCCGATGTCGATCCCACTAATCCTGCCTCTTTCAACAGATTTGAAATCGCAATACCGGCAGCAAATTCAAACTCCGGCATTTCCTCTGGCATTGCGCCTTTTTGGAAGCGGTTGATGAACTCTTGTTCTGCGGCATCCGCATCTGCTTCACTATGGAAACGAGCAATAATCTCTTTTGCTAACAAGATTTTGATGTCTCGAGGATTTGTGCCATTTTTCACATCAGCTTTGAACTGAGCAATTTGTTCTAATGGGCGGAAAGAGAGCAGCTCGTAGTAGCTCCACATCAAATCATCAGAGATCGACATGATCTTGCCAAACATTTCGCTCGGTGCTTCACTCACACCAATGTAGTTGTGCGCTGATTTGGACATTTTCTTTTCGCCATCCAATCCTACCAGCAGCGGCATCATCAATACGACTTGTGGTTTTTGACCATTGGATTTTTGTAGTTCACGCCCCATCAGCAAGTTGAACTTCTGGTCGGTACCGCCTAGCTCAACGTCCGTCTCCATAGCCACTGAGTCATAACCTTGCAGTAATGGGTACATAAACTCATGGATCGCAATCGGCTGACCATTGTTGTAACGCTTTTTAAAGTCATCACGTTCTAACATACGAGCAACAGTCTGGTTTGAAGCGAGGCGGATCATACCTTCTGCACCCAGTTGTGATAACCATTCTGAGTTAAATTGGATCTTGGTTTTCGCCGGATCAAGAATCTTAAATACTTGCTGTTTATAGGTTTCCGCATTACGCAGAACGTCTTCACGAGTCAACGGTGGGCGTGTGGTATTTTTTCCTGTTGGATCGCCCACCATACCGGTAAAGTCACCAATCAAAAATGTTACGTCATGACCCAAATCCTGGAAAGTACGAAGCTTATTGAGGATTACCGTGTGGCCTAGATGGATATCCGGAGCCGTTGGGTCTGCACCCAGTTTAATTCGCAGCGGACGGTTTTCTTTGAGCTTCGCGATCAACTCTTCTTCAGGGATCAGCTCTTCAACACCACGTTTAATCTCAGCTAAAGCGGCTTCAATACTCGCCATTCTTGTTCACTCCCACAGATTTGGCAAAAATTTGATAGTGGAACATATTACTTGAATAGCGATGCATTTTGAAACCAGTTAGACTACCCGACAGCGATTTTGTTAATAATTAAATGAATTTGAACTGAATATGCTTTCACTTTTCACTCGTCTTCCGTGGCTGCACCGTGTGTTAATCACCGTTTTTAGTGCCGTCATTGCCTTCGCCGTTTTTTTTCTTCCTAATGCTGAACGTTTACATAAACCGGAATCTCAATTAGAAGTCGGACGTCATTATCCACTTTCTCTTGATAACCAGCTACTTTCAACCACTAATGAGACAGAAGCTCCTAGTGCTCTACTGCGTTGGGAGGTTTATCAAGTACGCAATGGTGAAAGTGCTGCCGTCTTGTTCCAGCGTGCCGGGCTATCTTCTCGCGTACTGTATGAATTAACGTCCAGTAATAGTGACATCAACAGCCAACTCTCCAAGTTAATGCCCAAAGATGAATTGAAATTCGGATTTGATGAAAATAACCAATTAGTAAAACTCAAACGCACAATCAGTCCTTACGAAACCTTTGTCATCACTCGTTCTGAATCAGGCTTTACGTCAGAGTTTGATAAGAAAGAGATCTTCTACCAATACAACTATGCAGAAGCAAAAATCACCTCTAGCTTCTGGAATGCAGGTATGTCAGCGGGTTTAAGCGCCAATCAAATTATGGAACTCGCAGGATTGTTCGGTTGGGATATCGATTTTGCCCTCGATATCCGTGAGGGAGATCAGTTCAAATTGCTGTACCAAGAAAACATAGTAGAAGGTGCCGTTATCGGTCGCGGTAATATTATTGCCGCAACATTTACCAACCAAGGGTCTACTTTTACGGCCATTCTAGATGACAACACAGGTAACTATTACGATGAGAATGGTCGCGCGATGAAAAAAGCCTTTTTGCGCTCTCCTCTCGATTTTCGCCGTGTATCTTCTAACTTTAACCCTCGTCGCCTCCATCCCGTCACGGGGCAAGTTAAAGCGCACCGAGGTACTGATTACGCAGCGCCTGTAGGCACCCCAATCTGGGCGGCAGGCGATGGCGTGGTTGAAAAATCAAGCTACAACCAATTTAACGGTAACTATGTCTATATCCGCCACAGTAATACTTACATAACGAAATACTTGCACTTGCAACGCCGACTGGTCAAAACAGGGCAACGTGTAAAACAAGGACAAAGTATTGGTACACTAGGAGGCACTGGGCGTGTTACCGGACCACATTTACACTACGAATTCTTAGTGAACGGCGTGCATAAAAACCCTCGTACGGTTGAATTGCCACAAGCGCAATCACTGAGTGGTAAAGCCAAAGAAACCTTTATTGCTAACGCCAAACAGCGCATGGCCAAACTGGAACGTTATAGCCAACTGCTGTATGCCAACCAAAAATAACGGCTTCCTATTCCCCTAAAAATAAGGCCAGCATTTCGCTGGCCTTAATGATTTGGGAAAGATGAAGATTAACTGCTAACTTCATCTGTGACTTCAAGCTCTTCACTCTCCGTGCTTTTTCGTCGCCCCAACATCAGTAAGCAAGGCGTGAGCACTAAGGTTAGTACTGTCGCAAAGGCTAATCCACCTGCAACGGCGGTCGCAAGCTGAGACCACCACTGGGTACTTGGTGCACCAAACTCAATTTTCTGATTGATGATGTCAATATTCATCTCAAGCACCATCGGCATCAAACCAAGAATAGTGGTAATTGTCGTCAGTAATACTGGCCGCAAGCGCTGCACTCCGGTACGTAAAATGGCCTCCTCACGGCTCAATCCGCGTTTGAGTAACTGGTTGTATGTATCGATCAACACAATATTGTTATTAACGACAATACCTGCCAATGCAATCACCCCAATCCCGGACATAATAATCCCAAACGGCTTTTGAAAAATAAGCAAACCAGCAAAGACCCCAACAGTAGAAAATATCACTGCGGTCAAAATCAAGAATGCTTGATAGAAGCTATTAAACTGGGTAATCAAGATGATCGCCATGGCCGCTAATGCCACCAAAAAGGCTTTTTCTAAAAAGGCTGCAGAGTGCTCCTGCTCTTCATTTTGGCCGCGAATGCGAAATTCAACACTACTTGGTAAATTGAGCCCTTTGAGGGCTTGCTCAATGGCGGGTAACTCTAAGGCCAAATTGTAGCCTTCCTTAAGATCCGCCATGACGTTGATCACTCTTCGCCCATCGATACGGTGAATCGTATCTTGCTTAGGCTCTGGCGTTATTTGCGCAAAATTGGTCAGCGGCACCAAACCTTGTGGCGTTTTCACTCGTAGCTGGTCAAAACGCCCGATGTCGCGATATTCACTTGGATAACGCACTAAAATATCGACTTCCTCATCACTATCATCTGGAAGATAATCGCCAATCTTGAGGCCGTTTGTCACAAACTGCACGGTATTGCCAACTAATGTGGCATCCGCAGCAAAACGTGAAGCGTCATCACGCCGAATATCAATTTTCCAATCAATCCCCGGCTTACTACCGTTATCACTCAAGTTTGTTAATGCGGCATTCGCTTCAGCCCACAAGCGGACTTGTTGAGTGGCCTTTTCAAGTTCGGCAGGAACGCGAGATGAAAGCTCAATATCCAAATCATGCTCAACGGGAGGCCCAGCATCCGGAAATTTGTACTCAATTTCCACGCCCGGAAAAGCATCCGTCACTTGCTTCAACTCATCAATAATGGTTTTTACACTGCGCCGATACTGCCAATCGACCGGTGTTATCTGCACCACACCAATTTCATCATCACCACCAGTACGTGTATAAACACTTTCAAACTCTTTGTGGCCGAGCATCACCTGTTCTACATCGCTCATTATCTGATCTTTTTCATCTAATGAGAGATCGCCATAAGAACGCACTTTGACAGAGAAGAACGGGGGATCTACCTCAGGGAAAAACTCCGCGCCTAAACCGGCTTTAGCGTAAGCAAAAGCAATCGCCGCCGACATCAATAAGGCTGCACATAATATTTTGATCGGATGACGGATAGCGATCGCTAGAGTCAGGTAGTACGCTTTGGTAATCCCAGTCGCTTGTGAAAAATCGCCATTATGCAGCGCAACCATACGTACCTGATTAGCTTGGGAGACTTGTTGTGGTCGACCAAATAACCCACCGAGAACCGGCACGAACAGTAGTGCCATCACCAAGGAAGCCGCTAAGGTTGCCATTAATGTGAGCGGGAGATATTTCATAAATTCGCCCGTGACATCCGGCCAAAAAAGTAAAGGAGCAAACGCGGCTAATGTCGTCGCCGTTGATGCAGTGATCGGCCACGCCATGCGCTTGGCTGCATCTCGGTAAGCTTCACTACGATGCATTCCCTCTTGCATACGCCGATCGGCAAACTCGGTAACTACTATGGCACCATCCACCAACATTCCTACGGCCATAATTAAGGCAAACAGCACAACGATATTCACCGTTAAACCAAATACTGCCAACACTAATAAGCCAGTGAGAAATGAACCCGGAATTGAGACACCAACCAACAAAGAGGTACGCATCCCTAAGATCGCAATAATGACAATCACGACGAGAATGATTGCTGACAGGATATTGTTTTGCAGATCGTTGAGCATGAGTTTGACATCTTTCGACTCATCCCAAATGGTTTTAACCAGTAGGTTACTTGGCCATTCTTCACGAGCTTGTGCCTCGGTTAATACGGCTTTCACCAACTCAACCGTTTCAATAATGTTTTCACCCGAGCGTTTTTTTATATCCAAAACAATCGCAGGTTTACCATCCAATCTGGCATAGCTTTCTGGGTCTCGGAAAGATTGTCGTACCGTCGCCACATCACCAAAGGTAATGACTTGTTTGCCATCAACTTTAATCGGGAGTTCAAGCATATCTTTTAACGATTCAAAAACTGAAGGCACTTTGACCGAAAAACGTCCGTATCCAGTATCGACAAATCCTGCTGCAACCACGCGGTTATTGAGCGCAATCAGGTTATAAATATCGCCTTGATCTAGCCCATAACTCTCCATGAGTAGAGGGTCCACAACGATTTCAACAATCTCCTCCCGATCACCGGCTATATCTACGGAGAGTATTTGCCGATAACTTTCGAGTTTATCGCGCAGTTGACGTGCAATTTGCACGGCTGTGCGTTCCGGAACCGTGCCATAAAGCACCACAGAGAGAATCGGTTGTTCAGCAGCAAGAGTGACTTCATTCACGATTGGCTCATCGGTATCCGCAGGCAGTTTCGGTTTTGCCAAATCTACCGCATCACGCACATCCGCCATCGCTTTCGCTAGATCAACGCCAACATTAAACTCCAGTACAACAGAAGCATGCCCTTCTGAAGCGGTTGCGGTCATCTCTTTCACACCTTCGATAGAACGCAGTTCTTGCTCTAAAGGTCGAACAATCAAACGCTCCGCATCACTGGGAGAGATGCCTTGGTGACTAACGGAAACGTAAATAATCGGGATAGTGACATCAGGGCTGGATTCTTTCGGAATGGTCACATACGTTGCAATACCTGCAACCAGAATAAACACCAACAACGTTAACATGGTTCGTGTACGAGACAACGCCGCATCAATCAGAGTAAACATGGGTGGCTCCTAGTTAGTCGTCACTAGCGGAGTGGCGATAACCTTATCCCCATCACGCACAAAGCCTTGCCCACGAGTGATGATTTCCACTTTTTCACCCAATCCGGTCAGCCAAACGCCATCTTGCTCTGCTTTCACTAATTGAATAGGCACAAAGTGAACAACATCTCCCCGCAGCGTTTTTACGCCAAGATTCCCAACATCGTCCAGAGCAAGCATTGCCGGCGTAATCTTAATTGCTGACTGTGTCATTAAACTCAATGAAACTTCGGCACTCACCCCAGCAGGGATCGTTTGTTGTGGGTTATCCATTGCAACTTCAATGGTAAATGTATTGGTAGCCGGAGATGAAAGTCTTGAAATATAACGGACTTTACCTTCAGCCTGACTTCCATCCATAAAGCGAATTACTGCTGGCTGTCCAAGCTGAACATGCTGTATGTGTCGCTCACTCACATCGGCCTCGATCACCAATCGATGCAGATCAATAATCGATGCGACGGGATCACCAATCGACACAAAATCGCCTTTTTCAATCGGCAAAGTTTCGACAACGCCCTCAAAGGGGGCTCGTACTTGAGTATTCTCCAATAGACGCTGCACTGTACTTAACGAGGATTGAGCATCCGTCAATGCGGCAGCGGCATTAGTAAAAGCAACCTCTCCTTGTAAACCTTTATTTTTTAAAGCACTCGCCGCATTAAATTCTTGTTGCCGCACTTTCAACTGTGCTTTGGCTCGCTCTAACTGAGCATCCAGATCGCCTCGATCAATCAAAGCAATCACTTGATCTTTGTTTACCGCTTGGCCTTTAACGATTTTGATATCGATAATTCGCCCAGCGATCTCGGCACCAATATTGGCTTGTCGATCCGGAGCCGTTCGGCCATAAAGCTCAATCACTTTGTCCGTTTGTTCAGCCGTAAAGGTTTGATAGCCAACTTTGGCCAAAGGTACTTGAATTTCTGTCGAGGTTTGGGGTTCTTGAGCATTGGGGCGCCCTAAACCAAGCCATGCCACCAACACCACAACGAAGAAGAGGGAAATCAACCAAGGTTGATGAAGAAAATAATCGCGAACCTGACGAACGGAGGTTTTCACCGGAAACATAACTATTCCTTATAGTAATGACTACGTTACATCCTGATACGCAGTTTGGGCCAATCGAAGTGCTCGACTGGCCAGATTTTTCCTGATTCTGTGACTCAGGATTAGACGCTAAATGATGCGCCGCAACCACAAGTTGTTGTTGCATTGGGGTTATTCACGAAGAATCTTGAACCTTCAAGCCCTTCGGTGTAGTCAACCACACCACCGATCAAATACTGCAGACTCATCGGGTCAACCACCAAAACAACACCACTATTCTCAATCGTGGTATCACCTTCATTTACGGTTTCATCAAAAGTAAAACCGTATTGAAAACCGCTACAACCACCACCGGTAATATAAACACGTAGCATCAACGATGGATTTTCTTCTTCAGCGATCAACGCTTTAACACGCGTTGCCGCCGCATCAGAAAAGGATAATGGTACATTAACTTCGCTCACGATGACCTCTCTCATTCGTGGAAAGTGCCACAACATTCTGAAATTCGATGCGCAGCACATTTAATAGTGATAATGGCAGCGATTATCTAATACCTGAGTTGGCCGTTCAAGTATTAGCCTTAATCCGAATGATTTTGACCGATAAATTCACTTCACTCCTCGTGGTTTTTGGGTTGCAGACAGGGAAAATCGATCAAAATGTAGCGAAAACATTTCACCCCCCAAAGCATCGGCGTACAATGCGCCCCAAAATTGGTCCGATTCATCATAAGAGGAAACTAGCATGACCAAATCAGCCGAGTTGTATCAAAAGGCGCAAACCACTATTCCGGGTGGAGTGAATTCTCCAGTTCGTGCCTTTAACGGAGTAGGTGGTTCACCGATTTTCATTGATCGTGCCGATGGCGCGCTGATTTTTGATGCCGATGGTAAAGCATACATTGACTACGTGGGATCTTGGGGTCCAATGATTCTCGGCCACAACCATGCAGTGATCCGTGAAGCAGTGATCCAAGCGGCACAACGTGGTTTAAGTTTCGGTGCACCTACCGAAATGGAAATCACCATGGCAGAGTTGGTGTCTGAGCTGGTTCCTTCGATGGAGCAACTGCGTATGGTGAACTCGGGAACGGAAGCCACGATGAGTGCCATCCGCCTTGCTCGTGGTTACACCGGTCGCGATAAAATCGTCAAGTTTGAAGGCTGTTACCACGGCCACGCAGATAGCTTATTAGTTAAAGCTGGATCTGGCGCGCTAACTCTTGGCCAACCAAGCTCTCCGGGTGTACCTGCCGATTTCGCCAAACATACTTTAACAGCTCGTTTTAACGACTTAGACTCCGTTCACGAACTATTTGCCGCTAATAAAGGCGAAATCGCGTGTATTATTGTTGAACCCGTTGCCGGCAACATGAACTGTATCCCGCCTGTAGAAGGTTTCCACGAAGGGTTACGTGAAATCTGTGACCAAGAAGGCGCACTGCTGATTTTTGATGAAGTGATGACTGGTTTCCGCGTTGCACTAGGTGGCGCTCAAGCCCACTACAACATCAAACCAGACTTAACCACTCTCGGTAAAGTGATCGGTGGTGGTATGCCCGTCGGTGCTTTTGGTGGCCGTCGTGAAGTGATGCAATACATTGCTCCAACAGGCCCGGTTTACCAAGCTGGTACACTATCAGGCAACCCAATCGCGATGGCTGCGGGCTATGCCTGTCTGAGGCTACTTCGTGAAGAAGGCAACGAAAAACGCTTAGCCGCAAAAACCAAACAACTGGCTGACGGCTTTAAATCACTGGCTGATCAACATGGTATTCCACTTTTGGTACACCAAGTTGGCGGCATGTTTGGCTTCTTCTTCACCGAACAAGAGAAAGTCACTTGCTATGAAGATGTCGCGCGTTGCGATGTAGAGCGTTTCAAACGTTTCTTCCATTTGATGTTGCAACACGGCGTTTATCTCGCACCGTCTGCCTTTGAAGCTAGCTTTACCTCATTGGCTCACGGTTCAAAAGAGATTGAAGCCACGTTAGAAGCCGCCGATCGCAGCTTTGCCATTTTGGCAGCGGAAGCGAAAGCTTAACAAACCGTGTGATCCCACTCTTCAAAGGCAGCCTCGGCTGCCTTTTTCATTCAACGACGATTTATTGCCAATAATAAATACTCATCAGCACGAGAGCGCAAATCACTACGCCAAACCACGGGATCGGTCTACGTTTCGCTTTTTTGTCACAACATTCGTTTTTATCACAACAGCCCATCTTGACCTCTAGATTGATAAGCAACTGAATTGGCGTCATTATAGCTCCTCAATGTACTTAAGGTGGATAACTCTCGTGTCAGAAAAAATCAAATTAGCCTCCAGCCATCGCGTATTAGTTGTGGCTCTACTGGCTTCTGCACTCGCCTGTTACTGGTTAGTCGAGCCTTATATCAACTCGATTGTCATGGCGTTCATCATCTCGTTATTGATGTTCCCTATCCATGATTGGCTTGATAAAAAGCTCCCTGCACACCATAACATCTCTGCCTTTTTATCCTGCGTGGTGCTGACCGTCATCGTGGTCATTCCGCTGTTGTTTATCTTCGGCGCCATCGTGCAACAAGGATCTAAATTCTCTCAAAACCTTTATTCTTGGGTTACCCATGGCGGCATTCAGGAATTATTGAGTCATCCTTGGGTAGTAAAAGCACTTGGTCTCGCCAATCAATATCTTCCTTTTGAAGAAATTAGCCCACAACAAATCGCGCAGCGTGTTGCACAATTTGCTACAACCTTTGGCAGTAATTTAGTCAGCATAAGCGCCAAAATTCTCGGAGATGCTACCAGCTTCGTGATGAATTTTTTCCTGATGTTATTTGTGTTGTTTTTTTTATTGCGTGATCACGACAAAATCATCAGCGCAATCCGCCATATTCTTCCCCTATCACGTAGCCAAGAAGATCGTTTGCTCAATGAAATTGAAAACGTCTCAAAGTCGGCAGTGATGGGCTCGTTTTTAACCGCGATCGCACAAGGTTTAGCGGGGGGAATTGGTATGTGGTTAGCAGGATTCCCAGGGTTGTTTTGGGGAACCATGATGGGGTTTGCCTCATTTATACCCGTGATTGGCACCGCTTTAATTTGGATCCCCGCGACGCTCTACCTCTTTTTAATTGGCGAAACCACTTGGGCTTTCTTCCTTACAATATGGAGTATTGCGGTGGTGGGCTCGATTGATAACTTACTACGCCCATTCTTGATGCAAGGCAGTGCTGGCATGAATACGCTGATGATTTTTTTCTCGCTGCTCGGCGGTATTCAGCTATTTGGTTTGATCGGCTTAATTTATGGCCCACTGATTTTTGCCATCACCATGGTGCTGTTTAATATCTATGAAGAGGAATTTCGCAGCTTTTTAGATCAACAAGATCAAAGCTAATCCAGAGTAAAGGCTTCATTCAAAGGGCAGATTATGCGAAAATCTGCCCCCTTTTCTTGAGTAGAACGCGCCATGCAACACTATACCGCCCCGACTGAAATTGCCCTTCGCCAACTCGACTATTTTGCTGGTAAACATGTTCTGGTGGCGGGTGAAGCAGAAGATCGCTTTCCAATCGAACTTCGTCAACATTGCGCCTCTGTATCTGTATTTACCACTCACTACGGCTACTATTCTCAACTCAAACCGTTTGCTGAAATTAACTGCTATTTTGGCGAACAGCTCACGGACGAAATCAACGCAGATTTGATTTTGCTCTACTGGCCAAAAGCCAAACAAGAAGCTGAATATTTACTCGCAATGTTGCTTTCCAAGTTCGGTACAGGCACTGAACTTGTAGTGATCGGGGAAAATCGTTCTGGTGTGAAAAGCATTGAGAAAATGTTTACACCTTATGGTTCGATTTACAAATACGATTCGGCTCGTCGCTGCTCATTTTATTGGGGACAATGTGAAAATAAACCTGATGAGTTTGATATTACTCAGTGGTTTAAATCTTACTCCGTAATCTATCAAGGCCATGAATTAACGATTCGCAGCCTACCAGGCGTGTTTAGTCATGGCGAATTTGATCTGGGTAGCCGACTGCTACTGGATACGTTACCCGCTCTCAGTGGCAAGGTGATCGATATTGGCTGCGGCGCTGGGGTGTTGGGCTGTGTTATGGCAAAACTCAACCCTGACATTGAGCTAGAGATGACCGATATTAGTGCTCTGGCGATTCGCTCTAGTCAAGAAACCCTTATCGCGAATCAACTAAGTGGTCGAGTCTATCCGTCTGATATGCTCTCGAATGTAGGAAGCCAATACCACTATATCGTCACAAATCCACCTTTCCATTCAGGGTTAGACACACGCTATAGCCCAACGGAACAGCTCTTGGCTGAGTCCATCAACCATTTAGCCGCCGCAGGCTCACTTTGGGTTGTGGCCAACAGCTTTTTGAAATATCCACCAATCATTGAGCAAGCGTTTGGGCACTGCGAGATTGCAGCGAAAACGACTAAGTTTGCCATCTATCACGCAAAAAAATAACTTCTTACATTTTGCCGCTTTTGACGTAAATATGCACAAAAAGCGGCACTTGCCTCACGTTTTTTGCGCCTATGCCCACGCTTTAGCTTGGACTTACTTGTCAAAGTAAAAAAACTCGTTAATTTCGTTACTTTAGGTTTTTCTTGTCATTCACCTGCTCATGGCTCGCGAGCGCCAACGAGTATCACCAAAAGTAACGCCTTAATTATGTTTAGGTTCTATCGAAAACAAAAATTCAAGCGCCTGCAGAATACCCTGATGGCGGCCTTTTTGGCTCTTAGCATTATTCCATTGACGATTACCGCGCTGTTTTTCCTCCATTCACACAGTAAAGACTTGGAAGAACAAAGTACCTCGTACCTCGTTTCGGTACGTGATACCAAACAACAGCAGGTGATCGATTACATGATGGCCAAAGAGTCGGAAGTCATGGGATTTGTCCGTTCCGAGCTTGCTTATGCCAGTGGTGGACGTTTTTATGGGTTAGTCAATGCTTTCCAACGCTTAGATGTCAGTATCGAAGCGGCTCGTGAACATGCCCAACAGCGTTATATCCCCGGATCCGGCGATCAAATAAAAACGTCTGTGCTGCCACAATCCAGCGGTTATGTGGGAAGCGAACGTTACCGGTTACTACACAAACGCTATCATTGGGCCTTTTTAGAGCTGTTAAAACGCTCAGATTTCGATGACATTCTCTTAGTTGATATTGAAGGCAACGTCGTTTACTCCATTTATAAATACGACAACTTTGGCACTAATTTATTAACGGGCAAATATCAAGATGCCAACCTAGGGCATACGTTTAAACGTCTAGAACAAACGGTTAATGAACAACGCAAAACCAATGAAGACTTCACCCCAGTGGTCATCTCAGATTTTGTCGAGGAAGACGGAAAACAGTACGCTTGGCTCGGCGCACCAATTATTCAACAAGGCTACTTACACAGCTATGCCATGTTCCGTCTACCCAGCAATGCCATCACCAAACTGATCGCCGATGGCAACAATAATCCATCAATGCAAACCATACTCGTCGGCCAAGATCTGCGTTCACGAACGTTAACGTCTGCAGAAATCGCCGTTGAAAAGAGCAAACAAGTGGTCGAGCTAGCCTTGTCTGGCAAACGTTCGGTAGGTACCTATACCAATACCGATGGTGAACAAGTCATTGCTGCTTATGCCCCTATCAATTTGAAAAGCATTCATTGGGCCTTAGTGGTTGAGCTTCCAGAAAAAGAAGCGTTTGCCCGTGTACGACAATTGGAAAAGCTCTTTGTGTTTGCCATGTTGACTGCGATTGTATTGGTGGTGATAGCTTCACATTATCTCTCTAACTTTATTACCGCCCCACTATTAAAACTCACTTGGGCTGCAGAACGTGTCTCTGCCGGAGATCTTGATGAGGCGATGATCAATACCGAGCGGAAAGATGAAATTGGTCGTTTGGCCGTCAGTTTCGAGCGAATGCAACGCTCTATCCGTGAAAAAATCTCACTCATCAAATCACAAAATAAAGAGTTAGAAAGCAACCTGCTGATCATCCGTAAACAGAACGATGAATTGCAGCTCGCGAACAAGCTCAAAGATGAATTCCTCGCCACCACATCACACGAATTGCGTACTCCACTACACGGTATGATTGGCATTGCCGAAGCATTAGTTTCCGGTGCCAATGGCCCACTGACCGCCGCTCATAAATATCAACTCGATATCATTATTAGCAGTGGCCAACGCTTAGCTACCTTGGTGGATGATTTATTGGATTATCACAAAATGCGCTATGGCGCGTTGGATATTCAAAAATGCGCCGTCGATTTATCCAGTGCGACGCGGTTAGTACTGGAGCTCTCGCATCACTTACTCGGCAAAAAAACGCTGCGTATTATTAACCAAGTTCCAGAGCTGCCAGTCTGGGTTTCCGCGGATCCACAACGCTTGGAGCAAGTGCTGTATAACCTGATTGGTAATGCGATTAAATATACGTCAGAAGGCAAGATCGTTATCTCCGCAACCTATATGGACGATAAAATTCGCGTACAGGTAGTGGATACAGGCCAAGGCATTCCTGCCGAGCAACTGGAGCAAATTTTTGAACCTCTGATCCAAGCAGGCCGAGATGCAAGCCGCTACCGTCAGGGCGCGGGATTAGGGTTGTCTATCAGCCGCCAGCTTATTGAGCTGATGAATGGTACGCTTTATGTTAGCAGCCAACCGATGGTTGGGACGACATTTAGCTTTACTCTACCGCTAGCGACTCAAGATGAGATTGCTCAAGCACGTTTGACTGAACTCCCCCACTTCCAAGCCCCAGAAGTTTTGGATGCCGAACTTCCAGAGCAGAGCACACTGCCTGAAAATGAGCACGGTCCATTACTTTTAGTCGCCGATGATGAACCGGTTAACCTCAGAGTATTAGACAGCTTCTTACGTCTTGAAGGTTACCGTGTGCATACCGTACAAGATGGCCATGAAGTGCTTGAAGCCGTGAAACGTGAAAAGCCTGAACTATTGTTACTCGACATCATGATGCCAGGCATGAGCGGCTATCAAGTGTGTGAAAAACTCAGACAAAGCTACGACCATGCAGAGCTCCCCATCATTATGCTAACGGCCCTGAATCAGTCCGATGACCGAGTACGTGGTTTTGAAGCCGGCGCTAACGACTACTTATCAAAACCATTTAACAAACAAGAGCTGGCGGCTCGTATCGTAGCTCACCTTACCGCTAGCAAAGCCGAATTGCGTCGTATTGAAAATGCCCAGCTACAAAAAGAACTAAAACACCGTGCGATGGTTGAAGCGAGCCTCCTCGAAACCCAAGGACGCTTATTAGAGCAGCTAGAATCCGCACCAGAAGCAATACTGTGTGTCAAAGAAGGAAATAAAATACGCTTTGCCAACGAGGCCGCATCACGCCTATTTAGACGCACGCCAGAGCAGCTTAAACGATCGAATGCAGAAGAGTTGATTGCACCGAAATACCTCAACATCGATCAAGAACATTACTGCGGCAATATTGATGTTTACGTTGATGATGTACGCCAACATTTATCCGCTGACGTACTACGCTTACCAGAAGGCTCTGGATTGCAAGCCATGTACATTTTTAATGTCGGGGGCAGTATTAATGCTGCGCGTATATATAATCTGGAAACCGCGGTAGAAGCCCTCTCTAGCTACGCTTTCGAAGGTGATAAAGATAAATTGCAGCAACTCAAAGAGTTGGGTGGTGAGTTCACTCGCCTTGCCGATAAAGCATCCGGTGAGTATCAATCCAAACAAGATTTGATGCGTAGTGTCTTGGTCGAAGCCATGACCAGTGCTCTTGATTATTGGGAGCGAGTCTCAGGACAAAGCAAATTTACCTTTGCAGAGCAAAGTGGCTTGTGGCGTGTGTATCTTGACCGCAGCACCTTACAAACTCGCACCCTAGATAAATATTTACGCATTGAGACATTACCTAAAACACCACGCTGGAGAACGGTGCTTAACTCGCTCGATTACATCCTTGAGCACTGTAAAGAGTCAAGCCCAGATCGCACTCATATCGAGATGCAGCGCGATAAACTACAGAAGTTATTGACCTCTGAATAGTTCTGCAAGACATAACCAAACCCACCGATAGGTGGGTTTTTTATTGGTATCGTTAAACAAATCCCTTCGCTTTTCTCTCTCCGGTTTTACATAAACAATCCATGATACCAACTTGATTTACGTAGCTAAAAAAGCACTTAATTGACTGACAAACTTGTTCACAAAAAAGGTAAAACCACCGTAAGAAAGGACTTAAACTAAGCCAAAACTGAGTATTTGTTTGAGATTGCGAAGGGAGTCACAACAATTCGCCAGATTTAATTCAATCGATTAAATTAACGTAAAATAGGGCTAGTGAGCGAGATCTCGTTACTGAAAAACCACAAACAAACCCAATATAAGAAAGTAATCACGAGTTAGTAAACACTAACAAGCCCAATTTTAACTCGTCACTTTTGCGAGGTGAATCACCTCTTGCTTTTTGCACAAAAATCACACATCAACGTGTATTTTGACGTTAATAACGAGAGGTGGATAGGTTTTGACGTTTTTAACGGGAAAGGGAATTGATAAATTTCTTGGCAAGGTGTCTTCTTACTCCTGCCAAAGGCCTACAGGCCACTCATTTCTTCCCCTTCCCTCCGACGGGCGAAAAATAACATGAGGTAGGTCTTGGAGAGTGTTTATCAATTGATGACATTCCATCCATTAGTGAAATGAAAGCAACTAGTAAGGAACAGCTATGCTTGCCAATATTAAAAAGACAGCACTAGCCGCCGCAGTAATCGCAGCAGCAACCAGTGTCTCAGCTCCAGCGTTTGCACGTAGTGAGCTAACCATCGTGCCAGATTTCTACCCTACAATGGTACGTAACTTCAACCCGTACCTAGCAACCAACCTGCGTACAACCACTGACTTTATCTATGAACCTCTGGTTGTATTCAATGAGATGAAAGGTAATACGCCTGTATTCCGTCTGGCTGAAAGCTACAAAATGGCTGACGACCTGATGAGCGTAACTTTCGATATCCGTAAAGGCGTTAAGTGGTCTGATGGTGAAGCATTCACAGCAAATGACGTGGTTTACTCTTTCAATCTGCTGAAAGCGAAACCAGAACTTGACCAACGTGGTATCAACAAATGGGTAACCAGCGTTGAGAAAGTAGACGATTACAAAGTGCGTTTCCGTCTGTCTGAAGCAAACTCTAACGTACCTTATGAGATTTCTCTGATTCCTATCGTTGCTGAGCACGTATGGAAAGAAGTGAAAGATCCAACTACCTTCACTAACGAAAACCCTGTGGGTACTGGTCCTTTCACTGTAATCGATACTTTTACCCCACAACTGTACATTCAATGTCGCAACCCGAACTACTGGGATGCTGCGAATTTGGAAGTTGACTGTCTGCGTGTTCCACAGATCGCAAACAACGACCAACTGTTGGGCAAAATCGTAAACTCTGAACTTGACTGGACTTCTTCATTCGTTCCAGATATCGACCGTACTTACGCAGCAGCGAACCCTAACCACCACTACTGGTACCCAGCAGCAGGTACTCAGGCGTTCATGGTTAACTTCAAAAACCCAGATGCAGCGAAAAAAGAAGCATTGGATAACGTAGATTTCCGTCGTGCGTTCTCTATGGCTCTTGATCGTCAAACCATCATCGATATCGCCTTCTACGGCAGCGGTACAGTGAACGATTACGCATCAGGTCTAGGCTACGCATTTGAAGCATGGTCTGATGAAGCGACGCACAACAAGTACAAAGGCTTCAACACGTATGACGTTGAAGGCTCTAAGAAACTACTGGCAAAAGCAGGCTTCAAAGATGTGAACGGTGACGGTTTCGTTGAAACTCCATCAGGCAAATCTTTCGAACTGCTGATCCAATCTCCAAATGGCTGGACTGACTTCAACAATACAGTTCAACTTGCAGTAGAACAGCTACAAGAAGTGGGTATCAAAGCGAAAGCACGTACTCCAGAGTTCGCGGTTTATAACCAAGCAATGCTGGAAGGTACTTACGACGTTGCGTACACCAACTACTTCCACGGCGCAGATCCATACACTTACTGGAACAGTGCATACAACTCAGCACTGCAATCTGGTGATGGTATGCCACGCTTCGCAATGCACTACTTCAAAGACAAGAAGCTTGATGGCTTGCTAGACAGCTTCTACAAAACCGCAGACAAGAACGAGCAGCTAGCGATCGCTCATGGTATTCAGAAGATCATTGCTGAAAACCAAGTGACTATCCCTGTTATGTCTGGTGCATGGATGTATCAGTACAACACCACTCGCTTCACTGGCTGGTGGAATGAAGAAAATCCGAAGGGCCGTCCAAGCGTTTGGGCTGGTATCCCAGAGCGTCTACTACACGTACTGGATCTAAAACCAGTTAAGTAATACACGTTCATTTCTTGCGGCGCACGCTGTGCGCCGCCTATCTAAATCCCCTCATGTTGTTAAGCAAACATATGGCGCTCGTCGTCAGGGGATTTCTCGCTCTCAAATTCGCTAGGGGCGAGACCTGAAACCAGAGACAGGACAAAACTGGGTGAGTAAGGTGTAAGTTATGGGTTACTTTTTAAGACGATTGTCGTTCTATTTTGCCGCGTTGCTGGTTGCAGCAACATTAAACTTTATTATTCCGCGTGCCATGCCTGGTGATCCCGTCACCATGATGTTTGCTAACGCAACCGCACAAGTTACCCCAGAGCGTATTGAAGCAATGAAACAGCTTCTTGGCTTTGTGGATGGTCCTTGGTATGTCCAATACATGACATACATTAAAAGCATCCTGACTTGGGAGCTCGGCACCTCAATCAAATTCTACCCTTTGAGTGTGAATGAACTGCTTGGTGGCGCTTTTGGCTGGTCACTGTTCCTTGCGGGTACCGCAGTTATTATCTCTTTCTCCATCGGTTCTGTGCTCGGTATCTTTGCCGCGTGGAAACGTGGTAGCCGTTACGACACTTTTATCACACCAGGGATGTTGGTTATTCAAGCCGTGCCTCAAGTGGTTATTGCGATGTTGGCGATGTTCACTTTCGCTATCGGCTTAGGTTGGTTCCCAACCGGTTACGCTTACACCGCAGGGACAATGCCTGATTGGACAAGCTGGGCATTCATTAAAGATGTCAGCTATCACGCCGTACTTCCTTTGGTCTGTGCTTCGATTGTGCAAATCGGTGGCTTCTTGGTCAACATGCGTAACAACATGATTAACCTGCTCGCTGAAGACTATATCACCATGGCAAAAGGTAAAGGCTTGAGCGAAAACCGCGTGGTCTTTAACTATGCAGCACGTAATGCTCTGTTACCTAGTGTCACTGCACTGTCTATGTCTCTCGGTATGGCGATTGGTGGTCAGTTGATTATTGAAATCATCTTCAACTATCCAGGTTTAGGCACTGTGCTATTTAACGCTATCACCGCGCGTGACTATCAAGTTCTGCAAGGCCAGTTACTGATCATGACTCTGTTCATGCTGTTCTTTAACCTACTGGCTGACATGTTATACGTTGTTCTAGACCCTCGCTTACGCAAGGGAGGTAAATAATCATGAAAGCACTTTGGAAACTCTTACGCGGCAACCGTATGGCGATGATTGGCGTGACCATCTTAAGCCTGTTTTTTCTGCTCGCGGTCGCAGCGCCTTTTATTACCTCTCATGCTCCTGATAAACGCACGGGTAACCCACATGAATACCCAGCGTTTGTTGTGAAAGCAGCCAAAGCAAACCCAGATGGCTGGGTAGCTGAACACTTAGCAACCGATCGCCGCACATTGGCGATGTCTAAAAAAGCCGATCACATACTCGGTACCACCCGTATGGGACGTGATGTGTGGTCTCAAGTGGCTTACGGTGCTCGCGTATCGTTAGCAGTAGGCTTCGGCGCTGGTATCACCGTGTGTTTCTTGGCCACAGTCATCGGTGTTTCAGCGGGCTATTTTGGTGGAAAAATTGATGACTTCCTCACTGCCGCAATGAACATCATGCTGGTGATTCCACAGTACCCATTGTTGTTCGTATTGGCCGCCTTTATCGGTGAGGCAGGGCCTTTAACCATCGCTTTGATTATCGGGTGTACCTCCTGGGCTTGGGGTGCGCGGGTGGTTCGTTCACAAACCATGGCACTGCGTGAAAAAGAGTTCGTAAAAGCTGCTGAAGTTCTGGGTGAATCTTCATGGCGCATCATCTTTGTTGAGATTCTGCCAAACCTTATCTCCATCGTAGGTGCAAGTTTTATCGGTTCGGTGATGTACGCCATCATGATGGAAGCGACGATTTCCTTCTTAGGCTTGGGCGATCCAAACACCATCAGTTGGGGCATCATGCTGTACAACGTACAAACCTCATCATCCATGCTGATCGGCGCTTGGTGGGAACTGTTAGCACCTTGTATCTCACTGACAGTATTAGTCACAGGCCTTGCTCTGCTGAACTTTGCAGTTGATGAAATTGCTAACCCACAATTGCGTTCACACAAAGGCATGAAGCGTTGGAAAAACCTTGCTAAGCAAGATCAAAAAGCGCGTCAGCCAAATTTACCACCACAAAATGCACTTTGGAGCGGAGATAAATAATCATGACTGCACCACTAATCTCAATCCGCAACTTATGCGTGGACTACATTACCGATGCGGGTGATGTCCGTGCCTGTAACAATGTGAGCTTTGATTTAGCGCCAGGCGAGGTGTTTGGCCTTGCCGGTGAATCCGGTTGTGGTAAATCAACCGTCGCTTTCTCGCTAATGCGCCTGCATAAGCCGCCCGCATTTATCACTGGTGGCGAGGTCATCTTCAACGGTGAAGACATCCTAAAATACAGCGATGAACGTATGCAATCCTTCCGCTGGAAAGAAATGTCGATGGTGTTCCAAAGTGCAATGAACGCACTGAACCCCGTTCTGACGATGGAAGAGCAGTTTTGCGATGTGATCATGCGCCATACCAATATGACGCGTGAACAAGCAAAACGTCGTGCCGAAGGACTGTTAGAGATCGTAGATATTCATCCAAGCCGACTCAACGACTACCCACACCAGTTCTCTGGTGGTATGCGTCAACGCTTAGTGATTGCGATTGCGCTCGCGCTCAATCCAAAAATGATCATTATGGATGAACCTACGACCGCCCTAGACGTGGTTGTTCAGCGTGAAATTCTGCAAAAGATTTACGCACTCAAAGAAGAGTTTGGTTTCTCTATTTTGTTCATTACTCACGACTTGTCACTCATGGTCGAGTTCTCCGACCGTATTGGCATTATGTACTCCGGTGAATTGATTGAAGTTGCACCTTCAAAACAAATTCTGGAAACCCCTTACCACCCTTATACCAAAGGATTGGGAAGTTCTTTTCCACCATTAACTGGACCAAAAACGAAACTCACAGGGATCCCAGGAAACCCACTCAACTTGTTGGAGATTCCACAAGGCTGCCGTTTCCAAGCTCGCTGCGACCGAGTTCATGAAGCTTGTACTAAGGTACCGACCGTACTGCGCCAAATCGAGAGTGGTCGTTTTTCTAACTGCCATCTCTATGGAGCAAGCGCCACAATAAAACGCTAAGGCGCACAGCAAGCAGTAGCAAAGAATTTCTGGAGACAATTATGAGCAAACCACTTGGCGAATTACTGGTTGAGGGAAAAAATCTGGTTAAGGATTTTGCCATCAACAGTAACGCACTCAAACAACCGATGATGCGTGCAATCAACGACGTGTCATTCAAAATGTACAAAAGCCGCGGTTTATCGGTAGTGGGCGAATCTGGTTCAGGCAAATCCACCACCGCCAAAATGATCGCCAAAATGTACGCTCCAACCTCAGGTATCATCGAGTACAAAGGTCGTGATATCCAAGAGATCACTTCACGTGATGATCTGATGCACTACCGCGAAGGCGTGCAAATGGTATGGCAAGACCCGTTTGGTTCTCTCAACCCAACCCATACCATTTTCCACCATATTGCACGCCCATTGCTGATCCACAAAAAGGTCACTCCGGGCAACAAAAAAGAGCTAGAAGAGCGTGTTTACGAACTGCTTGAGCAAGTGGGGCTCATCCCACCCAAAGCCACTGCCGCTAAGTACCCACATCAACTTTCCGGTGGCCAACGTCAACGCGTTAACTTGGCACGTAACATTGCTGTTGGTGCTGAGGTAGTTCTGGCTGATGAACCCACTTCAATGCTCGATGTGTCAATCCGCGCTGGCGTACTCAACCTAATGGAAGAGATGAAGTTCGAGCGTCAAATGTCACTGCTGTACATCACGCACGACATCGCGACCGCTCGCTACATCGCTGAAGACTTGGCCGTTATGTACGTAGGACACATGGTGGAATGGGGCGACACTGATGAGATCATTCACGATCCACAACACCCTTACACCAAGCTGTTAGTGTCTGCTGTGCCGGATCCGAAAAAGTCGATCCATGAAAAATTGGAAGGCAACAAAGGCGAGATCCCATTATGGACTCCGAATTCTGTTGGCTGTCCATTTGCAGGCCGCTGCTTACACGCATCAGCCAAATGCCGTGAAGCCTTACCGGAAGTCACGCAACTGTCTGACAACCACTTTGTACGTTGTTATCTGTTTGAAAAGTAAAAAACCATTAGCTCCCTGCCTAGCAGGGAGCTTACTCAATCCATACTGTGGAGAAAATGAATGCAGTTACTGACCAACCACATTGGCTATGAAATCAAAGGCCCCAAACAAGCAGTATTGCTCTGCGGGCAAGCACAATTAATGGATGATTGTGTGCTTTTGGTTTGCGCTCGTAGCCACCAAACCGTAGCAACGCTCCCGATTGAGCGGCACGGTAGCGTGGACAACTGGCATCAGGGACAATTTCATCGTATCGATTTCTCGAATTTTACAACTCCGGGCGACTACTATTTGCGTCTGGATCACACTCATTCTGCCACCTTTACCATTGCGCAAGGCGTACTCATGCAGCGTACATTTTCTGATGTGCTGCATTACTTTAAATCGCAACGCTGCACAGGGCAGTTTGATCAACAAGACAAGCAAGTACCGCTGCTGGGCACATCAACCACTGCCGATGTGCGCGGCGGCTGGTACGATGCTTCAGGTGACGTTAGCAAGTATCTCAGTCACCTTTCTTACGCTAATTACTTGAACCCACAACAAACACCTATGGTGGTCTGGAACATGCTCAAAGGGTTAGCGGTTTTACAACATCACTCGGGTTTTGCGCCTTTTTCTCGCACTCGCCTCAAGGATGAAGCGTTGTTTGGTGCTGATTTTCTACGCCGTATGCAAAACTCCGAGGGATTTTTTTATATGACCGTCTTTGACAAATGGAGCAAAGACATCAAGCAACGAGAGATTTGCGCCTACGCGACCCAAAAAGGACATAAATCCGATGATTATCAAGCGGGTTTCCGTCAAGGCGGTGGCATGGCGATCGCGGCACTTGCTGCGGCAGCGCGTTTAGATACTCACGGTGAGTTTACTCAAGCGGAGTATTTACAAGCGGCAGAAACGGGTTATTGGCACCTAAAGCAACACAATACTCAATACCTTGATGATGGTATTGAAAACATTATCGATGAATATTGTGCGCTACTAGCGTGTTGCGAACTTTACCGTAGCACAGAGAACACTCAATACCTGACTCAAGCACGCGAGTGGGCTGAGCGTTTGGCGAAGCGCCAATCCAGTGACGAGCAGGTTACGCACTACTGGTCTGCCACCAGCAACGGTGAGCGCCCATACTTCCACGCCTCCGATGCGGGTTTGCCTGTCATTGCACTTTGCGAGTATCTGAATATTGAAACGGATACGGCTAACTATGCCCAGCTACAACGGGTTATCGAGCAAGCCTGCCAATTCGAACTAACCATCACCCAACAAGTCACTAATCCGTTTGGTTATCCACGCCAGTATGTAAAAGGCGTAGAAAGCGCGAAACGCACCAGTTTCTTTATCGCACAAGACAACGAAAGTGGTTACTGGTGGCAGGGTGAAAATGCGCGCTTAGCTTCACTCGCCAGCATGGCTTATCTCGCTCAACCTCACTTGAGCACCGAGACTGCAGAACAGCTACAACATTGGGCACAAAATGCTCTGAACTGGATTGTCGGCCTCAACCCATACGACATGTGCATGCTCGATGGACATGGTCACAACAACCCTGACTACCTCCCTCATTTAGGCTTCTTTAATGCCAAGGGGGGAGTGTGCAACGGTATTACTGCGGGGTTTGATGATCCACAAGATATTGCTTTTAATCCTGATGGGCAAAAAGACGACATGCTGCAAAACTGGCGCTGGGGAGAACAATGGATCCCGCATGGTGCTTGGTATTTGCTCGCTATCATCAGTCAGTATGATCACTTTACTGCCCATGGGGAGGAGATCTGATGAATTACTACGTAGGCATTGATGGTGGCGGTACATCCTGCCGTGCTCGCATTCGTAATCAGCAAGGTGAATGGATTGGCGAAGCAAAAAGTGGCAGCGCCAACATTATGTTGGGGGTCGATGTGGCTCTGCACTCGGTAATTAATGCGATTACTCAAGCCGCTGAACAAGGTGGGTTATCCCAAAATGATTTTGCCAAGATGCATGTTGGTCTAGCATTAGCAGGAGCCGAGCAAAAAGAAGCGTGGCACGCTTTTATGCAGCAACCTCATCCATTTGCTTCCATCACCTTGAATACTGATGCTTATGGCGCTTGCCTTGGCGCACATCTAGGTGAGGATGGCGCGATCATGATCGCTGGAACCGGTTCTTGCGGCATTTTGCTCAAAGCGGGAAAACAGTACGTGGTTGGTGGTCGTGAGTTCCCGATTTCTGATCAAGGCAGCGGTGCCGTCATGGGATTACGCCTTATCCAACAAGTGTTACTCGCTCAAGATGACATTCGCCCTCATAGTCCCTTGTGTGATGTGGTGATGGGCCATTTTAACCAAGACATTGATGCCATTGTTACTTGGTCAAAAACCGCCCTGCCTCGCGATTACGGTCAATTTTCACCGCAGATTTTTAGCCATGCTTATGCGGGTGATGGTTTAGCGATTGAGCTTCTCAAACAAACCGCCGCCGATATAGAAATCTTCTTAATCGCCTTACACCACAAAGGTGCAGAGCGTATTTGCTTGATGGGCAGCATTGCCGAACGCATTCATGACTGGCTCTCTCCACCGGTTCAGCAGTGGATTGTTAAGCCTCAGTCCGATGCTATTGAAGGGGCACTAATGTTTGCCGGTAAACCCGAGCACAACCTGTATTAAGGATGATTTATGAGTTATCGAATTGAATTTGCTGTGCTCTCGGAACAAAAGCCTGATTGTCGTTTTGGTTTAACTTTACACAACCTGAGTGATCAAGATCTGCAAGACTGGTCGCTGCATTTTGTTATCGATCGTTATATTCAGCCAACCAGTGTTACGAATGGTCAACTAACCCAAGTCGGCAGCTTATGTTCAATCGTACCAACGGAAAAAGTATTGGCGGCCAATGGCCACTTCTACTGTGAATTCATCATTAAAACGGCACCTTACCACTTCTATACCGATGGGGTGAAGCATGCCTTTGTACAACTCAATGATCAGCAGCCTGTTGAGCGTATTGATGTCGCCGTCAACCCGATCGTTCTTGCTTCTCCATTTCGTGAACGTAGCCAAATCCCACACGTTGAGGCCGCCGAGCTGTGCCTAATTCCAAAACCCAATTCACTTCAGCGCTTCAATGGTGAATTTGTGGTCAGCAGTTCAAGCCAAATCTCTTTACAGTCCGACTTAGCCACGCGTGCGGCACACTGGCTCGATAAAGAACTGTATAACCTACATGGTTTTACCCTCAATGCTGTTGGTCATAGCGACATCGTCTACCGTAGCAATCCAATGTTGGATGAGGGCCGTTATCAACTCAACATTGATGCACAAGGCATCAAAATTGAATCAGGTAGCCATAGAGGCTTTATGCACGCCAGCGCGACGTTGCTGCAACTGGCACAAGCGCATCAGGGCTCATTGCGCTTCCCGCTGGTCAAAATTGTCGATGCACCGCGCTTTAAATATCGCGGCATGATGCTCGATTGCGCCCGCCATTTTCACTCAATTGAGCAGGTCAAACGGGTCATCAACCAATTAGCACACTACAAATTTAACGTATTCCACTGGCATCTGACCGATGATGAAGGATGGCGAATTGAGATTAAACGCCTACCACAGCTAACCGACATTGGTGCATGGCGTGGCATGGATGAAGTTCTCGAACCTCAATACAGCTTACTCACGGAACGTCATGGCGGTTTTTATACCCAAGATGAGATCCGTTCTGTCATTGAATACGCTAGCGATCGTGGTATCACTGTCATCCCTGAAATTGATGTACCAGGACACAGCCGCGCCGCAATTAAAGCACTACCGCAATGGCTAGTCGATGAGGAAGATCGCTCGCAATATCGCAGTATTCAGTACTACAACGACAACGTACTCTCCCCCGCTTTGCCGGGCACTTACCAATTCCTCGATATCGTATTAGAAGAAGTTGCAGAACTGTTCCCAAGCCAATTTATCCATATTGGTGCCGATGAAGTTCCAAGTGGTGTTTGGGTAGACAGCCCGAAATGCCAAGCCTTAATGCAAGAGAATGGCTATACCGACCCGAAAGAGCTGCAAGGCCATTTGCTGCGCTACGCAGAGAAAAAACTCAAGAGTTTAGGTAAACGCATGGTGGGCTGGGAAGAAGCACATCATGGCGACAAAGTGAGTAAAGATACGGTGATTTACTCTTGGCTATCGGAAAAAGCCGCCTTGGATTGCGCCAAACAAGGCTTTGACGTGATTTTGCAGCCGGGACAATTTACCTATCTCGATATCGTTCAAGACTACGCTCCTGAAGAACCGGGCGTGGATTGGGCGGGTGTTACTCCGCTAGAACGCGCTTACGGTTATGAACCGTTAGCCGACGTTCCGGCCAATGACCCACTGCGTAAACGCATTTTAGGTATTCAATGCGCCTTGTGGTGTGAATTGATCAATAACTCAGAACGCATGGAATACATGCTCTATCCACGTCTCACGGCATTAGCAGAAGGCGGTTGGACAGAGAAATCCCAGCGTGACTGGTTGGATTATCTAGCGCGTTTGAAAGGCCATTTACCACTGCTTGATAAGCAGAAAATACCTTATCGCGCGCCTTGGAAGTAATTCTGCCTTGAAAGTAATTCTTCCGGAAATCGTAACGACGGCGTGACGGAACTCACGCTGGTTTTCACTAGCAAAATTTTTAGCTGTCACAAGGCAGCTGGTTTAAAAGGAAAGCACAATGAAATACGGCTATTTCGATAATGATAATCGCGAATACGTCATCACTCGCCCTGACGTACCCGCACCTTGGACTAACTATCTCGGTACTGAAAAGTTCTGTACTGTGATTTCTCACAACGCAGGTGGTTACTCGTTCTATCACTCACCTGAGTACAACCGCGTCACCAAGTTCCGTCCAAACTTTACCCAAGATCGTCCAGGGCACTATGTTTACCTGCGCGATGATGCAACTGGAGATTTCTGGTCAATCTCTTGGCAACCTGTTGCGAAGAGCCTTGAACAAGCGAAATACGAAGTTCGCCACGGTTTGTCTTACTCAAAATTCAAGTGTGAATACAACGGCATTCACGCGACCAAAACCCTGTTTGTTCCTAAAGGCGAAGATGCAGAAGTTTGGGATGTTGTGATCGAAAACACCTCCAATGAAGTGCGTACTATCAGTGCGTTCAACTACGTTGAGTTTTCTTTCAGCCACATCAAGTCAGACAACCAAAACCATCAGATGTCGCTCTACTCAGCGGGTACAGCGTTCAAAGATGGCGTAATTGAGTATGACCTGTACTACAACACAGACGATTTCTTAGGCTTCTACTACCTGACTGCAACTTTCGATGCCGACAGCTACGATGGCCAACGTGACCAATTCCTTGGCATGTACCGTGATGAAGCCAACCCAATCGCCGTAGCGCAAGGTAAGTGCTCGAACAGTGCGCAAACTTGTTACAACCATTGTGGTGCACTGCATAAGCAATTCGTTCTGCAACCAGGCGAAAAAGTTCGCTTCGCAGTGATCTTAGGGGTAGGTAAAGGCAACGGCGCAAAACTGCGTGAAAAATACCAAGATCTGAGCAAAGTGGATGCTGCCTTTGCAGGAATCAAAGCACACTGGGATGAGCGTTGTGCGAAGTTCCAAGTGAAATCGCCAAACGAAGGTCTGAACACCATGATCAACGCTTGGACTCTGTACCAAGCGGAAACTTGTGTGGTTTGGTCTCGTTTCGCTTCTTTCATTGAAGTCGGCGGCCGTACAGGTCTGGGCTACCGTGATACTGCGCAAGACGCGATCTCTGTACCGCACACTAACCCAGCAATGACCCGTAAGCGCCTAGTAGACCTACTGCGTGGTCAAGTGAAAGCGGGTTACGGTCTGCACCTGTTTGATCCTGACTGGTTCGATCCAGAAAAAGCGGATGTTAAACCGTCTAAATCACCAACCGTCGTGCCAACCCCATCGGATGAAGACAAGATCCACGGTATCAAAGATACCTGTTCTGACGATCACCTGTGGATTGTGCCAACCATCCTCAGCTATGTGAAAGAGACCGGTGACTTCGCCTTTATCGACGAAGTGATCCCTTACGCGGATGGCGGCAACGCAACTGTGTACGAGCACATGATGGCAGCATTGGATTTCTCTGCAGAATACGTAGGTCAAACCGGTATCTGTAAGGGTCTGCGTGCAGACTGGAACGACTGTTTGAACCTCGGTGGCGGCGAGTCCTCTATGGTCTCTTTCCTACACTTCTGGGCGTTGGAATCTTTCCTTGAACTGTCACGCTATCGCAATGATGAAGCGGCCACCGACAAGTACCAAGCGATGGCTGATGGCGTACGCGAAGCGTGTGAAAATCACTTGTGGGATGAACAAGGCGAATGGTACATCCGTGGCCTGACCAAAAATGGCGACAAGATCGGTACCTTCGATCAAGTGGAAGGCAAAGTTCACTTAGAGTCTAACTCTCTGGCTGTTCTGTCAGGCACTGTAAGCCATGAGCGCGGCATCAAAGCAATGGATGCGGTGTACAAATACCTGTTCTCCAAATACGGTCTACACCTGAACGCTCCATCATTCGCGACTCCAAATGATGACATCGGTTTCGTGACTCGCGTTTACCAAGGCGTGAAAGAGAACGGCGCGATCTTCTCGCATCCAAACCCATGGGCATGGGTAGCGGAAGCGAAACTGGGCCGTGGTGATCGTGCGATGGAGCTGTATGACGCACTTAACCCATACAACCAAAACGACATCATCGAAACCCGTATTGCTGAACCTTACTCTTACGTACAGTTCATCATGGGTCGCGACCACCAAGATCACGGCCGTGCTAACCACCCATGGTTAACCGGTACTTCTGGCTGGGCATACCACGCAACGACCAACTACATCCTAGGTGTTAAAGCCGGCTTCGACACACTGGAAATCGATCCTTGTATCCCAACATCATGGCCTGGTTTTGAAGTGACTCGCGAATGGCGCGATGCGACTTACCAGATCAAAGTTGAAAACCCACAAGGCGTGTCAAAAGGCGTGAAATCCATCACCCTGAATGGCCAAGCGATTGAAGGCGCAGTCCCTGTGCAAGCCGCGGGCAGCGTCAACCAAGTCGTGGTTGTTCTAGGTTAATCCATTTTCGGGCACTCGCTGAGTGCCCGTTTTCTAATACCTACGCATGTATATACCCAGACCATTTTTCGTTGCAGCCAGCACTCTTGCAGCGTCAGTGGGAAGGGATAGGGGGAGAAAATGATTAAATTTGGTACTGGCGGCTGGCGTGCGTTTATTGGTGAAGAGTTCACTAAAGATAACGTGCGTTTGGTCGCTCAAGCATTAGCTAACATCATCAATCATGAACAAGCTGCCGCCAACGGATTTGTAATCGGCTATGACCGTCGCTTCTTATCTGATAAAGCAGGTTGTTGGTTTGCCGAAGTATTAGCCGCGAATGGCGTTGTGGTGAGCTTTATCGACAAGTTTGTGCCTACACCTGTGGTGATGTTTAAAGCCAAAGAAATGGATTGTGCGTATTCAGCGTGTATTACCGCTTCGCACAACCCTGCCGACTACAACGGTATTAAAGTGTTTATTCGTGGTGGTCGTGACGCAGATGAAGTGATCACCCAGAAGATCGAGCAGCAAATCGCCACACTGACGGTGCAAGACGTTAAATCGATCGATTTTGATCAAGCCGTCAATGACAAACTGATCGACATCATCAACCCGATGAACGAGTTCGTTGATAGCATCATCAACTTCATCGATATTGAAGCGATCAAAAAAGCCAATCTGCGTGTGTTGATCGACCCGATGTTTGGGGTGGCGAAAAACGCACTGCAAACAGTACTGATCAATGGCCGCTGCGACGTGGACGTGATCAACGATGGCAAAAACCCTGACTTCGGTGGTTTGATGCCTTCTCCAAGTGCTGCTACCTTGTATCGCTTGAAGCATCTGGTTAAACACGAAGGTTATGACATCGGTATCGGTACCGATGGCGATGCTGACCGCCTTGGTATCATTGATGAAAAAGGTAACTTTATTCATCCTAACGAAGTGCTGATCCTGCTTTACTACTATTTACTGGAGTACAAAGGCTGGAAAGGTTCTGTAGTACGTAACATCGCCACCACTCACTTGTTGGATAAGATCGCAACCGATCATGGTGAGCAATGCTTTGAAGTCCCTGTGGGCTTTAAGCACATCTCTTCGCAAATGGAAGCGGACGACTCTCTGATCGGTGGTGAAAGCTCTGGCGGTTTGACGATTCGTGGTCACATCAAGGGTAAAGATGGCGTGTTCGCCTCTAGCCTATTGGTGGAAATGATCAGCGTGACGGGCAAGAAACTCTCTGAGCTATTAACCGAGATCTACGATCGTTATGGCTATGCCTACACGGCGGAAGGTGATTGCAAATTTAAACCCGCCCAGCGCGATGAGATCTACAACAAAGTCTACATTGAGAAAAAACTGCCTGAGTTTGAATTCGAAATCGACAAGGTCAGCTATGAAGATGGGGCTAAGGTCTACTTCAAGAACGGTGGCTGGGTGATTGCCCGCTTCTCCGGAACTGAGCCTCTACTACGTATTTTTGCCGAAATGGCCGACAAAGATACTGCGGAGCGTGTTCTTCAACAGATGAAAGCCTTCTTGGCGTTGTAATCATCCCCTGAGGTTAAGTCCCCTCAGCGGAGAAGAACATTTGCCCGACGCTCGACGTCGGGCTTTTTTATTGCAGGGAAAATATGCTTGGAATGAGAAAGCTCAGTGGCGAGATCGATTAGGCGAAAGCCAATACCCCTTGCGTATCAATATTGACTGACACCGCCTGCCCTAATTCCAGCGGTTGCGATGAGGTCGCGATAAGCTGAGTGCCATGCGCATCAATCAGATAGCGGCAATGATCGCCCATAAACTGCTGCTCCGTTACCGTCACACTGCTCTCCTCTTCCGCGCGAATTTGCACCTGCTGTGGACGCAGTAGCAACTTACACTCCGCCTCTACCGCGATGGGTTGGCGCGCAATCGCTTCCACAACCCCAAGAGCGGTTTGGTATTGAGTTTCGCTGATCCGCGTGGCATTCAGATAACTGCCACCACCCAGAAAATCGGCTACGAACTGGCTCGACGGTTGGTAATATAGCTCTGCAGCGGTGCCGTACTGTTCAATCACACCTCGATTCATCACTGCCATTTTATCGGCGAAAGCAAACGCTTCTTCTCGTGAGTGAGTCACGAAAATCGCCGTCACGCCCTGTTGTTTAAAGATCTTGCGAATCTCAATGATCAGCTCATGGCGCACTTGCGTGTCGATATTCGAAAACGGTTCATCAAGCAGCAGCAGATCTGGCTTATACGCTAAGGCACGAGCAATGGCGACACGCTGCTGCTGACCACCCGAGAGTTGGTGCGGATAGCGTTCAGCGAAAGCACCAAGATGAACCAAAGAGAGCATCTCGGTAATTTTGGCCTGCTTTTGCTTCGCGGGCATCGCATTCAAACCAAAACCAACGTTCTGCGCCACGGTTAAATGGGGAAACAATGCGTAATCTTGGAAAATCATTCCGATATTGCGCTGCTCAGGCGGCAACCAGTGTTTACCGTCATCCAAGGTGACACAGTTAAGGCTAAGCTGACCGGAAGCCAAAGGCAGCAAACCGGCAATCGCTTTAAGCAAGGTGGTTTTACCACAACCGCTAGCACCCAACAGGCAGACGATTTCGCCCGGATTGACTTGCAATGATAACGATTTCAATACGGTTTGTGCATCGTATTGGCAAGTAAGATTTTCAATCAGCAGTGCGCAGCTCATCAGTGCTTTTGCTCCAAAGAACGGTTAACGATAACAAGTGGGATAAGCCCAACCAACACGAGTAAAATGGCAGGCAATGCAGCCAATTCCAAACGCTCATCTGAAGCGTAGTTATAAACGTAAGTGGCGAGCGTTTCAAAGTTAAACGGGCGTAATAAAATCGCCGCGTTTAACTCCTTCATCGATTCAATAAACACCAACAATCCTGCAATTAACGCACCACGGCGGATCAGCGGCAGGTGTACACGTTTAAGCATTTGGTTGGCATGGCAACCCATGGTACGTGCGGCCATATCCAAAGAAGGTGAGACTTTACTTAAGCTACTTTCAATACTGCCAATCGCCACCGCCGAAAAACGCACCACCAGCGCAAACACAATCGCGAACACACTTCCGGAGAAGATCAACCCCGGACGTCCCCACTCCATCATTTTAGCGATATCGTTGACCAGATGATCCAGAGCGAGCACTGGTACCAAAATACCAATCGCCAGCACCGTTCCCGGCACCGCATAACCCATGGAAGAAAGGCGCATCAACGCAACACTGGTACGGTTGTTTTGCAAGCGGGCATAAAAATTGGCGATCAAAGCCACCAACACAGCAATGACAGCCGCACTGATCGAGACAGTAAAACTATTCAGTGCGTACTCTCTAAACTGCGTTGTCCAACTTTGCGCAAAGTAAGTCCATGCGTAACTGATTAATTGCAACAGTGGCAAAATAAACGCCACCGCCACCAATCCCCAACACCAGACTAAGGCCGCCCACAAGCGCCAGCCTTTTAAGGTATAGCGATACTCTTCATGGCTATTAAATTGGGTTTGATACAGTTTTTGTCGACGTCGGCTATAGCGTTCGCTACTGAGCAGCAATAGCACGATCACCAACATAACTGCTGAGATTTTCGCCGCCGCATTGAGGTTTGAGTATCCAAGCCAAGTATCGTAAACCGCTGTAGTTAAGGTATTCACCGCAAACAGGCTTACGGTGCCGAAATCCCCAATGGTTTCCATTGCCACCAAAGACAAGCCCACCGCAATCGCAGGGCGCGCTAATGGCAAAGAGATACGCCAAAAGCTCTGCCACGGTGTGCATCTCAGTAAACGAGCCGATTGGAGCAAAGTGACGTTCTGTTCCATAAAGGCCGCACGGCACAGTAGATACACGTAAGGATAAAGTACCAGCGCTAGCACCACACTCGCGCCGCCTAAACTTCGAATATCGGGAAACCAATAGCTGCCAGCTTGCCAACCTGTTAGATCGCGCAAAACGATTTGAATAGGGCCGGCGTAATCAAACCAATGAGTGAACAGATAACCAATAATGTAGGCAGGCATCGCCAAGGGTAAGACAAGCGCCCACTGCAGCCAACGCTCGCCCGGAAGCTTGCACATGGCGATAAGCCATGCAGAGGGCACGCCAAATAGCAAAGCCAATAGCAGTACGGAGATCGTCAATACTAAGGTATTGAAAATATAGGTGGGCATCACAGTCGCCAGTAGATGAGCAAAAACCTCATCACTGTTGCCAAATGCGGTATAGAAGATCGCTAAGATCGGTAAAACCAGCAGAGTGGTTAACACAAGGCTGCTGGTTTTCCATGCAAAATATTTTTCTTTCATCGCCTAACAGTACAAGGCTTGAACAACGCTCACAGCGCTGCATCCCTCAAATAAAATAGGGGTACGTTATACCCCTGATTTTACTTACAGGTCAAATTTGACTTCGTCGATCAATTTGATCGCAGCAGCATTGTTATCCGCCACTTTTTCAAGAGGCAGGCTGTCCGCTTTAAAGTCACCCCAAGAAGTCACCAATTCTGAACGCTTTACACCCTCTTTAATTGGGTATTCGTAGTTCACTTCTGCATACATTTGCTGTGCCGTCGCCCCCGTCAAAAACTCCATCAGCTTAACCGCGTTGTCACGGTTTGGTGAGTATTTCGCCATTGCCATACCACTCACGTTCACATGAGTGCCTTGCGCATTTTGACCTGGGAAGTTGATGTATACTGCTTCTGCCCACGATTTTTGCTTCTCGTCGTTAAGCATTGCACCTAAGTAGTAGCTGTTACCCAATGACACATCACACAGACCTTCTTTGATCGCGCGAACTTGGTCGCGGTCATTGCCTTGTGGTTTACGAGCCAGATTCGCCTTTACACCTTCCAGCCAAGTTTTTGCTTCGGCTTCACCATGGTTAGCGATGATAGAAGCCACAAGCGCGATGTTGTACGGATGCTTACCGCTACGAGTACAAATTTTGCCTTTGAACTCTGGCTTAGCGAGATCCATATAATCGAAATCATCACCCAACTTGCCTACGCGGTCGCGTGAAGAATACACACTACGAGTACGCTGCGTCAGTGCGAACCACTCATCACCACTATCACGGTATTGAGCTGGAATATTCTCTTCAATCACTTTGCTATCCAGTGGTTGAGTCAGGCCTTTTTCCGTCAGCTCAAACAGACGGCTGAATTCGGCAGTTAAAATCACATCCGCTGGGCTGTATTCGCCTTCTTGCGCAAGTTTTTCAGCAATGCCTTCCTTAGCAAATTTCACGTTAACTTTGATGCCCGTTTCTTTAGTGAACTCTTGGAACATAGGTTCAATCAGAAACGGTTGGCGGTAAGAGTAAACATTCACTTCTTCGGCGGCCATTGCCGAAGGAGCCAGTACACCACAAGCAATCGCAGACAACGTGAGCAGCTTTTTCATCTTAAAATCCTTTATAATTACTAATGATAACGTTTATCAGTTTCAATGCATTATAAGAATGATTATTAAGAAAACAATCAGCAGAAATAAAAAACCTGCCCAAAGGGCAGGTTCTCGAAAGTGAACTTGGTAACTAAATGTTACTTAACGGTCACGAATTCAGGGTAAGCTCCGACACCACAATCGTGCATATCCATTCCTTCCATCTCTTCTTCTTCAGAGACTCGGATCCCCATCGTCGCTTTGAGTACGCCCCACACCAGTAGGCTTGCCCCAAATACCCACGCGAAGATCACTGCAGCACCCAACAATTGTGCACCAAAAGTTGCATCAGCATTGCTCAGTGGCACCACCATCAGACCGAAGAAACCACACACACCGTGAACGGAAATCGCACCCACTGGATCATCAATTTTGACTTTATCAAGCGCGATAATGCTAAACACCACCAGAGCACCGGCAACCACACCAATCGCCACCGCATATAAAGGAGATGGTGATAATGGATCCGCGGTAATCGCTACCAAGCCAGCTAAAGCGCCGTTGAGTACCATAGTCAGGTCTGCTTTACCCCAGGTGGTTTTACACACCAACAGTGCGGCGATAGAACCCGCCGCGGCAGCGGCATTGGTATTAAGGAAAATCTTACCGACGGAGGTGGCGTTTTCAAAATCCGATAACATCAGTTGTGAGCCACCGTTAAAACCAAACCAGCCAAACCACAAAATGAACGTACCTAAGGTAGCCAATGGCATGTTTGAGCCTGGGATTGGGTAAATTTCGCCATTCTTGCCATATTTACCCTTGCGCGCCCCTAGCAGAAGTACACCGGCTAATGCCGCAGAAGCTCCCGCCAAATGTACGATGCCTGAGCCCGCAAAATCACTAAAACCTGCCGCAGAAAGGAAACCACCACCCCAAGTCCAGTAACCTTCCATTGGGTAAATGAACGCCGTCAAAATCGCAGAGAAAATCAAAAATGCCCAAAGCTTCATGCGCTCAGCCACCGCACCGGATACCACTGACATCGCGGTTGCCACAAACACCACTTGGAAGAAAAAGTCTGACTCCAAAGAGTGATCCGCACCGTCGGCTTGTGAACCAATCAGCGCACCAATCGAAGGCAGCCAACCCCCTTCGCTGTTATCGACATACATGATGTTGTAGCCAACAATTAAATAAGTGGTACAAGCAATCGCGTAGAGAACAAAGTTTTTCGTCAAAATTTCGGTGGTGTTCTTGGAGCGAACCAATCCTGCTTCGAGCATGGCAAACCCAGCGGCCATCCACATCACTAGAGCTCCTGAAATCAGGAAGAAAAAGGTGTCGAGTGCGTAACGCAGCTCTGTCACGGTTGTTGATAGTTCCATAATCAAATCTCCCATCCTTGAAATTAAAGGGCTTCAGAATCCATTTCACCAGTGCGGATACGTACCGCTTGGCTTAGGTCATACACAAAGATTTTGCCATCACCAATTTTTCCGGTGTGTGCCGCTTTAATGATCGCCTCCACCACGCGATCCACATTGTCGCTTTGCGTAGCGATTTCAATTTTGACTTTAGGGAGAAAGTCCACTTGATATTCTGCACCACGATACAACTCTGTGTGCCCTTTCTGACGTCCAAAGCCTTTCACTTCAGACACCGTCATCCCCTCGATACCTACATCCGCAAGTGCCTCACGAACATCATCCAACTTGAATGGTTTAATGATTGCGCTAATCAGTTTCATCTCTTCCTCTCTGAAGCAGTCGTCCATTTGCTATTCATTATCCAAGTGGCGTGCCAAGTTTTTAATTACATGATTTTTAAAGAGAAATAAATAAATTATTGAATAAAAAACAAAAGGCCGCACCGATAAGGTGCAGCCTTTTCCCAACAATAACGCACAAATTTTAACAAATAACGAGCTTGCCAGTTATTTTCGATGCACAAAATTCTGCCATTGGTTCAAGAGTGCCATAAAGTCCTCTCGCCCACAGGCTGCGACACTTTCACTGTCGTACAGTGAAAAATCCGTTTCTAGCTCATGCTCACTCTCATAGGCAAGTGCATTGTCTTGCACCGTGATCTCATCCCCCTGGATCAGTAGAGAAATCTCTCGACCAGTCCATAGAAACTCTTGAGCTGGCGAATGCTCTGCTTGTTCAATCAGTGCAAAAACTTGATGCAGTTTAGCTTGATCTTGACCAATCTCTTCTTGTAGCCAACGTCCGACAATTTGATGCTCCATACTGCATCGCACGGAATACTCACCCAACAAGGTATTTTTAATAAATTCAAATTCCATGGTGAACTCTCCACAGATAAACCATGTCGCGAGTATATCGCAAAACGGCTTCACGGCATTGAGACAAGTGAGATCCATAGGTTGGAGACAGTCAAATGACTGGAAAAAATAAAGCCGCGACAGGCGCGGCTCTAAAAGAGGATTTAATCACTCTGCTTATGCAGGTTCTTGGAAAATCACTGAATCCGCTTTGCTGGTGTATTGCCCCATACGGTGGAAGTTGAGGTAACGGTAGGTATCCGCTGCCGCCGCATCAATCTGCTTCGCGTACTCCATGTACTCTGCCACGCTTGGGATGCGGCCCAGAATCGCCCCAACTGCCGCTAATTCAGCAGAAGAGAGGTACACGTTAGCACCAGTACCCAAACGGTTCGGGAAGTTACGTGTTGAAGTTGACATCACCGTTGCTTTGTCCGCTACGCGCGCTTGGTTACCCATACACAGCGAACATCCCGGAGTTTCAATACGCACCCCAGCGCGACCAAAAATACCGTAGTAACCTTCTTCCGTCAGTTGGTCACGATCCATCTTAGTTGGCGGAGCCACCCACAGGCGTGTGTTCAACTGACCGTTGAATTTATCAAGCAATTTACCGGCGGCACGGAAATGACCAATATTGGTCATACAAGATCCAATGAAGACTTCGTTGATGGTTTCACCCGCGCACTCAGAGAGCAGACGTGCATCATCCGGATCGTTTGGTGCACACAAGATAGGCTCTTTGATGTCTGCCAGATCAATTTCAATCACATGCGCGTATTCGGCATCTTTGTCTGCTTCCATCAATGCAGGGTTGGCTAACCACGCTTCCATCGCTTTAATGCGGCGTTCAATGGTACGGCGATCGCCATAACCTTCAGCAATCATCCACTTCAACATCACGATGTTCGAGTTGAGGTACTCTTCAATTGACGCTTGTGAAAGCTTCACGGTACAACCTGCCGCAGAACGTTCTGCAGACGCATCTGAAAGTTCAAAAGCTTGTTCAACCGTCAGGTGTTCAACCCCTTCGATCTCCAGAATACGACCAGAGAATTCGTTGATCTTGCCCGCTTTTTCTACCGTGAGCAGACCTTGTTTGATGCCGTAGTAAGGGATGGCATGCACCAGATCACGCAAGGTGATCCCAGGTTGCATTTTTCCTTTGAAGCGCACCAGAATCGATTCCGGCATATCCAGAGGCATTACCCCAGTCGCAGCCGCAAACGCCACCAGACCAGAACCCGCAGGGAAAGAAATACCCAATGGGAAACGCGTATGTGAGTCACCGCCGGTACCAACTGTATCAGGGAGCAACATACGGTTTAGCCATGAGTGGATAACACCATCCCCCGGACGCAGTGAAACACCACCGCGGTTCATGATGAAATCCGGCAGTGTGTGATGCGTTTGAACGTCAACCGGTTTTGGATACGCGGAAGTGTGACAGAAAGACTGCATCACTAAATCAGCAGAGAAGCCCAAACACGCCAAATCTTTCAGTTCATCACGCGTCATTGGGCCTGTGGTATCTTGCGAACCCACAGTGGTCATCTTAGGTTCGCAGTACGTACCTGGGCGAATGCCTTGCACACCACACGCTTTACCCACCATTTTCTGTGCCAGCGAGTAACCTTTACCGTTATCGGCCACCGCCACTGGGCGACGGAATTCTTTTGATGCTTCCAAACCTAACGCGTGACGCGCTTTATCGGTCAAACCACGTCCAACGATCAATGGAATACGGCCGCCCGCACGTACTTCATCGTACAGTACATCGGTTTTCAGTTTGAAAGTCGCCAACACTTCGCCCGTCGCGTGGTTACACACTTTGCCTTCGAATGGGTAAACGTCGATCACATCGCCCATATTAAGCTTGGAGACATCCACTTCGATCGGCAGCGCGCCAGCATCTTCCATCGTGTTAAAGAAGATTGGGGCAATTTTACCGCCCAAAACATAACCTCCAGTACGTTTGTTCGGTACGTTCGGAATGTCGTCTCCCATAAACCACAACACGGAGTTGGTTGCAGATTTACGCGATGAGCCAGTACCCACCACGTCACCCACATAAACCAGTTGGTGACCTTTGGTTTTGAGAGCTTCGATCTGTTTGATCGGGCCAACTTTGCCCGCTACATCTGGTTCAATGCCATCACGAGCGTTTTTCAGCATGGCTAACGCATGCACAGGAATATCAGGGCGTGACCATGCATCCGGCGCCGGAGACAGATCGTCTGTGTTGGTTTCACCGGTCACTTTAAATACGGTTAAAGTGACTTTTTCGGCCAACGCTGGCTTAGACAGGAACCATTCAGCATCCGCCCAAGATTGCAGCACTTGTTTGGCGAATGCATTACCCGCTTTGGCTTTTTCTTCTACATCGTAGAAGTTATCAAACATCAATAAGGTATGAGATAACGCTTTCGCAGCAATTGGCGCGAGTGCATTATCGTCAAGTAATTCAATCAGCGGTTCAATGTTGTAACCACCTTGCATCGTACCCAGTAGCTCTGCCGCTTTTTCACGACTCACCAAAGGCGATGTCACTTGTCCTTTGGTTACAGCAGTCAAGAAACCCGCTTTCACGTAAGCCGCTTCATCAACACCAGGAGGAATACGATTTTCAAGTAGATCAAGAATGAAGGCTTCTTCACCTTGTGGGGGATTTTTCAGAAGTTCGACAAGTCCTGCGACTTGCTCTGCGTCTAGGGGTTTAGGTACAACTCCTTCAGCGGCACGCTCTGCGACGTGTTTACGGTAGGCTTCAAGCACGACTTTTTCCTCTCATTGCGGTTCACTCAGTTGATTATAAAAATACGAGCGAACATCCTTGGAAACTTGGCTCTCCCTAGCCCTTGTTTTCACTCAAATTGACTGAGAAACAGCGCCATAGAGGCCAAACTGTGGGCGTCAGAATAGCAAGTTTAACGATAAATTAAAATCTCATCATTTTGACCAACATAGCAACTTGAGACTAAAGTTTTAGCTTTCTCACTGAGTGAAAAGCGCCCAATATGCCTTAGTCGCTCACTTTGGCTATTTAAATGTGGTGCCAATAATGAAATAGATCGAGTCATAATTCTGTTCGGTACGCCCATACCCAAACATAATCGGTCCAATCGGTGAGTTGACTCCAGCAAAGACTGAACCCGCGGCATATAAGGGTGCGTCTTGCAAACTCAGGTTGGTATCTGACCATACGCCGCCATATTCTATCGAAGCACCGAGGTAAACCGGCGAGGTGAACATTCCGAAATCATTATCAAACCAACGGTAGCGGTAAACCAAATTTCCGTACACTTTGTTTTGACCTATCAAGCTATTACGCGGGATGCCAGACAAATTAAGAAAACCCCCGATACTTTTCGGGTCGATCGGGGTCGATGAGTGCTTACTTTTCACCACACCAAGATCAAGATTTGCGACTAAAGTATGGCGCGAAATGGTCTGCGCAGCGACAAATCGTCCGGAAAGTTCGTACACCGTATCTGAAGAGAGCGCATCATTCGACAGTGGATTACTACCCTCAAAGCTGTCTCTGGAGATCAGATATTCCAAATCAAAATAGATACCTTGTTGTGGCAAGCTGAAATCATCCAAAGTGTCGTGTCGATAATCGAAAAATACTCCACGCCGATTAAATGAAAAATCGCCAAATGCTGGTAAGGAGGATGCTTGCCCATTGCCCTTACTGTAGCGTGTGCCGAGTTTGATTTCTCGCCACAACTCAATTTGATAACCGAGTGCAATCTCCCCTATCCACTCTGAATAGGTGATCGGTAAGTAATTTTCGGTCGCACTGAGTGACGTATCTTCAAATCCAGCAATCGGGGCATTGCGTCGTTCATTACTGTAACGCAGCGAAGCCGTAGTAAAGGTTTTTTGTCCCGATAGCAAAGGAGAATAGAGTTCTGCTTCAATCAGTTTGTCGGTTCCCATATCCATATTGAGAGCCAATTCCGCACCATGCGAATTGATGTCGGTAAAATTGGTAGAAACTCCCAAAGCATATTGGCTTTCGGTTTCAAAATCATCTTCCAGAAAGAAGCGAAAGTTAACGTAATTCGGCCCCCACGACTTTTCGCGAACATCGATCACTAGCTGTTCTGTGTCTTGTTGCTGCTCGTATTGATAGCGCACCAGCTCGAACCGATCTAACGCATAAAGATCTTCGATACTGGTTTCAATCTCTTCGGTGCTGAGCTTTTGCGCGGGTTCTAAATTGAGTCGGTTCAGTAATAGCAGATCGCTGTAGTGGGTATTGTTTTGCAGAACAATTTCGTCAACTTTAACATTATCACCATAACGCAACGTTTTACGGCGTTCTTCTTTGGCATCTATGTAGTTTTGGTATTGTGCTGAACTTAAGGCGATTTTCTGTAAAAAGGCTTGGTTATCCATCGCGACCTGATAGCCCATCGCAAAAGCATCGGGCATTTTATCAAACTCGGTGGTTTCCATTTTTCCCACCTGAGGACGCAACAGCAGATCGTGCTCAGTCAGGTTGTCACTCTGCTTTTCGGTGCTACGACGAACAAGATAATTGGATAGCTGATCGGCCACCGTAAACAGATTAGTGAAATCTTCTTGGGTTTTATAGTCGGTACTGATATCGACAGCGATAACAATGTCTGCGCCCATCGCTCGCGCCACATCAACCGGCATGTTGTTGGTGACACCGCCGTCCACCAACCATAAACCATCAATCTCGTAAGGAGGTAACGCCCCTGGCACTGACATACTGGCCATCATCGCATCGACTAAAAAGCCTTTATCAAGCACCACTTCTTGTAGATGGATGATATCGGTCGCGACAGCACGATAAGGGATCACCAACTGGTCAAAAGAATCAAAAGCGGGCAAATTGCCTGTGGTTTCACGCAACATGCGCAGCATGTTTTGTCCTTGCACCACGCCTTTGGGTGCGCGAACTTCCCCCAGTGCAAACCAAGATCTGTGGTGATTTGGTAGCGATCTTCGTACTCTTTGTCACGAACCCGACGTTGGCTACGATCAACGCGATCGCGATACCCACGGTTCCAATCCACGCTGTATATCAGTGCTTCGATCTCTTCTGCGCTCATGCCAGTGGCATATAAACCACCGACATACGCGCCCATACTGGTTCCTGTGATGATATCGACGGGAACGTGCAGCTCCTCCAGCGCTCTTAACACACCCATATGCGCTGCACCTTTCGCGCCACCACCCGCCAGCACTAACGCGATTTTAGGGCGCTGAGCCGCCTGAGCATTGGTTTCTTGCGCCAACGCCAACGGAGCAAGTAATACTCCGAACATAACGCTGAATGACACCGCCCATTTCATCACGTGAGTTACCCTCTAAATCCTTAAGAATCAAACCACTATAAACGCCTAAATTCAGCCAAACAACTTGAAGTTTTAGGTCAGTGATAAATCGCGGTACTGCCTATCCTTGATTGACTCTTATCGCTAGCCTACCAAGGGAAAAGCTTTTTCAGCCATTCGGTCGGGCGGTTTTCACACTGCTGTTTCAATTGCTGCTGATTATCCCAGATCGGCAGTTTAAACGCGTTATCACAATCGAGCGTTAAACCACCTTGTGCCTGTTTCGCAAAACCGAAAGTGGTAATACCTTCCGGCCAAGGTAACTGTAATTTCTCTGGAATGCGATATTTCAAATACTGCGCATAAACACGTAATGCCCCACTAGCACCGGTGAGCTTGGTCGGTTGGTTATCGTCACGGCCAAGCCAAATGGTGGTCACTTCACGGCCATCGACCCCAACAAACCAACTGTCACGGTTATCGTTAGTCGTACCGGTTTTACCCGCCAAGGCAGCACTGCTGAATTGCGCATTCAAGTAACGTCCAGTGCCTTCTTGCACCCCTTGTTTCATCGCGTAAGTGGTGAGCCATGCTGCTTGCTGATCGACCGCTTGCGACACTTTAGGTAGCGACTCATACAACACGTTGCCATCCAAATCGAGTACGGAACGCAGCGCCGAAAGTGGGGCTTTTTTGCCGGAATTGGTTAGCGTTTGGTACATCTGCGCCACTTGATACGGCGTAAGCGAGAACGAACCGAGCAACATGGAAGGTACAGGGCGAATTTCGTCGCGATTCACACCGAGTTTACCCAAGGTGGCTGAGACTTGATCAATCCCAAGCTTCATCCCCAAAGCCACGGTCGGTACATTCAGTGATTGAGCAAGCGCTTGGTAGAGTGGCACTTCGCCACGATATTTTCGGTCGTAGTTTCTCGGTGTCCACGCGCTACCTTCACTGCCTTTTAAAGTGATCGGTTTATCTTCCAGTGTCGTGGCCAGATTGTATTGATCAGGATGAGTTAGCGCCGTGAGATAAACCGCAGGCTTAACCAGAGAGCCGATTTGTCGGCTGGCATTAAGCACGCGGTTAAAACCATCGTAACCCGTGCGCTTACCGCCAACCATGGCGCGAATTTCTCCACTGTTACGATCCACCGAAATCGCCGCAGCTTCGAGATCTTTCCCTGCTGTTTTGGCTAATTGCGGGATCTGATCGTTAATCGCTTGCTCAAGCTTGGACTGAGAAACTGGATCCAGCGAGGTGAACACACGCAACCCAGAGTCGGCTTTGAATTTGTCCCCCAGTTTTTCTTTTAGCTCAATTGAGACTTGCTGAAAGTAGGCTGGCTGCCGACCGGCAATTTGCGCCGTTTTCTGCACATCCAACGGACGAGTCACAGCCTGTTGGTACTCTTGCGCGGTCAGAATATCGTGCTCCATCATCAACTTGAGCACCAGATCGCGCCGCTCACGAGCGCGCTCAGCAAAGCGCATCGGATTGTAATAAGAAGGCCCTTTGACCATGCCGACCAACAATGCCAATTGATCAATCCGTAACTCTTGCAGCGGCTGACCAAAATAGAGCCGTGAAGCCAGCCCAAAACCGTGGATCGCATCCGCGCCACTTTGACCTAAATAAACCTCATTGAGATAGGCTTCAAGAATGCGATCTTTGCTGTAGCGATAATCGATGATCAGGGCCATATAGGCTTCGCGCAGCTTGCGCCACAAGGTGCGATCACTGGAAAGGAAGATGTTTTTAGCAAGCTGCTGGGTCAAGGTACTCCCCCCTTGCACCGTGCGCCCCGCTTTAAGGTTGACCACCATAGCGCGACCAATCGCGAGTGGTGATACACCATCGTGCTGATAAAAATCGCGATCTTCGGTCACTAAGAGTGCATCTACCAACACTTCGGGGAATTGCTCACGGCGTAAAAAAAGTCGCTGCTCTGACGAATCTTTTTCTAGCATCCCCATCAATTTCGGCTCTAAACGCAAGTAGCCTAACTCGCGCTTTTGCTCTAATGATTCGATTTTGCTTAAACCGCTACCATCAAAGGTGAGCATAACGCGGCGATCCGGCTCTGGACCATCGGCAAATTCAAACGGACGGCGGATCAGTTCAATTCGAGTGGAAGAAGAAGAGTATTCTCCGGGAAAACGGGGCTGCGCGACCTTACGGTAATTAAGCACATCGAGCTCATTACGTAGCTCTGGTAAGCTCAAGCCACCGCCAGGTTCAAGCGTCAAAATGCGCGCATACACCACGGTTGGCAAATCAAACAACTGCCCTTCAAAGCGCTGTTTGATCATCGAATCGAGATAAATACCAATAAAAACCAACACGGCGGCTAGCGCCAGTGCCACTTTCCAACCGATGCTCCAGATCCGACCTAGCCAAACTTGCAGCTTGGAGGAAGAGGCGCTTTTACCACTGCGCGCTTTGCGGGTGCGCGGCTTGTTACTACTTTTTCTTGTCATGCGTTCAATTGTCGTTTGGTTTTACTGGTTGCCACATGATTGGCAGGATCATCCGGCCACACATGTTTCGGGTAGCGGCCTTTCATCTCTTTTTGCACTTCTTTATACGCTCCCGCCCAAAAACTGGCGAGATCGCGGGTAACTTGCAACGGGCGCTGCGCGGGAGAAAGCAATTCCATCACCACCGCACGCGTCCCTTTGGCAACACGCGGTGAACTTTGCTCGCCAAACACTTCCTGCATGCGCACCGAGAGCGTAGGCTCCATCCCTAACTGATAACGGATTTTTTTATGATTCCCCGTTGGCAGCAAATGATGGGTTGGCAGCCACTCGTCAAGCTGCTGACTGAGATCCCAGCCAAGATAATGTTTGAGCGCTTGAAGAACAGAGACATTCTGCAAACCTTTCACCGAGGTTACGCCGGCCAAATACGGCTCTAACCACAGTTCGAGGTGCGCAAGTAGCGCTTCATCATCCAGATCTGGCCATGCCTCTTCCGGCAGCCATTCGGCGGCGCAGCGTGCACGGGCAAGCCACTCGCTCGCGTCTTCGCTCCACTGTAACACTGTTAAGCCTTTGCGCCGTACATAGCTCAGCAAAGCTTGTGTCATTTTTTGTTTATCGGGTTCTGGCAGCTTTTCACGGCGAAGCACCAGTTGATCGATTCGCCACTGCGCTTCCGCGCTCAGGCGGCCGGCTTTTTCATCCCAATCCACTTGTTCGACACGAGAAATCAGCGCTGGCAATAGGCGCTCAAGCGCGTGGATATCGAGCTCAAGCGCGCTGAAAATTTGACTGGCTTGGGTTTGGCCGCGCATTAAATCCAAGGCGACCAGATAATCGGCGGCGGACAAACGTTCTTCCATCGCTAGCCAAGCGCCGTGACCATTGGCGAGTAAAAATTGCCCTGTTTGTTGGCCACGCTGCTGGGCAATTCGATCTGGAAAGGCCAAACACGCCACTAAAGGCAGCCATGCTGACTCAACAGAGGAGAGTGAAAATGCCGTATCGAGTTTGTGCGCCAAAGATTGGGCGCGTTGAATTAGCAGTTTTTGTTTGGGATGACGACCTTGCTGCCAGCGGTGCAAGCTATGTTGTACATCAATCACTTGCCGTTCCGGCTCTTCAAGTAACACCGCCAACGCTAAAGCGCTTTGCAAGGCCGACTCACCTAAGCGATCGGCGCGCAGCAGCATCGCGGCAATCCGCGGATCAACGCCCAGTGAGTGCGCCTCTTTACCCGCCGCAGTGAGTTGCGTGCGTGCATCCAAAAGACCAAGACGCTGCAACAGTTGCTGCGCCTGCACAAACGCACTGCTCGGTGGCAAGTTCAACCAAGCCAAGTCGCTAGGTTGCGCACCCCATTGCGCGAGTTCTAACGCCAGTGGCGCTAAGTCCGTGTGTAGCATTTCGGGCTCCGGCACCCAAGGCTGCTGCTTAAGCTGCGCTTCGCTGTATAAACGCACACAAATCCCCGGCTCTAAACGTCCGGCACGCCCTGCCCGCTGTTCAGCTGAAGACTGCGCAATCCGCACTTGTTCAAGGCGGGTAATGCCAGTTTTGAGGTCAAACCGCGCACTGCGCTCAAGTCCACTATCTAGCACTATGCGAATACCTTCGATGGTCAGCGAGGTTTCAGCAATATTGGTCGCCAAGACCACTTTGCGCCGCCCCGCCGCCGCGGGAGCAATCGCACGTTGCTGCGCGGCGAACTCCATCTGTCCATACAAAGGGCAGATTTCAACCTCGCTAGCCAAATCACTTAACTGTTCGGTTAACTGGTTGATGCTGGCGGCACCGGGCAAAAAGGCCAGCAATGAGCCCGTTTCGTGCTGCAAAAGATGACGAATTTGTCGCTGCATCGCCGCCACCAACGGTTCATCAACCCGCATAGCTTGATAGCGAATCTCTATCGGGAAACCACGACCTTGTGACTCAACATAACTCGCTTGCGGCAGTAAGTTTTGCAAAGCTTGCTGATCGAGTGTGGCCGACATCACCACGATTTTTAAATCTTCCCGCAGCGCAGACTGCACTTCAAGCGCCAACGCCAAGGCAGTATCAGCGTGAATGCTGCGCTCATGAAATTCATCGAAAATCAGCACATCTACGCCATCCAGTTCCGGATCGTTTTGTAGCATGCGCGTCATAACGCCTTCAGTCACAATCTCCAACTGAGTGGCTCGGCTGACTCGGTTTTCACCACGCACCCGATACCCTACGCTCTGCCCAACCTCTTCACCCAGTTGCTGCGCCAAATAGCGGGCAATGTTGCGCGCAGCCAAACGCCGTGGCTCCAGCATAATGATTTTGCCGTGGAACAGCCCCGCTTGCAGTAACTGCAACGGAAAGTAGGTGGACTTACCGGCACCGGGCGCGGCTTTGAGGATGAGTTGTGGAAAGTCGGTGATACCGGACAACAGCTTCGGCATCACCTCAATAATGGGCAGTGGTGACAAGGGCGGTTCCTACAACATGAAATGACCGCGCCATTGTACATAAAACTGAGTAAGCGCCCAAAGTGCATTCCGGTAAAACCTGAATGCACGACTGAGATTAAACTTATTGCGCGGCAGAGACAGGCTCTTCCGGTTGAATAGCTCCAGGAACAACGAGAAGCGACTCTGACAGAGGCGATGCGCTTTGTTGCGGTTCAGCCTCTTGCGATTCAACTAACGCCGGTTCGGTGTTCAGATCATGTTCATTCGCGGCGTTAGCACGTGCATTTTCAGCGTTGCTGAATGCCTGATCATCGAGCAGCACGCTCGACGGTTCTAATCGTTCAGAAGTCGAGGCCTCACTCATTGACTCGGGTTTTAACTTCATCCAAGCATTGAGTGCTAAGGCTTGATCGTGAGTCAAAATGCCGTTATGTCCTGCAATAATGCCGTCCGCAACCGCCAGCACCCACACCGCTTGACGATTCGCATCTTCACAGCTTTCAACGGTTTTTCGTGCATAAAGCCTAGCGCGAATTTTCCAGCCAGCGCCATCCAATATTTGCATGCACCCCGGTTTGGCATCGTGCTCGACTAGCCACTGAGGGATCTTAACTGACTTATTGCAATCATGCCCGAACACGGATCCACGTCATGAGTGATTGCCCAAGAATTCCCCACGGCGCGCTCACCATCCTTAATCCAGTTAAAAGCTTCACGCACCGCAAAGTCCGTTTTCGACTGCAATACCAGCATGGACGGCCCAAAGCCTTTTGGGCTGAGCCATTTATCCAGCGGTTGGTACTCTTTGGCGGAGGCCGCGGGATTTAAAAGTACGGTCAAATTCGTTTCACCACGACCAGCAGCCAGATTGTCCAAAATTGCCTGTTTACGCGCATGAAGCGCAACCACGCCACCGAGGCTGTGTCCCACCAAAATATAGCGACCAAGTGTTCCTTGACGACGCAGATCTTCCAGAGAATTCAGCAGATTTCTTACTCCATGCTCACCAACTCGCCGAGCCACCTGCTTACTGGTCAAAATCGTCGGGAAGTCCAGCGCTTCCACTTGACTGGTAGGGTCATCAGAACCATCCAGCCAGAAAGGATCGTATTGATCACCACGCCAACCAATATACAGCCCAATCAAACCGGGATGGCTTTTAGCCATTTCACGATGAAAACGTTGAAAAGCGACAAAATTATCGTCAGTCGGTGCAGCATTGTGATGCCAGCCATGGATAAAGATCAGCAGTTCTGCCCCAGGTTTTTTTGCCAGTCGCGCCTTTAACGCTTGATATTGCCCCGGCAGGTGCATTTCACCATTATCATTGAATTCAATGACATGGAAATCAGACTGACTCAGTTCAGGCGTCACCTGATGATAGGGCATATCAGGAATACGGGTAGACCAAATTGACAACGCGAGAACAGCCAACAATACAACCTTAAATATGGCTATATTTTTCAAAAACTTACGCAAGGAATCTTACCAAAAAAACAGATACCCAGACTCGGGCGGGCGGCAATTATATGTTCAACTTCAATGCTTCACCAGAGGCGGAATGATGGACTTTCTCACCTGCCGCTAACCTCTCGATGGCATTGCCATTTAACACCTTGAAACACCATGGCTATAGCTTCCAATAGGAAGGGGATGCGATTGTGACAAAAGCCACTAGGGTATGTTTAAATGTCCTCGCCATTGGGTATGAATAAGAAGAGAAACATGCACTTTTCCCCACCTCTGCAAAAAGGAACCTTACTCAAACGTTACAAACGCTTTTTAGCTGATGTGATGCTAGAAGATGGTTCAGTGATCACCATGCACTGCGCGAACACGGGAGGCATGACTGGCTGCGCCGAGCCGGGCAGTACGGTGTGGTTTTCTACATCGGATAATCCCAAACGTAAATACGCCCACAGTTGGGAACTAACGGAGACAAAAAAAGGTCACTGGATTTGCGTGAACACCGCACGTGCCAACACGTTAGTCGTGGAAGCCATCTTGGCTGGGCGTATTCCTCAGTTGCAGGGTTATGCTGAGCTCCGCACAGAAGTGAAGTACGGCCATGAAAATAGCCGTATCGACATCTTGCTAAAGTCTGATTCTCAACCAAACTGCTTTATAGAAGTAAAAAGCGTCACTCTTTTGGATGAGATTCAAGGCGATAAAGGACAAGGTTACTTCCCTGATGCCGTCACAACTCGCGGGCAAAAACATCTGCGTGAATTAGCGGAAATGGCCAAAGATGGAAGCAGGTCGGTACTTTTGTTTGCCGTTTTACATTCGGGGATTGAAAAAGTCTCTCCCGCTCTCCATATAGACGCGAACTATTCACAGTTACTAAAAGCGGCACAAGAAGCCGGGGTGGAAGTGTTGTGCTACAAGGCGTCACTTTCAGAGTTCGAAATCCAAATGGTATCTGAGGTCAAATTTGCCCATCAAGTGACAAAAAATTGATGGTGTCTTCACATTGACGATAACTTTACGTTGGATTGTTTGCCTCACCCACTTCTTTTTGCTATAGATACCCGCCTTAAATTTAACTGCTCTCGCAGTTGACTAGGGTTAGTAGGAGATCTGTATGACAGAGTCTAAAAAGAAAACGCTAGGCATCCTAGCCATTGCTGGTGTTGAGCCATATCAGGAAAAGCCGGGTGAAGAATATATGTCACCTGCGCAAGTTATTCATTTTACAAAAATTTTGGAAGCGTGGCGCAACCAACTGAGAGAAGAAGTGGACCGCACCGTTCACCACATGCAGGATGAAGCAGCCAACTTCCCAGACCCTGTTGACCGTGCTTCTCAAGAAGAAGAGTTCAGCCTAGAACTGCGTAACCGTGATCGCGAACGCCGCCTGATCAAGAAAATCGAAAAGACTCTCGACAAAATTAAAGAAGAGGATTTCGGTTTCTGTGATTCATGTGGTGTGGAAATTGGTATTCGTCGTCTAGAAGCGCGCCCAACCGCAGATCTGTGTATCGATTGCAAAACACTCGCTGAAATCAAAGAAAAGCAAATGCTTGGCTAAGATAAAGCAGTAAAGAAAAGGGAGCACACGCTCCCTTTTCTTGTTTCTTTGCATTTGAAAGGTAAATCGCCCTATGAACTATATTGGTCGCTTCGCCCCCTCCCCTTCAGGCCCCTTACATTTTGGTTCGTTGATTGCGGCTTTAGGGAGCTATTTCCAAGCCAAAGCCCATCAAGGTAAATGGCTGGTTCGTATTGAAGACCTTGACCCGCCCCGCGAAATGCAGGGAGCGGCAGCACATATCCTGCGCACATTAGAAGCCTATGGCCTGCATTGGGATGACTCAGTGGTTTACCAAAGCCAGCGTCATGCTTTGTATCAAGACCAAATTAATCAATGGCTCGCCACAGGACAGGCCTACTACTGCCAATGCACTCGTAAAGAGATTAAAGCCATGGGCGGCTTTTATAACGGCCACTGCAAAAGCCATCCGCCGGCTCAGCAGCAAGACTGCTCGATTCGGCTGCGGATGGATAATCCAATACAAGAATTCATTGATTTGAAACACGGCTCAATCACCATACCCAAAGCCTTAGCTGAAGAAGATTTCATCATAAAACGTCGTGATGGCCTGTTTGCGTATAACCTCGCGGTGGTGTTAGATGATATTGACCAAGGTGTCACTCAAGTGGTGCGTGGAGCAGATTTGATTGAACCCACAGGTCGGCAAATCAGCCTGTATCACACTTTAAAACAAAAGCCGGTCAGCTACTTACATTTGCCTTTGGCGATGGATGGTAACGGGAATAAACTCTCGAAACAGAATCACGCTCCAGCGATTGAATCAGTACATCCTAGACAGACGATTTCGCATGCTATGCAGTTTCTAGGCTTTGTATTACCTGCGGATTTTTCCGATGCAAATACTGAGCAAATGCTGGCTTGGGGATGCCAACATTGGCAGGTGAGCCAACTGCCGGAAGCGATCGAGATCACACCAAGATTCTCAAATGGTCTGGCTTAAGCTATTATTAGCGTCAAATTCCGTCCGTGTGAGCGTTAAATTAAGCAGCGTAACGCTTACAGCGGCAACAGCAATCATTGTCAGAAGCACATGAATAATAAAGATTTTGAACCGAGCAACACTCGCACATATCCAGACTTAGCTTTGACTATTATTCCGCGTCAGGCACACCCTATCTCGCGTCAGCAGATCAGCGAAAATGCTCTGAAAGTGCTCTATCGCTTGCATAGCGCAGGGTTTGAAGCCTTTCTTGTCGGCGGCGGTGTGCGTGACTTACTCCTTGGCGGCAAGCCAAAAGACTTTGATGTGGCCACCAACGCCACGCCAGAGCAGCTGCGCCAACTGTTTCGTAACTGTCGTCTGATTGGTCGCCGTTTTCGTCTGGCTCACATTATGTTTGGACGTGACATCGTCGAAGTGGCCACTTTCCGTGGCCATCATCAAGAGACGAGCCAAAGCCAAAATATTGCTGCGCAATCGGAAGCTGGCATGCTGCTGCGCGACAACGTGTACGGCACGATTGATGAAGATGCCGAGCGCCGCGACTTCACCATCAATGCGATGTATTACAACATTGCGGACTACAGCATTCACGACTATGCCGGCGGCATGGAAGATCTTGAAGATCGCCTAGTGCGTCTGATTGGCGACCCGGAAACACGCTATCGCGAGGATCCGGTGCGTATGCTGCGTGCGGTGCGTTTTGCGGTCAAACTCGATTTTGATATTGAGGAAGACACGGCCGAGCCAATTGAGCACCTTGCTCCTCTGCTGCGTGATATTCCTGCCGCTCGTCTTTATGAAGAGTCGCTCAAAATGCTGCAAGCGGGTCATGGTTTAGAGACTTACCACTTGATGCGTCAATACAATCTGTTCCAGCAGCTTTTCCCAACCATCGCGGAACATTTTACCGCCGATCACAGCTCGCAAACCGAGCAGATGTTGGATTTGGTGCTGGATGCGACCGATATTCGTATCGAAGAAGATCTGCGTATCAACCCAGCGTTTATGTTTGCCGCCATGTTGTGGTATCCGATGATCAAGCTCGCCGACCAACTGATGGAGTCACTCAGCCTCCACGAGTTTGATGCGATGACGGAAGCCAGTAACCGCATCTTAGATGAAGTAGTCAAACGCATCGCGATCCCGCGTCGCCACACCACAACCATTCGTGATATCTGGCAGTTACAACAACGCTTACCCCGTCGCAGTGGCAAACGTGCCTTCCGTTTGTTGGAACTGAGCAAGTTCCGCGCAGGCTTTGATTTCCTCGAAATGCGTGGCGAAATTGAAGGTGGAGAAACCAAACAATTAGCTGAATGGTGGGCCACTTTCCAAAACGCGGGGCGCAATATGCGTCAGGCGATGGTCGGTGACATGGGGAACACGACTGGCACAGGTAAACCGAGCTCACGCCGCCGTAAACCATCACGTAATAAGCCAAAGAGTAAATCGAGCGAATGATGCTTGCCTACATTGCGATTGGCAGTAACTTGGGCGACCCTGTCGCTCAAGCCCAACAAGCCATACAACAGCTTACTCAATTACCGAAGTCGCGCCTTATCGCGGCTTCATCGCTCTATAGCAGCACACCAATGGGACCGCAAAATCAGCCGGATTACATTAATGCGGTCGCGGCCATTGAAACCGAATTAACGCCACTGGAACTGCTCGATTGCACACAACGCATTGAACTGGAACAGGGGCGTGTCCGTAAAGACGAACGATGGGGACCGAGAACCCTCGATCTCGATATTGTGCTTTACGGCAATGAGGTGATAGAGACCGAGCGCCTCACCATTCCTCACTATGGAATGAAAGTACGTGAATTCGTACTGTATCCGCTCGCGGAAATCGCACCAAATTTAACTCTCCCTGACGGGACTGAAATCCAAGCGCTATTGCAACAAGTACCGCTCAATGGGCTCAGCATTTGGCATTCGCCAACGTCGAGTAAGGACTAACAATGAAAAAAATTACCATAAACGACCTGATGAAATGGAAGCAGGAAGGTCGCAAATTTGCTACATCAACCGCTTATGATGCGAGTTTTGCTCAGTTATTTGAGAGCCAAGAAATGCCGGTCCTGTTGGTCGGTGATTCGCTTGGCATGGTGTTACAAGGAGAAGCCGACACCTTACCCGTGACGGTGGATGAGATTGCCTACCACACCCGTTGTGTACGTAAAGGCAGCCCAAATTGTTTGCTCATGGCGGATATGCCTTTCATGAGCTATGCCACACCAGAACAAGCGTGTGAAAACGCGGCCAAACTGGTTCGCGCCGGTGCGAACATGGTGAAAATTGAAGGTGGCGATTGGTTAGTCGACACCGTAAAAATGTTGACTGAACGTGCAGTGCCAGTGTGTGCTCACCTCGGTTTAACGCCGCAGTCGGTCAATATTTTTGGTGGCTACAAAGTACAAGGCCGCGAGCAAGATAAAGCGGATCGCATGGTACGTGATGCGTTGGCTCTGCAAGAAGCGGGCGCACAAATTGTCCTGCTGGAATGCGTTCCTGCCGAATTGGCAAACCGCATCACTCAACTTCTTGATGTCCCTGTGATTGGTATTGGTGCTGGCAACGGCACAGATGGTCAAATCCTCGTCATGCACGATATGTTTGGAATTTCGGCGAACTACATGCCAAAATTCTCGAAAAATTTCTTGGCTGAGACGGGCGACATTCGCCAAGCCGTTGCCAAGTATATCGAAGATGTCGAGAGTGGCGCTTTCCCAGATCTCGCTCATACCATTGCCTAAGGAGTCATTCATGCAAGTTTTTGCTGACATTGCCGTTCTTCGCGAGCAAATCAAACAGATCAAGCGTGAGGGCCGCCGAGTCGCTTTTGTGCCGACCATGGGTAATTTACATGAAGGCCATTTAACTCTGGTTCGTAAAGCTCGTGAACTGGCCGATGTGGTCGTCGTGAGTATTTTCGTCAACCCAATGCAATTTGACCGCGCGGAAGATTTGAAAAACTATCCGCGCACCCTAGAAGACGATTTGAGTAAACTCAATGGTGAAGGGGTTGATCTCGTATTAACGCCGACCCCGGAAACCATGTACCCACAAGGTTTGGATAAACAAACCTTTGTTGAAGTACCGGGACTGTCCTTCATGCTGGAAGGCGCTTCTCGTCCAGGTCATTTCCGTGGTGTCGCCACAATCGTCACTAAGCTGTTTAACATTGTGCAGCCTGATGTGGCCTGCTTTGGCGAAAAAGATTTCCAACAATTGGCGGTGATCCGTCAAATGGTGGAAGATCTGTGCATGGATATCGAAATTGTCGGCGTTGCTACCGTTCGTGAATTGGATGGTCTTGCGATGAGTTCACGTAATAATTTACTGACGCTTGATGAGCGCCAACGCGCGCCAGTATTGGCTCGCACCATGCGCTGGATTAACAGTGCGATCCGTGGTGGCCGTGACGATTATCCATCGATCATTGAAGATGCTGTGGATCAACTGCGCGCAGCCGATCTGGAGCCTGATGAGATCTTTATCCGTGATGCTCGTACTCTATTGCCAATCAGCAGTGAAAGTAAGCAAGCGGTGATTCTGATGTCGGCTTTCTTAGGTAAGGTACGCTTGATTGATAACCAAGTTCTCGATCTGCAAACAGATACCAAAGCCAGCAGCGAAGAAGAATAATCCCTCTCTCTTCTGGATCAAAAAAGGTCAACCTCGGTTGACCTTTTTTATATCTATTCATTCAGTTAGCTGCGCAGCCCTTTGCCTTTGGTCACCAAATAATGTGCCACACAGTACAGCGCCACCACAAAGGCCATTAACACTGCAAACGAAGTCGTGATATCCACATCCGACACGCCAAGGAAACCGTAGCGAAAGGCATTAACCATGTAGACGATGGGATTGATCTTCGAGACACCCTGCCAAAATTCAGGCAGCAGACTGATCGAGTAGAACACTCCACCGAGGTAAGTCAGCGGCGTGAGGACAAAGGTTGGAACAATCGAGATGTCATCAAACGTTTTGGCAAACACCGCGTTAATCAACCCACCGAGTGAAAAGACTACGGACGTTAAAAATACGGTCGCGATAATGATGCCCCAATGATCGACTTTCAGATCAACAAACAGCAGCGAAACCGCCGTCACCATAGCCCCAACCAGTAAGCCACGCGCCACACCACCCATTACGTAGCCAGCGATAATCACATAGTTTGGCACTGGAGCGACCAACAGCTCTTCAATGTTCTTTTGAAACTTAGAACTAAAGAAAGACGAAGCCACATTGGAATAAGAGTTAGTGATCACCGACATCATGATGAGGCCAGGCACTATGTATTCCATGTAGCTGAAACCGTTCATTTCACCGATTCGAGAGCCGATCAAGTTACCAAAAATGATGAAGTACAGCGTCATAGTGATGGCTGGTGGAACCAAAGTTTGTACCCAAATACGGGTAAAACGATTAATTTCTTTACCCAGCAGACTGCAAAATGCCGTCCAATAAATTTGATACATGCTGATTAACCTCGCTTACCACTATTGACTATGCTGACAAACAGCTCTTCCAAACGGTTTACTTTGTTGCGCATGGAAAGCACCTTCACCCCTTGCTCGGTGAGTTGAGTAAACACATGGTTGATCCCTTGGCTTTTTTCTAATTCGATTTCCAGCGAACCTTCCACCATCTGCTGTTTCACCACACCTTGCAGCGGCGCAATGGTTTCGGTGCCATCGACATCCAACACGAAGGTTTCAACATGCAGCTTACCAAGCAGAGATTTCATGGTGGTGTTTTCTATCAGCTCGCCGCGTTGAATGATGCCAATGTGACGACAGAGCATTTCCGCTTCTTCGAGATAGTGAGTGGTGAGAATAATCGTCACTCCTTGCGCGTTAATTTGCTTGAGGAACTCCCACATCGAGCGACGCAGTTCAATATCGACTCCCGCCGTTGGTTCATCAAGGATCAGCAGTTGCGGCTCATGCATTAAAGCGCGCGCAATCATCAAACGGCGTTTCATACCACCGGAGAGGTTTCTTGCTCGTTCGCTGCGTTTTTCCCACAAATCAAGCTGAGTCAGGTACTTTTTTGCGCGCTCTTTGGCTAACGCTTTAGGCACACCGTAGTAACCCGCTTGCTGAAGTACGATCTGCTCGACCGTTTCAAACGGGTTGAAGTTAAATTCTTGCGGCACCAAACCAAGTTGCTGTTTGGCAAGTTCCAGCTGCGAATCGAGATCGTAACCAAACACGGTCACCTTGCCGGAGGTTTTGTTGACCAGTGATGAAATGATTCCAATCGTGGTCGATTTACCAGCCCCATTCGGCCCCAGCAGTGCGTAAAAATCGCCTTTTTTGACTTGCAGACTAATACCTTTGAGCGCTTCAAAGCCACCTGCGTAAGTTTTTTTAAGTTGTTCTATTTCCAGTGCGTACATGGCAGAAACCTTGTTATCGATAACAACCACGATGTTGCGCTTTTATGGCGCTTTTTCAACCCTTTATTGGATAAGGGCAATCATTAATACAGAAATAGCTAATATAGTTTTCCATTTCATGATTTTTACACATAAAAATGCCGCATCACTGCGGCACTTTACTTGACGATTTATAGGCTATTTCTATTTATCACTCACTAACCGTGACCTGTTTTACCGCCGCATTAAGCGCTTCATAGCGGAAAGTAAACATGTTCTGATCAGGTACCAAGTCGATGACATGGAATTTTTCTAACTCCGCACGAGTTTTCTCATTTGGACAAAGCAAATAGACTTCACAATTTGCTTCCTGAGCATCGCGAATCGCGTTTTCTAGCGCCAACCCGACAGTGACATCGATCATCGGCACATCGGTCAGATCGAGGATCATCGCTTGATACTGATCAACACTGCTGTGCTGGCGAGTAATGGCTTTCGACACACTAAAAATCATCGGTCCCGACAGATAGAAAAACAGCACCTTACCATTCGCTTTATCGAGCAACTTGCGCTCACTTTCGGTCAACGGCACATCATCGTCATCAGCATCACTGATCGCCTTCACTTGACGCGCCTGTTCACGGCTTAAACGTTCAATAACCAGAATGTTGGAGATGAACACACCAAGGCCAACCGCCACAATCAAATCCACAAACACAGTCAACAGCATCACACCGTACATGATGGCCATGCCTTGTATGCTGATTTTGTGCGCTCGTTGGATAAACGCCCAGTCGAGTATATTCACCCCGACATACACTGCGATGCCAGCCAACACCGCCATTGGGATAGGCTCGGTTAAACCGCCAGCAACCAAAACCACCAGTGCTAATACTAAGGCTCGTGTCACTCCAGAGAGTGGTGAGCGCGCACCAACTTGAATGTTAGTCACCGTGCCCATGGTTGCCCCTGCACCGGGTAAAGCGCCAAAAAGCCCAGCCACCATATTGGCCATGCCCTGTCCTTGCAGTTCGCGATCGGAATCATGCTCTTTACGCGTGAGAGAATCGCCGATCACCGCGGTTAACAGTGTATCGATACAGCCCAAAGTACCGAGCACTAGAGCATCAATCACCATAGTGACAAAAATTTCACTGCTAAAGGTAGGGACAACAATATGGGGTAATCCGGCAGGAATTTCGCCAATACGACGAATATCGTCAGTATCAAAGAAAATGACTGAAAACAGCGTTACCGCCACCAGTGCCACCAACTGTGCGGGGACTTGTTTGCGGTATTTTTGTGGTAAAAAAAACAAAATTCCGAGTGTCAGCCCCCCTAAAAACAGCTCACTGAATTTTAGGTTGGCGAGCAACTCCGGCAGTGCTGATAAAGTTCCCAGCACACCACCACCGGGAGAAGGATGACCAAGTAGTGGAGAAAGTTGCAGAATAATCAGTATCACCCCGATACCAGACATAAAACCTGATACCACACTGTAAGGCATGAGCGTGATGTATTTTCCGAGTTTGAGTGTACCGAGCAGAATCTGAAACGCCCCCGCCATCATCACCACGGTAAACGCAATGGCCGCACCAGATTCAGGATAACGTGACACCATAGTGGTCAGTATCGCCGTCATAATTACTGTCATTGGCCCAGTTGGTTCTGAAATCAGCGTTGAAGAGCCACCAAACAAAGCGGCAAATAGACCAACCAGTATCGCTCCCCATAAACCAGCTTCTGCCCCCGCACCAGAGGCCACACCAAATGCCAACGCCAATGGCAGTGAGATAATCGCGGTGGTTACCCCTCCAAACAGGTCACCACGTAAATTAAGATCCGCAAATCGAGCCTGAAACACATCCCCTTCCTCTCGGTGCTATCGAATGCCTTAGTTTAAGTCGAATGTTGTAAAAACACGTCAGATGAGTTAATCAGAAGGTAAATTTTATGGGATTGAATTTGTAACATTGTGTATATTGTTGGCAATTAATGAAGGGAAGTAAGATGCCAGAAATTAAACAACTTTTTGAGAACAACTCAAAATGGTCTGAGTCGATCAAAGCCGAAAGTCCGGAATACTTTGCCAAGCTAGCCAAAGGGCAAAATCCGGATTTTTTATGGATAGGGTGCGCTGACAGTCGAGTTCCTGCTGAACGCTTAACGGGCCTTTATTCCGGTGAACTGTTTGTGCACCGCAATGTGGCGAATCAGGTGATCCATACCGACCTTAACTGTTTATCGGTGGTCCAGTACGCAGTGGATGTATTGCAAGTCAAACACATCATTGTCTGTGGTCACTATGGATGTGGTGGTGTGACCGCAGCCATCGATAATCCACAGCTCGGCTTAATCAATAACTGGTTACTGCATATTCGCGATTACTACCTTAAACATCGTGAATATCTCGATAAGATGCCGGCCGAAGACCGCTCCGATAAGCTGGCTGAAATCAATGTCGCCGAGCAAGTATACAACTTAGCCAACTCAACGATACTGCAAAACGCATGGGAACGCGGGCAAGCGGTAGAAGTGCACGGTTTTGTTTACGGGATAGAAGATGGTCGATTGGAATATCTCGGCGTACGCTGCGCTTCAAGAGCCGCCGTTGAAGATAACTATCACAAAGCGTTAGAGATGATCCTCAATCCTGAACATCGTTTGCTGTGTCGCTAGTGTTTTCTACTGCTAGGTAAGAATGACAACGCCCACGTAACCGTGGGCGTTTTTATAAACTAAATTTTTAGCCGTGGCATTACATTTATTCAGCCAAAGGAACCACTTTGCCAATGTAAGGTAAATGACGGTATTTCTGCGCGTAATCGATACCAACACCCACCACGAATTCATCTGGAATTTCAAAACCTACCCAGTTCACTTCAACATCAACTTCACGACGAGTCGGTTTATCGAGCAAAGTACAAATACGGATCGATTTCGGCTCACGCAACGCCAAGATCTCTTTCACTTTATTGAGCGTATTGCCCGTATCGATGATGTCTTCCACCAAGAGTACATCTTTGCCTTTGATGTCGTCGTCCAGATCTTTCAGGATGCGTACATCACGTGAACTTTCCATGCTATTGCCGTAGCTAGAAGCCGTCATAAAATCGACTTGATGAGTCAGATGAATTTGACGAGCGAGATCGGCCATAAAAACAAAGGAACCACGCAACAATCCAACCAAAACCAAATCGTCACTACCTTGATAATGCTCTGTGATCTGTTGACCTAATTCGTGGATGCGCTTGGCGACTTCTTGCTCAGAAATCATGACTTCAACTGTGTGTTTCATACCATTCTCGTTGTGTTAGGCGATGCCAGCATCGCTGACCTTGGTGGCGCGTATAGTATCACCTCACTCAAATCCTGTTAATCGTTTCCCTGCTCATCCCCTCACTGTTATACGCTTACTCAATAAAAAGAATTGAAACGACAAATAATTAACATAATTGAGCATTTTTTCACCCAACAAAGATTGACCTCTCTGATATGCACCATTACACTCATAGGGCTTTTAGTAGCAAATAACAAAATAATCATTAGAGCAAAATGCTCAATCAACTCAATTGGCAAGGATATACCCCTATGGACGCATCAATCGAAAAACGCCCTCGAACTCGGCTATCTCCACAAAAACGTAAACTGCAACTGATGGAAATCGCATTAGAAGTGTTTGCAAAGCGTGGAATAGGCCGCGGTGGTCACGCAGACATCGCAGAGATTGCGCAAGTCTCAGTAGCAACGGTGTTTAACTACTTTCCTACTCGCGAAGACTTAGTCGACGATGTACTGAACTTTGTGGTTCGCCAATACTCCAACTTCCTCACCGATCACATCGATTTGGACTTGGATGTTAAAAGTAACCTACAAACATTGTGCAAAGAGATGGTCAAACTGACCATGAACGACTGCCATTGGCTAAAAGTATGGTTTGAATGGAGCGCATCGACTCGTGATGAGGTATGGCCGTTATTTGTTTCGACGAACCGTACTAATCAGCTACTGATCAAAAACATGTTCATCAAAGCCATGGAGCGTGGTGAATTGTGTGAAAAGCACGATGTAGACAATATGGCGAGCTTGTTCCACGGCATTTTCTACTCCATCTTCTTGCAAGTAAACCGCTTGGGTGATCAAGAAGCCGTGTATAAATTGGTCGATAGCTATCTCAATATGTTGTGTATCTACAAAAACTAGTTTTTGTCATATCCAACAAGACTTAGGGCGCCTCAAGCGCCCTTTTTTATTTTGGTCTAGGTAAATCTAGCGAATCATTTATTCCCCCAGATTGTCCAAACCCCATTTATACAATGCATTTTTTTTCAGTTGGTGAATTTCTGCCACTAAAGCCGCCGCTTTCTTCAATGGTAACTCTTTGGTCAAAATCGTTAAGGTACGTAAGGCATCATCGGGTAAGGTCTGTTCTCCTGCGTCACGATAGCCATGCACAAGCAGCACCATCTCACCTTTTTTACGATTATCATCTTCAGCGATCCACTCGATAAGTTCGGCCAAAGGCATACCTTGAATGGTTTCAAACGTTTTGGTCAGTTCACGTGCTAGTACCACCTCACGCTCCCCGCCAAGCACTTCGAGCATATCTTGCAGTGACTCGCAGATTCGATGTGGTGATTCATAAAAAATGCACGTACGCGCTACTTTCGCAATGTCGAGCAACTTATCTTTACGTGCTTTGCTTTTCGCAGGTAAAAAGCCTTCGAAACTGAAACTATCGGATGGCAAACCAGATGCGCTCAGCGCAGTGATCACCGCACATGGACCAGGAAGTGGCACAACTTTAACCCCCGCTTGACGACATTGGGTGACTAAATGATAACCTGGATCACTGATCAGCGGTGTACCGGCATCTGACACCAAAGCAATCGACAACCCGGACAGTAGTTTATCCACCAACACTTGCGCTTTTTGCTGCTCATTGTGGTCATGTAATGCAAAGGTTTTGGTTGTGATGTTAAAGTGAGATAACAATTTACCGGTATGACGTGTATCTTCTGCGGCAATCAGATCCACACTGGCTAACACGTCTAGGGCTCGTTGTGTGATGTCACCCAGATTACCAATCGGGGTTGGGACAATATAAAGAGTTGGAGCACCATTTGGCACGGTTTTATTATCTGTCATTTGTTTACCATCACATCAACGATTAATATAGAGACAATTTTACACGGACTAACGAAAGAACTCATGGCTATGAACCACCATCAGCGACGCAGTGTACCACGCTTACTCACTCCGATTGCATTATCAATCGTTTTATCGGCCTGTTCGACTCAGCCTTCGTCACCGGATGTGGTCGATATTACCGCTCAACCGCTGTTAACAGCACAAACTTATTTGATGCGTGCCGATGCCAGTCAGGGCTCTCAGCAAAATGACTGGTTGATCATGGCCCTAAAAGCCGCCATTGAAGAAAACAGCACAGATCAAGCCCAGTTATTGATTATGCGTCTTGCTAAGCAACCCCTGACACCAACACAGCAGGCACAATGGCAATTATTGCGAGCTCAATTGCTAGTGAATACCGAGCAGTATCAAGAAGCTCTCGATCAACTGAGTTTCCAAGCAAATTGGTCATTGCCACAGGTTCAATGGCAACAATACCACCAATTGCGCGCTGATATATTTACCGCGCTGGATCGTTCTTTTGACTCAACACGCGAATTGATTGCGCTCTATGGCATGTCTTCGAGTAAAGAACAAGAAGCTTTAGCCGATCAAATTTGGGCCAATTTAAACCATTACTCTGCTAGCAAAATTATTAAACTTTCTGCAGAACCAGACGAAGCGCAGTTGGATGGTTGGTTACAACTCGCGGTATATATGAAAACGCTAGGCAGCAATCTGCCACAATTGAAAAATACATTAGAAAAATGGTTAGCTGAGAACCCACAACACCCAGCCGCAATTTATACACCTAAAGCCATCTCAGATATTCTTGCGCTTGAGATCGTCAAACCAACCCACACAGCCCTGCTACTGCCTTTAACGGGAAAGTTTGCAAAACAGGCTCAATTTATTCGTGATGGTTTTGTGTTTGCAATGATGAACGATGCCGATCGCCAACCAGAAGCCACACTGACGATTATTGATACCAATGCAGAGACATTGGAATCGGCAGATGCCATTCTCACCAGTAAGCAAATTGACTTTGTCGTGGGGCCGCTGATCAAAAGTAATATCGAAAAACTACAGCAGTTCCAACAAAACCGCGGCCAGACAATTCCCACTCTCGCGCTTAACATCCCAGATCAAATTGATACAGCAGCCGGGACTTGCTACCTAGCTTTATCACCAGAGCAAGAGGTTGCTCAAGCGGCGAAACATCTGTTCACTCAAGGCTACCGTTACCCACTGATCCTCGCACCACAGAACAGCTATGGTGAACGAGTAGTCGAAGCCTTTAATGAAGAGTGGCGTCGCTACAGTAAAAACAAAGTTGCGGTAAATCTGTTTGGTGATAAACGCCAATTACAGCGCAACATCAATTCCATTTTCGGCCTTCAAGATAGCCAACAAAATATCGCTCAAATGGAATCACTACTTGGGATTAGCATGGAAAGCCAACCTCGTAGCCGCCGTGATATTGATGCAGTCTATATCGTAGCCAACAGTGCAGAGCTAACCTTAATCAAGCCTTTCATTGAAGTGGCGATAAACCCGGATACACGCCCACCAAAACTGTTCTCAAACTCCAACAGTAATACTGGTGGTCGCCAATACGAAGATTTATCTGGCGTTACTTACAGCGATATTCCATTGTTGGTTCATCCAACCCCAAGCATCAAAGAACAGCTGACCCAAATCTGGCCAGAAAGCTCCAATGCCGAGCGACGCTTGCAAGCACTAGGGATGGATGCCTACCAGCTAATGGTGGAGCTTCCACAAATGAAAATCGTCGATGGTTACACGGTTGATGGACAAACTGGCGTGTTAAGCATTGATGAACAATGTGTCGTTCAACGTGAAATCAGTTGGGCAGAGCATGGGGTTCGTTAACTCCCGGCAGCAAGGTCATCATTACGAACAGATGGCGGCGGAGTATCTCCGCCGCCACGGACTTAAGCTCGTAGCTCAAAATATAAATTATCGCTTTGGCGAATTAGATTTAGTGATGAGTGATGGAACGGCTCTTGTGTTTGTTGAGGTACGCTACCGAGCTAACGTTCATCACGGCCACGCCGCTGAAACCATCACATCAAGCAAACAAGCACGCTTGATCAAAGCAGCAAATTGTTGGATGCTCGCCAATAAAATAAATAGCCATAGTGCTGATTTTCGTTTTGATGTGATTGCCATTCACCAGCAAGGGCAACATATTGAATGGCTGAAAAACGCAATTACTGAAGGATAAATGATGCTCGATAGCATTAAAGACAGTTTTACCGAAAGCATTCAAATACAGATCGCGGCTGCAGAAGCCCTGCCGGATGCGATCATGCATGCGGCACAAGCTATGGTTGCTAGTTTACTCAATGGCCATAAGATTCTCTGTTGTGGTAACGGCGGCTCGTCCGTCAATGCACAACAATTTGTTTCTTGTCTTCTTAATCGCTTTGAAACCGAACGTCCTAGTTTACCGGGTATGGCACTTACTGCAGATAACACGACATTAACCGCAGTAGCCAATGACTATCACTACCAAGAAATTTTTTCTAAACAAGTGCGTGCTTTTGGCCAACCTGGCGATATTCTACTAGCCATTTCGACGAGTGGTAATAGTAAAAACATCATCAAAGCCATGGAAGCAGCAGTAACTCGGGATATGACCATTATTGCTCTTACTGGCAAAGATGGCGGCGAAATGGCAGGATTACTCGGCGAAAATGATGTAGAAATCCGTATTCCATCACACCGCACCGCTCGCATCCATGAAGTTCACATGGTGACACTGCACTGCCTATGTGATTTGATTGACCAAGTGTTATTCCCAGCTCATGAAGAGTGATTATGAAAAGCATTAAACGACTAATTCTTTGCGTTTTACTTGTTAACCTCACTGGTTGTGCAGGGTTATTTATTGCCGGTGCAGCAACAACAGCGACAATTGTTACGGATCCCCGCAGTACCCAAGAGATCTGGCAAGACAACAATGTCGAGTTAGAAGTTGCAGGACTCGCCAACAAAGAGCCATACCGTAAAGATACTCGTATTTCTGCTGTTGCCTACCGAGGCACGGTAGTATTACTGGGACAATCACGTAGTGATGCGATTCTTGACCAGTTCATTGCTCAAGCCCGTCAAGTAAAAGGGGTCAAAGAGTTACACAATCAAGTACAGATCAAAGCACCACTGTCTGTAGGAGAAATCAGTAACGATAGTTGGATAACCACTAAGGTCAAATCAGCTCTCCTCACAAAAGCAGAGTTAAACGGCATTAAAGTGAAAGTAGTCACAGAAGATCGTGTGGTTTATCTCTTTGGCTACGTATCACCTGAACATGCCGATATGGCGATTGAGGTTGCAAGAAATATCATCGGAGTCAAACAAGTCGTCAAGGCTTTTGAATACGCCCAGTAAGTGATAAATCACATGATGAAAATAGAAAAGGCAGCGGTAAACGCTGCCTTTTTAGTATCTTGAATCCACTTACTTCACGACACGCAAACTTGGTCGACCTTTGGGTCTAGGTGAATCCTCAAAAGGCTCATCACCTAAATCACTTTCCAGCTCAACAAGGGAGTCTTCTGAATCCAAATCTTCCTCAAACTCCATCGTTTCAAGGTAAGCAGGTTCAGGCTCGAACATAGTACCAGCACCATTTTCACGCGCATAAATAGCTTGTACAGCGTAAATCGGTACGATCACCAAGTGAGGACGGCCACCAAAACGGGCATTGAAAGTCACTTCCTCATTCCCAAGCTCTAAGTGCCCGACCGCGCGCGGAGCCACATTAAGAATGATTTGACCATCTTGAACGTATTCAAGTGGCACCTTCACACCTGGTAATGTGGCATCCACCACTAAGTGCGGCGTAAGTTCGTTTTCCAGTAGCCAATCATAAAATGCTCTTAACAAATAGGGTCGGCGTGGTGTCATTTGACCAATATCCATTCCGGCATCCATTAGCGAGCCAGACGCATCTCGCGTTCAGCTTCAGTGAGAGAAGCAAGGAATGAATCACGTTCGAATACACGGTTCATATAGACTTTCAGTTCTTTAGAACCAGGACCAATCAAGTCAATACCAAGAACAGGTAAACGCCACAGTAGTGGAGCTAAATAACAGTCAATCAAGCTGAATTCTTCACTCATGAAGTATTCATACTCAGCAAACACAGGTCCAAGAGTCAGCAAATCGTTACGTAATTTATTACGTGCATTTTCTGCCACTTCAGGGGAACCATTAACGACTTTCTCAGCCAATGAGTACCAGTTTCTTTCAATACGGTAGATCATCAAACGGCTGTTACCACGAGCGACTGGATAAACAGGCATAAGTGGTGGATGAGGGAAACGCTCATCCAAATATTCCATGATGATCTTTGAGTCATACAGAGCAAGCTCACGATCAACTAGAGTAGGAACTGTTTTATAAGGATTCAGCTCAATCAATTCCGCAGGAAGGTTGTTCTCATCAACCAACTCAACTTCAAAACTGACGCCTTTTTCAGCTAGCACAATGCGAACCTGATGGCTATACATGTCAGATGCACTTGAAAACAGAGTCATCACAGAACGTTTGTTGGCAGCTACAGCCATGGAGCCCTCCAGTACAGATGCGGGTACAAAAAATCAATGGAGGCTAAAGCCTCCACTGATGAGTTAACAATCGGGAATTAGCGCAGCATAATAGCACAATTAGTGCACATCGCGCCAATACTCTTTCTTCAGTGCTACAACGACAATGGTAAATATCACCAAAAATGCCATCGCCCACCAACCTAAACTTTGACGCTCAAGTTTCATTGGTTCACCCGAGTATTGTAGGAAGTTCACCAAATCACGTACTGCTTGGTTATATTCCCCTTCACTCAGCTCACCATTACCACGAGATTTTACACCGACAACATGTTGAACTTCGTTACCATCCACCATATGCGTTTCAATGATCGGATCCGGTGTACCTTGCAACTCTTCCAGTACATGCGGCATACCAACACTTGGAAATACGATGTTGTTGACACCAAATGGACGAGAAGGATCTGCATAGAAAGAGCGTAGATAAGTGTATAACCAATCCGTGCCTCGTACTCGAGCGACTAAGGTCAAATCAGGCGGTGGCGCCCCAAACCACTTTGCTGCGGACTTATCAGGAATCGCATTTTCCATCAATTCACCAATCTTGGTTGCAGGATTAAAAATGAGGTTTTCCTTCATCAAATCAGCTGGAATACCGAGATCGTTCGCCACTCGCTCATAACGTTGATATTGCGTTGAGTGACAACCAAAACAGTAGTTCATAAACAGTTTGGCACCATTTTGTAGTGATGCTTTATCCGTTAAATCGTTATTCGCTTTATCTAAATGTACATTTGCACCTGCTGCCATCACCAGCGATGGCAACATAGCAAACAAAATTACAATCCATTTTTTCATTTGTACGTCACCCTTGTTGGTAATGGCTTGGTTGCTTCATTTTTGCTGTAAATAAATAGCAATACAAAGAACATGAAGTAACCCAAACTAAAAATTCTAGCCAGTAAGGTATACGTTGGGGTTGCAGGTAAAGCACCTAGTACACCTAACGCAATGAAACATACAGTGAATTGCGCAATATTGAGCAAATGAAGCTTACTGCGATAACGGTAAGAACGAACTTTACAGCGATCTAGCCAAGGCAATAGGAATAGCACCACTATCGATGCCCCCATTGCGATAACACCGAGTAACTTGTCAGGAACTGCACGCAAAATGGCATAAAATGGCGTGAAGTACCAAACCGGTGCAATGTGCGGAGGCGTTTTTAATGGGTTAGCAGCCTCAAAGTTGGGCGGCTCAAGGAAGTATCCACCCATTTCTGGGTTAAAAAACAGCACATAGCAGAACAAGAACAAGAATCCTGCCACACCAATCAAGTCTTTCACCGTTCCATAAGGATGGAAAGGAATAGAGTCGATGATGTCGTACTTCTTGGTGTAATACTCATGAAACTTAAACTGTGTCTGGTAGTCATCACCCATTGAGCCTTTTGGCAACTTAGTTTCAATACCATCAGGGTTGTTTGAACCAACTTCGTGCAGAGCCAAAATATGCAACACGATCAAAAGCAGCAATACGATTGGTAACGCGATCACATGCAAGGCAAAGAAACGGTTTAGTGTCGCACCAGAAATGACATAGTCACCACGAATCCACAGAGTTAGATCATCCCCAATGACAGGAATCGCACCAAACAGTGAAATGATAACCTGAGCTCCCCAGTAAGACATTTGCCCCCAAGGCAGCAAGTAGCCCATAAAGGCTTCTGCCATCAGCACGAGGAAAATCAACATACCGAAGATCCAAAGTAACTCACGAGGTTTCTGATATGAACCATAGATCAAACCACGGAACATATGCAGATACACCACAATGAAGAATGCCGAAGCACCGGTTGAATGCATATAACGCAATAACCAACCATACTCCACATCACGCATGATGTATTCAACAGAGGCAAAGGCACCTTCACCTGAAGGTACATAATTCATCGTCAACCAAACCCCAGTAAGAAGTTGGTTAACCAACACCAGCATCGCAAGCGAACCAAACAAATACCAAAAATTGAAATTTTTTGGCATTGGGTACTCAGAAAGGTGTTTTTTATACGCATTCATTGCCGGTAGGCGTTTTTCTACCCAATCAAGTAGCGCTTGCATTATGCCTCCCCAGTCTCATCAAGACCGATGACAATTTTTGTGTCAGTCAGATACATGTGTTTTGGAATAACCAAGTTAAGCGGTGCGGGTACTCCTTGGAATACACGACCAGCCATATCAAACTTAGAGCCATGACATGGGCAGAAGAAACCTGATTTCACCCCTTGAACTTGCTCACTGAAAGAGTCAGGAAGATAAGTTGGAGAGCACCCAAGGTGAGTACAGATACCGACGGCAATAAAATATTCAGGTTTAATTGAACGGTAGCCATTTTGTGCATAGTTAGGCTGCTGTTCTTCTTGCGAACTTGGATCGCGAAGTTGATTATCGTGATCCTTAAGGCTATCCACTACCGACTGTGCACGGCGTACAACCCATACAGGCTTACCACGCCATTCCACACGTACCATCTGCCCTTCTTCGAGTTTGCTGACATCAACTTCGACAGGGGCACCGGCAGCTTTAGCCTTAGCACTTGGATTCCATGATTTAATAAAAGGTACGGCGACCGCGACAGCTCCTAAACCACCCACAACAGCCGTTGTGGCGGTAAGAAATCGTCTGCGACCTTGGTTTAGAGGCGCATTACTCATCCAGACATTCTCCCATTTGCTCCTTATGGATCCTGCTTATTCCGTTTAAAGAGCAAGGCTAACAAACACGAGTTTATTTTGTATTTATTTGATAGCAAATGATAAATAAAACCCTACTTTTTGACAAGATAAAGCTACCTTTCTGTAACATTTGTCAATTCAAATCGCTTGCGGCATCACAAAAGGAACAACTTATTTATAGAGTATAAAGAGGAGAATAGCGTAAAGCCTTTGGGGAAGATTTTAGAATGTAAAAAACCCGGCTGAGTAGCCGGGTTTTTGAACCACATCCAGTAACACTGGAGCGCATTTTTCCAAAAAGGAAAATTAACGCTTAGAGAACTGTGGACGACGACGTGCTTTACGTAGACCCACTTTCTTACGTTCAACGCGACGAGCGTCACGAGTAACGTAGCCAGCAGCACGTAGAACAGGACGTAGAGACTCATCGTATTCCATCAGAGCGCGAGTGATACCGTGACGGATAGCACCTGCTTGACCAGAAATACCACCACCTTTAACAGTGATGTACAGATCCAGTTTTTCTACCATGTCTACCAGTTCAAGAGGTTGTTTAACAACCATGCAAGAAGTTGGACGACCGAAGTACTCTTCAAGGCTACGCTTGTTGATTACGATGTTGCCGCTGCCTGGTTTAATAAAAACACGAGCAGCTGAGCTTTTGCGACGGCCAGTGCCGTAGTATTGATTCTCTGCCATTTCCGAAATCCCCGATTAGATGTCCAGTACTTTTGGTTGTTGAGCAGCATGGTTGTGCTCAGCGCCAGCGTAAACTTTTAGCTTACGGTACATAGCACGGCCTAGAGGACCTTTTGGCAACATACCTTTAACCGCTAACTCAAGTACCATCTCTGGCTTACGCTCAATCAGCTTCTCGAAGCTGAATGATTTCAGGCCACCTGGGAACTCAGAGTGACGGTGGTACATTTTGTTCTTAGCCTTGTTACCTGTAACAGTAACTTTCTCCGCATTAACAACGATGATGTAATCACCAGTGTCAACGTGAGGAGTGTATTCAGCTTTGTGTTTGCCACGTAGGCGAGATGCAATTTCACTTGCTAGACGGCCAAGAGTTTTACCTTCAGCGTCTACAACGTACCAGTCGCGTTTTACAGTTTCTGGTTTAGCAACGAAAGTTTTCATGCTAATAATAACCCGTTAATTTAAATTTACACTTCAAGGAGCTTTCGCTCCCACTGTCTAAGAGCCCAGTCATCACCCCTTCGAGTGGGTGGCACTCTCGGCCACAAAGGACCTGCAGTAACGGTGGGTCGCAGGATTATAGAGAAGAGCGCAGAAAAAATCACCTCTTTTTACGTAAAATCTGAAAAAAATCCGACGCCAAAGCTGCCTGATGTTTTTCTGTTTAAACTAGGTGCTCTTTCGCCAAATAATCATGACTTTGCATCTCGATCAGTCGTGATTGGCAGCGTTTAAACTCAAACTCTAATAAACCATGTGAGTAAAGTTCAGAAACAGCCACTTCTGCAGACACAATCAATTTTACATGTCGTTCGTAAAATTCATCCACCAAGGCAATAAAACGTCTAGCCGCATCATCGTTGTTTTTATTCATCTGCTTTACATCAGCAAGAAGAACGGTGTGGTAGATTTTCGACAACTCGATATAGTCATACTGACTACGTGCGGTTTGGCATAATTGAGCAAACGTCGCATACAACACGCCATCACAAGCCGCATTAACTGGCACTAAACGGTGATTCACTTCAATATGATCATCTGGTTTATGCTCAGAACTGATCAACTGCCGGAAATAACGTTGCAAGTTATCTGACGCTTTTTCATCTAATGGATAATGATAAATTTCGGCTTGTTGTAAGGTTCTCAGACGGTAATCCACACCACTATCGACATTTAGAATATGGCAATGAGTTTCGACCAGAGCAATCGCAGGTAAAAAGCGAGCGCGTTGCAGCCCATTACGATACAGATCTTGCGGAGCAATATTTGAGGTAGCGACCAAGACCACTCCGCGTCTAAATAGTGCTTCGAACAAGGTGCCTAGAATCATTGCGTCGGTAATATCTGAGACAAAGAACTCATCAAAACAGATAATATTCGCTTCGGCACAAAAACGATCCGCAACAATTTCGAGCGGATCACTCACTTCCGATAGCGAGCGCAGCTCATCATGAACTCGATACATGAAACGATGAAAATGGACTCGTAATTTCTTGTCATTCGGCAAGGATTCAAAAAAAGTATCCATCAGGTAGGTTTTGCCACGACCGACACCTCCCCACATATACAGGCCTTTAGGAGGAGGCGTGGGTTCGATACGCTTACCCAATAACTTATGCCACAAAGAAGGTCGTACCACTGGCTGATTTAGATAATCAATCCACTGGTGATACAGATTATCTAGGGCATCCACGGCACGAGCCTGCGCTTCATCACTATAAAAATCAGTGCGTTGCAAATCTTTTTTATATCGCTGCTTCGGAGTCATACTGGTCTACTACAGTTACAATGAGAGCCATAAACGCAAAACCACTCACATGCATTTTGCTTTATCCAACCTGACTCTCATAGTAACATGTCCCTCGTACATGTGTAACCGATGGGTAAAAAACATGTTAAATAACAACAATAAGGAGCTATTATGCCTTGGATCTATGCCATTGCTGGATTGCTAGTGGGGATTGCTGTCGGGATGCTGATTGCTCGTTTGACTACCCCTCAATATAAGACGCAGAAGAACCTGCAAAAAGAACTCGAGAGCACTAAATTCACTTTAGAGCAACAGCGCCAAGAGCTGTCTGATCACTTTGCTCAAACAGCAGAAATGCTCGACACCCTAGGAAAAGATTACACTAAGCTGTATCAACATATGGCGAAAACGGCTACCGATTTGATTCCAAATTTGCCAGAGCAAGACAACCCATTCAGTAAATTAGCTCAGCAAAAAGAGAGCGAAAGCAAACAACCAGAAGAACTGGAACAGCCACCAAAAGATTACGCTTTAGGTGCTACGGGTTTATTGCGTGGCGAAGAAAAAGCCATTATCCGTTCGGCTGATTTGGTGAATGCCAAAGCTAGTTAATCAATTCACACATTCTGTGGTGAACTTTGTAAAGGTTTTTGAGTCATAACTCGCAGACTGTCAGTTGAAGTTTCTTTAAGTGAACATATTTTTACTTCAACCAGACGTTAAATTGCACGAGGAGTTTATGATGAAAAAACCTTTACTTGTTTTGACTGCTCTGTCACTCAGCTTGAGTTCCATTCTCACGCCATTATCGGCAACAGCAGCGCTCCCTCTCTCTGTTAGTGGAGAACAAGTCCCTAGCCTAGCCCCTATGCTCGAAAAAGTTACTCCAGCCGTTGTGAGTATTGCAGTGGAAGGAACTCAGGTTTCAAGGCAGCGCTTGCCAGACCAATTTCGTTTTTTCTTCGGTCCTGATTTCCCAACCGAGCAACTCCAAGAACGACCTTTCCGTGGTTTAGGTTCAGGCGTCATCATTAATGCAGATAAAGGCTATATCGTCACTAACTATCATGTCATTAATGGTGCTGAGAAAATCCGCGTCAAACTGCATGATGGCAGAGAAATTGATGCAGAGCTCGTTGGAGGTGATGAGATGTCTGACATCGCCTTGTTAAAGCTCAGTAAAACCAAAAACCTAACAGAAATTAAAATTGCCGACTCTGACGTCCTGCGAGTCGGTGACTTTGCGGTTGCAATTGGTAACCCCTTTGGCCTTGGACAGACAGTGACGTCTGGAATTGTTTCCGCTTTAGGCCGTAGCGGTCTAAATATCGAAAATTTCGAGAACTTCATTCAAACCGATGCCGCCATCAATAGTGGTAACTCTGGTGGTGCCTTGGTCAATCTCAATGGTGAATTGATCGGAATCAACACTGCCATTCTTGGTCCTAACGGCGGGAACGTTGGAATCGGTTTTGCAATCCCCTCCAATATGATGAAAAACCTTGCCGATCAGATCTTAGAGTTTGGTGAAGTGAAACGCGGCATGCTTGGCGTTCAAGGTGGAGAGATAACTTCCGAGCTTGCCGATGCTCTAGGCTATGAATCGTCCAAAGGCGCTTTTGTGAGTCAGGTCGTTCAAGACAGTGCCGCGGATAAAGCAGGTATTAAGGCTGGTGATATCATCACCTCACTCAATGGCAAAAAAGTAGATACCTTCTCTGAATTACGCGCTAAAGTCGCGACACTTGGTGCAGGAAAAACGATTACGCTTGGCGTATTACGTGATGGACAAACCAAGAATATTGATGTCACTTTGGGTGAGCAGCAAAACTCCAAAACCAAAGCGGAATCACTTCATCAAGGATTGAGCGGCGCAGAGCTAAGCAATACCACTGAGAGTGATCCAATCCAAGGTGTTAAAGTCACTGAGGTTCAAAAAGGTTCGGCAGCAGAATCCTATCAACTGCAAAAAGATGACATCATCATCGGCGTAAACCGCAAACGAGTGAAGAATATTGCTGAATTACGGGCGATTATGGAGAAATCACCGAATATTCTAGCATTAAACATTCAACGCGGAGATCGTACAATTTATCTTGTGGTTCGTTAATGTACTTCACTGTTACCGCCCAATAGGGCGGTAACCCACTCTTCCGTCATCTCTCCCCCCCTATTTATCCCTTATTCATCCTGGTTCCAATGCAACTTTGGCGAAATTCATTTCCAGTGTTATTCTTGGCGACTCACAGTGAGGAATTTATTCAATATTGAGTTGAGGAAACTATGCTGAAATTTTGGGTTCGCTCAATCGGCTTCGGGCTATTGGCTGCGATTATCATCATTTTTGTCACGCCCTCACTGCGTTCAAAACTCATTCCTGTTGTTCATTCTCAGCCACGTAACATTGGCGCATTACAGATATCGTTTAACGAAGCAGTTCGTAAAGCGGCTCCTGCGGTGGTGAATATTTATAACCGAAAATACAGTGAGAATGATCGCCAGAAATTATCGACCCAAGGCTTAGGCTCTGGGGTGATAGTCAGTGAGAAAGGCTACATCATTACTAACTACCATGTGGTTGCCCAAGCGGATCAAATTGTTGTTGCTCTACAAGATGGCAGAGCGGCGGCCGCGCAATTAGTGGGGAAAGATCGACGTACTGATATTGCAATATTAAGAGTAGAAGGCACGGGCTTGCCCATCATTCCACTCAATCCAGACTATCACCCCAAAGTTGGCGATGTCGTGTTAGCTATCGGCAACCCTTATAATCTGGGACAAACGACTACCTTTGGCATAATTTCAGCGACAGGTCGTTCCTCGATCAGCGCTGATGGTCGCCAAGCCTTTATCCAAACTGATGCCGCAATCAATGACGGCAACTCAGGCGGCGCATTGGTCAATACTCAAGGTGAACTTGTCGGTATCAATACCGCTTCTTTCCAACAAGCCACCGATCTCGAAACCTATGGTATTTCATTTGCGATTCCGTATTCACTCGCCAGTAAAATTATGGCTAAAATCATCGCAGATGGACGCGTTATCCGCGGTTATATCGGGGTTGATGGTCAAGATATTAATTCTATGACCTCACGCTTACTGGGTAATGAGCATGTTGGCGGGATCATTGTTTTAGGTGTTGACCCAAATGGCCCCGCAGCGCGAGCTGGGTTCCTAGAACAAGATATCTTACTGAAAATTGATGGAAAAAAAGTCAATGGTCGCCAAAATGTAACCGATACCGTGACCGATTTACGCCCCGGCACCGTAGTCGATTTCACCTTACTGCGTAAAGGCGAAGAGATTGTGCTACCTGTTACGATTGGAGAAGATGCTCGCGAGTAACGGGGATTTACGTTTTCGCTAAAGCAATTTAGTAATCAATGAACACAAAAAAGCGGAGCCCTTGGGCTCCGCTTTTTACTACGAGAACGAGAGTTCTAGCATTACTTCTTAGCCAGCTTCTCTTTGATACGAGCAGCTTTACCAGATAGGTCACGCAGGTAGTACAGTTTGGCACGACGTACTGCACCGCGACGCTTAACTTCGATGCTATCAACTACTGGAGAGTGAGTTTGGAACGTACGCTCAACACCTTCGCCGTTAGAAATTTTACGAACGGTGAATGCTGAGTGCAGACCACGGTTACGGATTGCGATTACGATGCCTTCAAAAGCCTGTAGACGCTCACGGTCACCTTCTTTTACCTTAACTTGAACCACAACAGTGTCGCCTGGTGCAAATTGAGGCAGGTCTTGTTTCATTTGCTCTTGTTCTAGAGCCTTGATGATGTTACTCATTGTCTAAATTCCTAGAATAAACTGATACTAAATTTAATAGGTTACTGATGGCGAGTCTCTTTAATGTACTCGGTCAGTAATTGTTCCTGTTCGTCAGTCAGAGCTAGGTTTTCCAGGAGCTCCGGTCTTCTAAGCCAGGTACGGCCAAGCGACTGCTTGAGTCGCCAACGACGAATGTCCTCGTGATTGCCGGATTTCAGTACCGCTGGTACCTCTTTTCCATCCAATACTTCAGGACGCGTATAGTGCGGACAATCCAACAAACCATTGGCAAAAGAGTCTTCTTCTGCTGACGCGAAATCCCCTAATACTCCCGGAATAAACCGCGAGACAGAATCAATCAGCGTCATGGCTGGGAGCTCCCCACCCGTCATTACGAAATCTCCAATTGACCATTCTTCGTCAACTTCAGACTCAATAATGCGTTCATCTACCCCTTCATAGCGACCGCAAATCAGAATCAGATTCTGGTTTTGCGCCAGCTCTTCCACACCTTGTTGGTCGAGTTTTCGACCTTGCGGAGAGAGGTAAATCACTTTCGTCTTACCCGGTGACGCTTGTTTCGCAGCATGGATGGCATCGCGCAAAGGTTGCACCATCATCAACATGCCGGGGCCGCCACCGTAGGGTTTATCATCGACAGTGCGACGTTTGTCATGAGCGAAATCACGAGGATTCCAAGCTTCAACTGACAACAACCCTTTTTTAACCGCCTGACCTGTTACTCCAAAATCGGTAACGCTGCGGAACATTTCAGGAAATAGGCTAACAATGCCAACCCACATGTTTCCTCGCTTATTCGATTTTAAGAGTTAAAACGCAGGATCCCAGTCAACTTCGATCCGTTGAGCTTGGCGATCAACAACTTTGATCACTTGCTCTTCAAGAAACGGAATTAACCGTTCCTTTTGGCCGAAAGCATCTTTCAGATTCGCTTTCACCACGAGAACATCGTTGGAGCCTGTTTCCATCATATCGGTTACCACGCCAAGGTCGTAGCCGTTAGTGGTCACTACTTGCATACCAAACAATTCACGCCAGTAGAATTCATCTTCTGACAATTCTGGTAGTGATGCGGGGTCAATAGCAATTTCAAAGTTAGTCAGCAGGTGTGCATCTTCACGGACATCAAGCCCTTGAAGTTTTACTACCCAACCTTTGTTGTGGCGTTTCCAGCCTTCTACTTTGTGCTCAACCCACTCGCCCTTTTGGTCAATAAACCAAGGACTGTAATCAAAAATACTTTCTGGATTGTCTGTGTAGGAAAAAACTTTAAGCCAGCCACGAATGCCGTAAGAAGAACCTAATTTTCCCACAACCAATCTTTCGTTTTGCTTGCCCATCGTCTCTTTACCTTTCATCGACATAAACTAGTTACTACTTAACAGTAATAATTAAGCCGCTTTTTGAGCGGTTTTAACTAGCTGTGCTACGCGATCAGACAGAGATGCGCCTTGTGAAACCCAATGGTTCACGCGATCTAGGTCTAGGCGCAGGCCTTCTTCTTGACCAGTAGCAGTAGGGTTAAAGAAACCTACTTTCTCGATGAAACGGCCAGTTGCTGAGTTGCGGCTGTCAGCTACAACGATTTGATAGAATGGACGCTTTTTCGCGCCGTGACGTGCCAAACGAATGGTTACCATGTCGTCCTCTTTGCTTTTCAAAAATAAAATTAACCCCGAAAACCATCTTGCAAAAAAATTCACAAAATCAGTTTAGGGTCTCGTGCCAAAATAAAGCCTCGGAATTCTACTCTTATTCCGAGGCTTTGCAAGGGGTTTAGCTACTTTTTCACCAGCAAAAAGTGCTACGAATTACCGTGATTCAGCTAACAGATTGAAAAGCTCACTGATCACTCAAGTGGCTGCGTGCGAGTGGACTAACGCCCGAAGAAACCGCCGCCAAAACCACCACGACCACCGCCACCCATTAGGCCTTGCATGTTACGCATCATGCCTTTCATGCCACCTTGTTGCATTTTCTTCATCATCTTCTGCATCTGGGTAAACTGCTTGAGCAGGCGGTTTACGTCTTGCACTTGGGTACCTGAACCCGCAGCAATCCGCTTTTTACGTGAGCCCTTGATGAGATCGGGGTTTTGACGCTCTTTCATGGTCATTGAGTTGATGATGGCTTCCATCTGCTTGAAAACGCGATCATCCACTTTATCTTTCATATCCGCCGGCAGTTGAGACATTCCGGGCAGTTTATCAAGCATCCCCATCATGCCGCCCATGTTTTTCATCTGACCTAACTGCTCACGAAAGTCTTCTAAATCAAAGCCTTTCTTCTCTTTGAATTTTTTCGCGAGTTTTTCAGCTTTCTCTTGGTCAACGTTGCGCTGCAGATCCTCGATCAGCGACAGAACATCACCCATACCGAGAATACGTGAAGCAATACGATCAGGGTGGAAAGGCTCCAACGCATCGGTTTTCTCGCCGACACCGATAAATTTAATCGGTTTACCGGTAATATGGCGTACCGACAACGCCGCACCGCCACGCGCATCACCATCGACCTTGGTCAGGATCACCCCTGTTAGCGGCAATGCATCACCAAACGCTTTCGCGGTATTCGCGGCATCTTGGCCGGTCATGGCATCGACCACGAACAGCGTTTCAACCGGATTGATCGCTTTATGCAGCGCCTGAATTTCGGCCATCATCTGTTCGTCGATCGCCAAACGACCCGCGGTATCGACAATCAGTACGTCGTAGAATTTCTTCTTAGCGTGGTCAATCGCAGCGTTAGCGATATCAATCGGTTTTTGATCCGGTGTGGACGGGAAGAAATCAACGCCTAAATCATTGGCTAATGTTTCGAGCTGCTTGATCGCCGCAGGGCGATACACGTCAGCGGAAACCACCAACACTTTCTTCTTATCACGCTCTTTTAGGAGCTTAGAGAGTTTGCCAACGGACGTGGTTTTACCCGCACCTTGCAAACCGGCCATCAAAATAACCGCCGGTGGCTGAGCGGCAAGATTCAAGGCTTCGTTGGATTCGCCCATCACCGCTTCTAATTGTTGACGGACGATTTTGATGAACTCTTGACCCGGAGTCAGAGATTTAGAAACTTCGACACCAACGGCACCTTCTTTGACGCGATTAACAAAATCACGAACAACAGGCAGCGCAACGTCCGCCTCTAACAGCGCCATGCGCACTTCGCGCAGGGTATCTTTAATGTTGTCTTCAGTAAGACGACCTTTGCCGCTGATATTTTTCAGCGTTTTGGACAATCGATCGGTTAAATTCTCAAACATCTTTTTTCTCTTCGCTAAGCGGCGATAAATTGGCGTGAGTATACCTTAGACAAACGGACAGGCATACCCGTAGCGCATTGCGGAGATTCACGAAAGTTCAATTGACCTGTTTTTTGTGTTCTATGCTCTCAAAAACGAAGGTGATCCAAAGTAGCCCATTGGCACAGAGCAAGGTATAATTCGCCCACTTAACCCTTATCTATGTGGCAGGTATGGACAACTTAATCGCGATTGCCGCGGCGATGTTATATCTCTTGTCGATTGCGACTATCGTACCCGGATTGGTTAATCAAACCGGGATCCGAGCGAAAACCGTGTTTATCAGTGCTGCGATCGCACTGTTGTTTCATGGTTGGCTACTGAGTGATTTGATCCTACACAGCGGTGGACAAAATCTGAGTATCCTCAATGTTGCATCGTTAATCAGCTTCATTATCTCTTTGGTGATGAGCGTTGCCATGTTCAAAACTCGGTTATGGTTTTTGTTACCCGTCGCTTACAGTTTTTCGGCAATCAATCTTTCTGCAGCCACTTTTTTACCTGGCACCTTTATTACTCATTTAGAGAATGACCCCAAGCTGCTGTTACACATTTCTTTGGCATTATTCTCATACTCCACGTTGAGCATCGGGGCTTTATACGCGTTACAACTGGCTTGGCTCGACCATAAGTTGAAAAGTAAAAAAGTCTTCTCTATCAATCCCAACCTGCCACCGCTACTCATGGTTGAACGGCAACTGTTCAAAATCATTCTGATTGGCAATCTATTACTGACTGGGACACTACTCAGCGGATTTATCTTCGTTCAGGATATGTTTGCCCAAGGTAAAGCACATAAAGCCATTTTGTCGTTTGTGGCTTGGGTTGTGTATTCAATTTTACTGTGGGGTCATTACCGTAAAGGTTGGCGCGGCAAAAAAGTCACTTGGTTTGCCGTCGCGGGGGCCACTTTACTCACCTTGGCGTATTTTGGTAGCCGCTTTGTACGTGAGATCATTTTGCGCTGAACAAGATTCATCAACCTGTCATTTGACACATAAGATAAATTCAGCCTTTAATTAAAAATCTGTCATAAGGAAAATTCGCGTTTTGGACGACATATCAACGGGTATCTTATTTGCGCTACTCGCGTGTCTCATTATTATTTCTGCCTACTTCTCCGGTTCTGAAACCGGCATGATGGCTCTCAACCGTTATCGTTTAAAGCATTTAGCCAACAGTGGCCACAAAGGTGCCAAACGAGTTGAAAAGCTCTTGGATCGCCCAGATCGTTTGATTGGCTTAATTCTGATTGGTAATAACCTAGTCAATATTCTCGCATCTGCAATTGCGACCATTATTGGTATGCGTTTGTATGGTGATTTAGGCGTCGCGATTGCGACAGGTGCCTTGACCTTAGTCATCTTGGTATTTGCTGAGGTGACCCCAAAAACCTTAGCCGCACTCTACCCTGAACGTGTTTCTTACGCGAGCAGCGTATTGTTGACCATTTTGATGAAAGTGCTCTCACCGCTGGTTCTGTTTATCAATGTCATCACCAATGGTCTGATCCGTATTCTTGGTATTTCACCGAAGCATAGCAAAGGTGATCACCTAAGCTCGGAAGAACTGCGCACCGTTGTGAATGAAGCCGGAGGCCTTATTCCTCGTCGTCACCAAGATATGTTGTTGTCGATCCTCGATCTTGAACATGTCACCGTAAACGACATCATGATCCCACGTAATGAGATCTCAGGGATCAACATCAACGATGATTGGAAGTCGATCACTCGTCAGCTCGCACACTCCCCTCATGGGCGTGTAGTGCTGTACCGCGACAAGATTGATGAAGTAGTGGGGATCCTGCGTTTGCGTGAAGCCTCACGCTTTATGCTAGAGAAGAACGACTTTAATAAAGAGATGCTGCTGCGTGCAGCCGATGAGATTTACTTTATTCCTGAAGGGACGCCACTCAACGTTCAGTTGCTCAAATTCCAACGCAATAAAGAGCGCATTGGTTTAATCGTGGATGAATACGGTGAAATCATTGGCTTAACGACGTTGGAAGATATTTTGGAAGAGATTGTCGGTGAGTTTACTACCTCAATGTCACCGAGCTTAGCGGACGAAATTACTCCACAAAGCGACGGCAGCTTCTTAATAGAAGGCAGTGCCAACATTCGAGATATCAACAAAAGCCTCAAATGGAAACTCCCTACTGATGGACCTCGTACCTTGAATGGTTTGATTCTAGAGCACCTTGAAGAGATCCCGGCCAGCCACCTGAGTGTGAAAGTAGCACAGCACAAAATGGAGATCATCGAATTGGAAGAAAACCGAATTAAGTTGGTGAAGGTTTACCCAAGAAAAACCAAAGCCAGTCTGGTTTAATGTAAACGCCCAAACAAAAGCCCGAACAAACATTCGGGCTTTTTTCATTTTGCGTGTTCATCGAAAAGTGGACTGTAATCGACTTAGTGAACCTTGAGTTCATTAAGCATAGCGTCAGGCAGCGCCAGCTCATCGTTACGGTTAACAGAGATACCTGCCGCAATCACTTTCTGCGCAATGCCTTTGGCTTCTTCTAGCGAATGCATTGCGGCTGTGCCGCACTGGTATTCGTTGAGCTCAGGAATTTTATCTTGGCTTTCCACTTTTAACACATCTTGCATTGCGGCTAGCCATGCTTGTGCTACTTGCTGCTCTGTCGGTGCACCAATCAAGCTCATGTAGAAACCTGTACGGCAACCCATTGGTGAAATATCGATGATCTCCACTTGGCTGCCGTTAAGGTGAGCACGCATAAAGCCTGCGTACAAATGCTCTAAGGTATGAATACCGCGCTCAGACAGAATGTCTTTGTTAGGCACGGTAAAACGCAAATCAAATACGGTAATCGTATCCCCTTTTGGGGTTTGCATGGTTTTCGCAACACGCACAGCCGGGGCATTCATCCGCGTGTGATCAACCGTAAAACTGTCTAGTAATGGCATTTCCTTTCTCCCTTTCTGGCTCGTCTTAACGCGTGCCAATCAATAGCTAACCCTAAACTGTCGCCTGCAAATACGCAAAATATTGCGTTAAGTAAGCATCAAAACTGAGCGTATCTTGCGCTTCAATCTGCGCTTGCGCTTCTGTTGAGCGACTCACTTCCTGTTCCATTTCTGCTTGCGAATAAAATTGATATTGATGCTGTAAATTAGCTGCTCGATATTTGTTGCCTAGCGCACACCCCGTTTTACCTAGACCGCCGTGCTGTTTAATCTCCGCTAAAATCTGAGCAGAAAGCGTTAGCTCAGGGTGATCAATCCAACTCTCCAACTTCTCGCACACATCCTGATAAGCGGTACCGCCTAATGATGCATCCATCGTTTCCGCTATCACACGTAAATCGGCAAACACTCGCTTCGCCCATGCTTGTAAGGTTAACACTTCGCCGTGACAACCAATTTGCAATTCTAAGCCCGGTTTACGACCTTCCAACACCACTTTACGCCAGTTATCACGCCAACATCCGAGTTCACAGCCATCCATCGGATCAGAGTCTGAGAGTGCCGTCCAAGCCAAAAATAGATCAAGGAAACGCACCTGATCTTCATCGATACCGATTGGGCTAAATGGGTTCACATCAAGTGAGCGCACTTCAATATACTCAACCCCAGCGCGCGCTAGAGCTTGAGATGGGCGTTCACCACTTTGCGCCACGCGTTTCGGGCGAATCGGTGCATACAGTTCATTTTCGATTTGCAGCACGTTGCTATTGAGCTGGCGGTATTCCCCCTCAACCTTCACCCCAAGTTTTGCAAACTCTTGTGATGGAGTGCGGATCGCCTCATTCAATCCTTGCAGGTACTGTTCAATGCTGTTGAAACCAATTTGCAGCACACTTTGCGCACTGTTGGTATAACCCAAATCACTCAAGCGCAGTGATGTGGCATAAGGTAAATAGAGCGTTTTACCAATCGACTCAAACGGTAGATCCGTTTTGCGCCCCTGTAAGAAAGAAGAGCAAATGGCTGGCGATGCACCAAACAAATACGGGATCAACCAACCAAAGCGGTAATAGTTACGAATGACACCAAAATAAGCGGCAGATTTACTGGCTTGGCGTGCTTGTGGATCTTGCTCGCCATACAGCGCATCCCAAAAAGAATCCGGGAATGAGAAATTGAAATGCACGCCGGAGATAATCTGCATTAGGCTACCATAGCGTCGTTTCAGACCTTCCCGATACAAGGTTTTCATTTTCCCCGTATTGGATGAACCGTATTGCGCCAACACTATGCCCTCTTCGCTGCCCACATAACAAGGCATCGACAATGGCCACAGTTTTTCATCGCCCAGTTTGGTTTGCGCGAAATGATGAATATCCGACATCTGGGCGATAAGCGTATCCACCTCGTGTGAAACCGGAGTAATGAATTCAAGCAAAGATTCGGCAAAGTCGGTGGTGATCCAACGGTGTGTTAATGCTGAGCCCAGTTCTTTCGGGTGTGGCGTTTGCGTGAGTGCACCTTCCGGCGTGTAACGCAATGATTCGCGCTCCAGTCCACGGCTAAAGTTTTGAAATACTTCTGGTTTATTTGCAACTGTTTGTAGTCGCTCGGCAAATTTACTCAAAATACGCTTCGCTTATGTCGGTGGTTATAATCGAATGCCGTCTCTTAAGCTGACAGCTTAAGTAGCATAGCGAGTTTGGGGCGTAAAACACCCCATTAATAAATGTGTACTCTAGCGGATGATTTCAAGCTCTTCTAGCGCGATACCTAACTTTTCCAACTGGGGCTTAAGTTGCTTAGCATCACCGACCACAATGATCTGATAGTCATCGGGGTTAAACCATTTCGCCGCTAACTGATTGAGTGTAGAACGCTTTACGCTTTTCACTATCTCATTACGCTGCTGCAAATAGTCACGATCTAAGCTATAGGTCAAAATGCTTGAAATCAGCTGTGCTTTTTGCGCTGGTGTTTCATACAACAACGCATCTTGTTGACCGACTGCCAAACGTAAGAATTTCATTTCTTCTTCCGTGATGCCGTTTTGGCTGAATTGACGCATCTCCTTGATCATTTCTTGGATCGCGTCCACCGTCACGTCCGCCCGTACTGGCGCATTGAACACAATCGCACCAATTTCACGATTGCTCGCAAAATAACTCCCAGCACCGTAGGTATAACCCTTATCCTCACGCAAGTTGAGATTAATGCGGCTATTAAAGTTACCCGCTAGGTTAAAGTTGGCCAACTGAGTTAAGTAAAGCTCATCCGTTGCATCAAAAGGAAGCCCTTTACGTACCATACGAACAATACTTTGTGGTGCTCCCGGTTTATCGACTAAATAGATTTTTTGTTGGGTTAAATTGGGCACGACTTGAGGGTTGATCAGTGGCGCCGCCTCACCTTTCCAATCGGCAATAAACTGCAGTTGCTGGCGAATGTCTCGCGCACTGATGTCACCCACTACCGCAATTTGTGCGCCATGAGGTGTATAATGCTGACGGTAGAATTGCTGGACATCGTTAAGGGTCAATGACGCAACGGACGCTTCCGTTCCATCCCCAGCACGAGCAAACAGGCTCTTAACCCATAACACTTGACGTGTAGCTTGCGAGGCCAACCAGCTCGGTTGCTGGTGTTGGTACACCAGTCCTTGCAACATCTGTTGCTGTAAGCGAGCAAAATCGGCTTTGCTAAAAGCAGGGGTTAACAGTATTTCTTGCACCACGTTTAACGTTTCAGGTAGGTTTTTCTTCAAGCTAGAGACAACAATACTGGTTGAATAAGGTCCAGCGGCGACTTGAATACTCGAACCTAACGTATCCAGCTGAGCTTGAATTTGTTCTGCGCTACGGCTTTGGCTACCTTCTTGCAGTAAGCTCGCGGTCAAATTAGCCAGCCCTTCTTTACCGATCGCGACTTGGCGCTCACCCGCTGGTAATTCGATCTCAATCAGTACCGTGGGGGTTTCGCTGGTTTGAGTACCAAGTAGCTGCGCACCATTGTCAAAATAAACATCGTATAACGTTGGTGAACGAGCCTGCACCGCTTCAGCGACTTGTGGCATTTGTGAGCGATCAAAGCTGTCTTTCACTTCACGATATGCGAGCTGGTCATCACTAATTTTTTGGTGCTCAGACAGCTTACGAGCGGGGGTAATAAATGTTGCAGGACGCACCGCGAAATCAGTTTTGCCTTTTGCTACCACACTTAAGGTCACTTTAGGTTGGCCATCAAGGTAACGGGTAAACACTTGCTGTACTGATGTGGGTGTGACTGCGCGGATTTTCTCAAGCTGGCTTTCGATGCGATCTGGCTGATTAAAGAAAGTTTGATTGGCTGCCAATTGGCTGACTTTGCCTTTGACACTCTCTAACGCAAATACCGCATTGGCCTCTTCCATTCCTGTGATTTGCTCTAAGCGTTGTGCGGAAACGCCTTGTTGCTTAAACTTTTCTAACGCTTGCATGGTTTCTTGATACAAGGGTGCCAACTTACCTTCCGCACCAGAAGGTGCCATCGCATACACATAAAAAGTACAAGCAAGCTCAGCACAGTCTTGGAATGCGCCTGCATCCACCGCTTTTTGGGTTTTGACTAACTCTTGGTACAAAAAGCTGTTGTTACCACTGCCCAACACACTGGCCAGTGCATCTAGCGCAACTTCATCATCCGCCCCTGAATATTGAGTGGGCCAACCGATCAGCAGCATCGGCTGTTGTACTCGATCTTCTAAGGTGATGTAGCGATTTTCAGTCAATCGGGCTGGTTGCTTTGGTGCATCGACCACTTCTGGACCTTTGGGAATCGAACCAAAATATTTTTGCACCCAAGCCAAGGTCTGGCTGACATCCAGATCACCACCTATGGTTAACACCGCATTATTCGGGCCATACCAACGTAGGAAAAAGGCTTTTAAATCATTGACATCAACTCGGTCTAAATCGCTGACATAACCAATCGTTTGCCAAGAATAAGGGTGCCCTTCGGGATAAAGTGCCTCACCCATTTTTTCCCACATCAAACCATAAGGGCGGTTGTCATAATTCTGAGCGCGCTCGTTTTTGACGGTGTCACGCTGGATTTCAAACTTGCGCTGCGAAACCGCATCAAGCAAAAAGCCCATTCGATCGGCTTCTAGCCATAGCATTTTTTCCAATTGGTTAGCAGGAACGGTTTCAAAATAATTGGTACGGTCGCGGTTTGTGGTGCCATTTAATGAGCCGCCCGCTTCAGTGATCAAACGAAAATGCTGCTGATCGCCCACATGCTTAGAACCTTGAAACATCATGTGCTCAAAGAAATGGGCAAAGCCCGATTTACCGATTTCTTCTCGGGCTGACCCCACGTGATAGGTCACATCAACATGTACTAAGGGATCGGAATCATCAGGCGACAAGATCACGGTAAGCCCATTATCTAAACGATACTTCGAGTACGGGATCATCACTTTCCCCGGCTCGGCTTTGACCTCTTCAACTAAGGTGACACCTTTCGGCAGAGAAGAAAACAGAGGGAATGAGGAATCTGAAGCACTACATCCCACCAACAACAGCAGAGAAAATCCAAACAACGAGACTTTTCTCATCACATCTCCTTAAAACAAACCGTAATACAACGCAGCAAGCAATGAATAACGCAGCGCCTTACCAATCAATATCATCAAAAAAGCAGGGAGTACTTTTAAACGCAGCCAACCTGCCGCTAAACAGAGTGGGTCTCCAATAATCGGCAACCAACTCCCAAGCAACGCCCAATAACCGTAACGCTGCAACCAGAGCTTGGCTTTATGACCTTGTTTTTGTGAATCAGTTCGATGCGGCAGCCATAAACCTATCGCATAGTTGGTCATGCCACCTAAAGTGTTCCCGGCCGTTGACACCGCTACGATGAGCCAAACCGGATGTTGAGCGAGCGATAAACTCGCCAACAACGCCGCTTCTGAACCGCCCGGTAATAATGTTGCACTGAGAAAACCACTCCAAAACAGTAAGCTCAGTGGCGATTCAGTAAAGAGAGAGGTAAGTAGCGCAGAATAGTCATTCCACCACTCTAGCATTTCATATCAAGAAGCAACTTGCCTCGCGTGTGTCCGGATTCGATCTGTTCATGCGCTTGCGCCGCGTCTAACAGTGAATAGATGTGCTGAATTTCGATTTTCAGTAGCCCGACACTGACCATATATAGCATGGTATCGAGCTGCTCTGGATTCGGATCTACCAGCATGCCCGTAGCTTCAAAACCCAGTAATTTCGCTTTTTCACAAATCAACTCTGCGGTTAACGTTGGTACAGTGATCACTCGAGCATTATCTTTTAAGCATTTCAGAGCATCCAAGGCAGCATCGCCACCAACCAAATCAATCAGCACATCCACCTCTTCCAAACGCTGTGATACCGGAGCAAATTGATAATTGATGGCATGTGCACCGAGCGTAGCAAGGTAATCTAAATTCGCTTCGCTGCAGGTGGTAAATACTTCCGCTTTAGCCGCTAGCGCAATTTGTACCGCGATATGACCCACACCGCCAGCGCCGGCTAATATCAAGACTCGCTCACCTTCTTGTACTTGTGCTTTACTGAGTGCTTGCGCTGCCGTTTGCCCAGCCAAAGGCAAAGCTGCAGCGGCTTCAAGCGTCACAGCATCTGGCACTAAACTCAGTTCTTGCTCAGGCACACAGATGTATTGGCTATAACCTCCACCTCGCAGTGGAAATCCAATAAACCCTGCTACGTTATCACGCTCTTTAAGGCGGCTAACTCCCTCGCCTAATGCCACAACTCGTCCGGAGATATCGTAACCCGGCGTCCACGGCAACTTATCTTTGTTTTGCGCAGCCGCCCAACCTAAACCAGCTCGGGTTTTCACATCGATAGGGTTAACACTCGCAAAAGCAACTTTCACTAACACTTCCCCCGCTTTGGGCGTTGGGATCGGTAAAGTGTGCACAGCCAGCACCTCTGGTGTACCAAATTGAGTAATGACGATCTGTTTGTTTTCCATTTCCACTATCCCTATCGCGCGAATAAAAAGGGATGCCGAAGCATCCCTTTGAATATATACCAATTTCTTTTAAGTCGTTAACTTTGCATCGCAGTTTTGAGCATAAGTTAACCAATGCAATTTTAGCCAACTAAGGCCAATAACACCCCAGCTGCAACCGCTGAACCTAAAACCCCTGCGACGTTTGGCCCCATAGCATGCATCAACAAGAAGTTTTGTGGGTTTGCCTCTAAACCGACTTTGTTCACCACACGAGCCGCCATCGGAACAGCTGAAACCCCAGCCGCACCGATCAGTGGATTGATATCCTCTTTGGAAAATTTATTGAGAATTTTCGCCATGATCACCCCGCCCGCAGTACCAATACTGAATGCCGCTGCACCGAGAGCAAGAATACCTAGCGTTTCCAAATTCAAGAATTTGTCCGCTTGCAGTTTTGACCCAACACCAAGCCCAAGGAAGATGGTCACAATATTGATCAACTCGTTTTGGGCGGTTTTGGATAAGCGATCCACCACTCCCGATTCACGCATTAAGTTTCCTAAGCAGAACATTCCCACTAGAGGCGTTGCTGCGGGTAAAAACAGAATGGTCATCAAAAGCACGACTAATGGAAAAATGATCTTTTCGGTTTTGCCCACATGACGCAGTTGAGCCATTTTAATTTTGCGCTCTTCTGGCGTGGTAAGTGCTTTCATGATCGGTGGCTGAATGATGGGGACGAGCGCCATATAGCTATACGCCGCCACTGCAATGGCTCCTAGCAAATCTGGAGACAGACGGCTCGCGAGGAAAATCGCCGTCGGGCCATCCGCACCACCGATAATCGCAATCGATGAAGCGTCCGCCATGGTAAACTCCATGCCTGGTACAAAGTTCAGCAAGATCGCACCAAACAAGGTGGCGAAAATGCCTAACTGAGCCGCAGCCCCTAACCACAAAGTTTTCGGGTTGGCGATCAACGCGCCAAAATCCGTCATTGCTCCTACGCCCATAAAAATCAGCAATGGGAACACGCCAGATTCAATCCCTACGTGATAAATGTAATACAGTAAACCGCCCGGCTCCGTGAAACCCGCTTCTGGGATATTCGCGAGCACAGCACCAAAACCTATCGGCAACAGCAGTAGCGGTTCAAATCCTTTACGGATCGCCAAAAATAGCAGCAGGCAGCCGACCATGATCATGATGATCTGCCCTAACTCAAAGTTAGCAATCCCTGTTTCTTGCCATAAGGTAATTAATCCGTCCATGATTTTCCCTTATGCCAAGCTCAGCAGTGAGGCGCCAACACGAACACTGTCGCCTTCTTTCACATGCAGCTCATGAACCACCCCATTGCGCGCAGCACGAATTTCGGTCTCCATCTTCATCGCTTCTAGCACTATCAGCACATCGCCTTCAGCCACTTCAGCGCCTTGTTCCACTTCAATTTTGAAAATAGTTCCCGCAAGTGGTGCTGCAACCGCTTCTGAGGATTGAGAACTTGTCGGTGTCACTGGCTGTAACGCCGCTTTTTGCACTGCAGGTACAACCGAGGTCAGTTGACCTTGCGGACCAACTTCAACGTCATACACCACACCGTCGACTTTCACGCTATAAGTTTCGATACCCGCCGCAAGTTTGGCAGTAACTGGAGCCTCCGCTGATACTGGCTCTTTACCTGGTGCAGGCTCAAATGCCTCTGGATTGTGGCGATTTTTCAGAAACTTAAGCCCAACTTGTGGGAACAGCGCATAAGTCAGTACATCATCAACGGACTCTTCCGCTAAGGTAATTTTTTCTGCCTGCGCTTTTTCAAGCAACTCTTTGGTCAGGTGCTCAAGTTCATCTTGCAAAAGATCGGCGGGACGGCAAGTAATCGCTTGTGATCCATCTAACACTCGCGCTTGCAATTCAGCATTCACGCTAGCAGGTGTTGCACCGTATTCCCCTTTCAGCACACCGGCAGTTTCTTTGGTAATGCTCTTGTATCTTTCGCCCGTTAAAACGTTAATCACCGCTTGAGAACCGACAATCTGAGAGGTTGGCGTCACTAATGGGATAAAACCTAGGTCTTGGCGCACACGTGGGATTTCTTCCAATACCTCATCAATCCGATGGGCTGCACCTTGCTCTTTCAACTGGCTTTCCATATTGGTCAGCATACCGCCCGGCACTTGCGCAATCAGAATTCGTGAATCAACACCTTTCAACTGACCTTCAAACTTCGCGTATTTCTTGCGCACGTCACGGAAATAAGCCGCGATCGGTTCAAGCTGTTCCAGCTTCAGTTGAGTATCACGTGGCGTGCCTTGTAGCATCGCAACCACAGTTTCCGTCGGTGTATGCCCATACGTTTGGCTCATTGAGGAAATCGCAGTATCAAGAATATCAATCCCCGCTTCCACCGCTTTTACTGCCGTAGCCGTAGATAAACCCGTTGTCGCGTGACAATGCAGCGCCAAAGGTACCGCACAAGATTCTTTAATACGCGTGATTAACTCTTCGGCTTCATAAGGTTTGAGCAGACCCGACATGTCTTTGATACATAAAGAGTGGCAGCCGAGATCTTCAAGACGCTTTGCTAAATCCACCCAAGTCTGCGTATTGTGCACAGGACTCGTGGTATAAGAGAGTGTACCTTGTGCATGCGCACCGACATCAATCGTGGCTTTCACCGCTTTTTGGAAATTGCGGACATCGTTCATCGCATCAAAAATACGGAACACATCCATACCGTTGACATGAGCTCGTTCAACAAATTTTTCAACCACATCATCAGCATAGTGGCGGTAACCTAGCAAATTTTGCCCACGCAGTAACATCTGCATCGGGGTATTCGGCATCGCTTTTTTCAAAGCACGTAGGCGCTCCCAAGGATCTTCACCCAAGAAACGAATACAGGCATCAAATGTAGCGCCCCCCCAAGTTTCCAAAGACCAATAACCGATTTTATCCAGCTCAGCCGCAATTGGTAACATATCTTCAATACGCATACGCGTAGCAAAGAGTGATTGATGGGCGTCGCGAAGGACTACATCAGTGATGGCTAGTGGTTTAGACATGCTCATTAACTCCTTTTAATCCAGACTACTGTTTCACTGCCGCTGCACGGTATTGATGCACCGCAGCAGAAATAGCGGCTACAACTTGTGGGTTGACAGAATCAGTGATCGGTTGAACTTTTTGACTTTTCTTGGGCGTTACAGCTGCTTCAGGAGCCTCTTGAGGTATCAAACGAGACATGAGCTGAACGAGATAAACGAGAACAGTAAGAAATAGGAACACCACAGCCATTCCGGTGACCATCAGAGTGGCGGCATCCATAAGTAGACTTCCAATATGTATCATGTTGCTTCCTTTGCGTGTCATCCTGACATTTTCTGCTAATGCTTATTTTTCATTCACATTACAGAAGTACTGGATTATCTCGACTGAACAATAATTGTCAATTTGGTTACAAGCACTCTTTTAGCTTGGACACAAACTGGAACAATAATTCATCAAATCCAGCACCAAGATCTCTCAAAAGAACAAAGAAAAGAGGCTGTTTTTTCACCCGTTTCATTTAAGTTACAGCGAAAAAGGGCTAAATTCTGCGATGAAGTTAATATAGCGGGAAATACTCTCAACAAAACAATAAGTTGTAAATCAAGAGTAAATGAAGTGATCGAGAGATGTAAAAAAGCCCTGCATTTTAATGCAGGGCTTTCAATGGTGGCGCGCTCGAGAGGATTCGAACCTCTGACCGCCTGGTTCGTAGCCAGGTACTCTATCCAGCTGAGCTACGAGCGCGCAATATTTAATGATTCAATACCGATATTTCAGTATCAGGGTATTACCCTTCTCTCTTACGAGATAAGAGTGGCGCGTCCGAGAGGATTCGAACCTCTGACCGCCTGGTTCGTAGCCAGGTACTCTATCCAGCTGAGCTACGGACGCGCAGGCTTTGATTGCTTTCACAACCGACTCCCGATATTTCAGGAGTTTTAAATAGTGGCGCGCTCGAGAGGATTCGAACCTCTGACCGCCTGGTTCGTAGCCAGGTACTCTATCCAGCTGAGCTACGAGCGCGCAATATTTAATGATTCGATACCGATATTTCAGTATCAGGGTATTACCCTTCTCTCTTACGAGATAAGAGTGGCGCGTCCGAGAGGATTCGAACCTCTGACCGCCTGGTTCGTAGCCAGGTACTCTATCCAGCTGAGCTACGGACGCGCAGGCTTTGATTGCTTTCACAATCAACTCCCGAAATTTCAGGAGTTTTAAATAGTGGCGCGCTCGAGAGGATTCGAACCTCTGACCGCCTGGTTCGTAGCCAGGTACTCTATCCAGCTGAGCTACGAGCGCGCAGGTTGTGAACTATATCACAAATATTTTCTTCTAGAACAAAAAAATTGACCATAGGCCAATAAATGGCGGTGAGGGAGGGATTCGAACCCTCGATACGGCTATAAACCGTATACTCCCTTAGCAGGGGAGCGCCTTCAGCCTCTCGGCCACCTCACCACTTTCATATTCTAGAAGAATATGGCGCGTCCGAGAGGATTCGAACCTCTGACCGCCTGGTTCGTAGCCAGGTACTCTATCCAGCTGAGCTACGGACGCGCTGTGGCTTATCGAAATAAGCATTGCAAGAAATGGCGGTGAAGGAGGGATTCGAACCCTCGATACGGCTATAAACCGTATACTCCCTTAGCAGGGGAGCGCCTTCAGCCTCTCGGCCACCTCACCGTCTTGCGGAGGCACATATTACGATTTACCAAAAATATGTCAAACACTTTCTTGGAGAAAACTCGGCAAAACAACTCAACCGTTGGCAAATTGACCAAAGCGATGAGAATTTGCACTTTCTAAATAAAAACACGGGGATAAACAAAAAGGTCGGCGTTAGCGGCCGACCTTTCTTCGATAATTAGTAGTTGCCAGACGCAACGCCACCATTACCTTTTTCAGCTTGAATTCGCATGTAGATTTCTTCACGGTGCACAGACACTTCTTTTGGTGCATTAACACCAATACGAACCTGGTTACCTTTTACGCCCAATACTGTCACGGTCACTTCGTCACCGATCATCAGGGTTTCGCCAACACGGCGAGTCAAAATAAGCATTCTTAGCTCCTTGAGTAATCTCTGTATTTTCTTGCAACTACACTATTATCCATCAAAAGTTATGACATCGTAAACTCTCAAAGGTGCCCGTTTAACCTAAAAAGGTTTGTTTTATAGCAAACTCTTGGGGGATTTCTGATGCCACATAGGTGTCGTGCAACAGATTAGCAGCACGATCCACATTTGTAGGATCTAACATTAGCATAGATGATTGTTCCGAGGCCGAGACATAACGCACATCGATGCCATGTTCAGACAAGGTCTTACGCGCATGAGGCACTAACGCACTCGCTTGAAGTCCAACTTTAGTGAGCAGACTGACTGGTTCTAAACCTCGGATTTTATCTGCACAAACCAATTGTAATTTGGCATAGGCATCACGCTTAATCACCAATGCACTATTTTCAAGCTCTTCGAGTGTCGTAAAGACTTCGACACCGAGCATTTGGCATTGTTTGAGTATATTCGATAAAGCCTCTTTCTCTACCGTAACCAAGGTCATATCACGCTGAATTGCAATACCACACACCGCATGAGTGACAGTATTACCTTTTATTAAGCTACCTTGATTGACTTCAAAAGTAGAAAGCACTCGTAACGGTACCGAATATTTCCAAGCATACTGCACACACGGTAAATGTAGGACTTTAGCCCCTTTGCGCGCCATTTCTTCCATTGAGGGAAAATCAATTACGTCCAATTTACGTGCAGTAGGCACTACTCTAGGATCACAGGTGTATACGCCATCGACATCCGTGAAGATTTGACACTCATCGGCGTTAAGCGCCCCAGCCAATGCTACCGCACTGGTATCTGAGCCACCACGACCCAAAGTGGTGATATCCCCATTTTCATTAATGCCCTGAAAACCCGCGACTATCACAATAAAATCTTGTTCTAGCAGCTCAGTAATCGTTCGAGTATCAATATGTTTAATCGTCGCGTCATTGTGTTGATTATCCGTCACAATTTTCGCTTGAGCTCCGGTTAGTGAGCGGGCTGCATAGCCCATTTTGTGCAGTGTCATTGCCACTAAAGCCATTGACACCTGCTCACCAGCAGAGAGCAAAACATCAAGTTCTCTAGCGTTTGGCACACTATCGACTTGCTGAGCTAAACTCACCAGTCGATTGGTTTCTCCTGCCATGGCAGAAACAACTACTACAACTTGATTGCCATCATTTTTCGCCTTAATGATGTGTTCGGCTACGGTTTGCATGCTTTCAATTGAACCCACCGAAGTTCCACCGAACTTTTGCACGATAAGGGGCTTTTTCACCAGTATTCACCTTCCCAAGACCAAAGTCTCATCGGGATCAAAATGCTCTGACATACTTGTCGGAAAATATTTGATCGTTACTAAAATAAAACCAAGCGGCTAATTGGCTTCGTCTTTACTTGCGCCAATTAAACCACTTGGTTTGCTCGATAAAATTACGCTCAATCAACAAATATTGATTGAGCGTAAACTATTTATCACTGTTATAGACGCTCGGCAATCCAAGCGTCAACTGACTCTAAGGCCGATGGCAGAGCGTGAGCATCCGTCCCTCCAGCTTGAGCCATATCAGGGCGACCACCGCCTTTACCACCGACTTGTAGCGCGACCATGTTGACCAGCTCACCCGCTTTGACTTTGCTGGTTAAATCGTTGGTTACGCCAGCGATCAAGCCCACTTTGCCATCCGCCACGTTACCTAGCATGATGATGCCGCTACCTAGTTGATTTTTCAGATCGTCCACCATGCCACGCAGTGCTTTGTTGTCAGCGCCATTCAACCCTGCAACCAACACATTCACACCCGCGATCTGCTTAACTTGATTGATTAGTCCTGCGCTCTCTTTAGCGGCCAGTTTATCTTTCAGTTGCTGAATTTCTTTCTCTAGCAATTTGGCTTTAGCGGCCATCTCAACAATTTTTGCGTCATGCTGCTCTTGCTGCGCTTCGATATAATCAAGCGCACCTTCGCCAGTCACCGCTTCAATACGACGAATACCCGCAGCAATACCACCTTCAGAGATGATCTTAAACAGACCAATATCACCCGTGTTGCTCGCGTGGATACCACCACACAGCTCAGTTGAGAAATCGCCCATTGAGAGCACACGAACTTGGTCGTCATATTTCTCACCAAACAGCGCCATCGCACCTTTCGCTTTCGCTTCATCAATATTCATGATGTTGGTTTCGATACTGTGGTTACGACGAATTTCTTGGTTCACTAAGCGTTCTACTTCTTTAATCTCTGCAGCGGTCATCGCTTCCAGATGTGAGAAGTCAAAACGCAGTGTTTCGGCACGCACTAGAGAGCCTTTCTGCGCCACGTGTTCTCCTAGCACTTTACGGAGTGCTGCATGCAGCAAGTGAGTCGCCGAGTGGTTCAGTGAAATTGCCGCACGGCGCTGTTCATCGACGATGGCATCCACCTGATCGCCTTTGGCTAACACACCTTGTGCCAAAACACCGTGATGCGCAATTGCGTTACCCAACTTGTGCGTATCTTCCACATGGAAGATTCCCGCTTCTGTTTTCAGCACGCCAGTATCGCCACATTGGCCACCAGACTCAGCGTAGAATGGCGTGTTGTCCAATACGATGATGGCTTTATCACCGGCTGACAGTGCAGATACTTCTGCGCCCTCAACGAACATTTCGCGTACCACACTTTGGCCACGACTCGCCGTGTAACCGCAGAATTCAGTATTGGTTGCCGATTTGATCAGCGAGTTATAGTCAGTCCCAAACTGGCCCGCCTCACGAGCACGCTGGCGCTGCTCTTCCATCGCTTTTTCAAAACCGGCTTCATCAATGCTAAAACCGCGCTCACGCGCCACATCATTAGTTAAATCCGCAGGGAAGCCGTAGGTATCGTACAGTTTAAATACGGTTTCTCCGTCTAGCACCTTGCCTGACAGTTGATCCAGTGCATCATTCAGAATGCTCATACCGCGATCAAGAGTACGACCAAAGTTTTCTTCTTCAATGCGAAGGACTTTTTCAACCAGAGCTTGCTGCTTTTTCAGCTCAGCGCCAGCGGTACCCATCACTTCTGCCAATGGCCCCACCAACTTGTGGAAGAACGCACCTTGTGCACCGAGCTTATTGCCATGACGAACTGCACGACGAATGATACGGCGCAGCACATAACCACGACCTTCATTCGAAGGCATCACACCATCAACGATCAAAAATGCGCAAGAACGAATGTGGTCAGCCACAACACGCAGCGATTGATTAGTCAAATCTTGGTAACCAATTGCGTCTGCGGCTGCTTTGATCAGTATTTGGAATACGTCGATTTCGTAGTTGGAGTGCACGCCTTGCATGATCGCCGAGATACGCTCGATACCCATGCCCGTATCCACAGACGGCTTAGGTAGCGGCTCCATCGTGCCATCCGCATGACGGTTGAACTGCATGAAAACGTTGTTCCAAATTTCGATGAAGCGATCACCATCTTCTTCAGGTGAACCCGGAGGTCCGCCCCAAATGTGGTCACCGTGGTCATAGAAGATTTCGGTACATGGGCCGCAAGGACCAGTGTCACCCATCTGCCAGAAGTTGTCAGAATCGAACTTCTTGCCACCTTTTTTATCGCCGATACGAATAATGCGATCAGCAGGAATGCCGACTTTTTTATTCCAAATATCAAAGGCTTCATCATCGGTTTCATAAACCGTCACAAGCAAGCGCTCTTTCGGCAGTTGCAGAACGTCAGTCAGAAATTCCCATGCATACTGGATCGCATCTTCTTTGAAATAGTCACCGAAACTGAAGTTACCCAGCATTTCGAAGAAAGTGTGGTGACGTGCGGTGAAACCGACGTTTTCTAGATCGTTGTGCTTGCCGCCCGCGCGGACACAACGTTGAGCAGTCGTCGCGCGAGTGTAGGCGCGCTTTTCCAAGCCCAAGAAACAGTCTTTAAATTGGTTCATCCCTGCGTTGGTAAACAACAGGGTCGGATCGTTAGCAGGCACCAGAGAAGAACTTTCTACAATTTGGTGACCTTTGCTTTCAAAGAATGAGAGGAACGCGCGGCGCACCTCATCCGTGCTCATAAACATGCAGCTCTTCCTGAAATACTCAAGTTAGAATTTTGCGCTATTGTAAAGCAAGGATAACAGTTCGCCTAGTTTCTTCTCTTCAGCAAACTGAATGTGTGTCGAGCGGCAGCTCAGCCAAGATGCATAAAATCCAGAGCGGGATTAATAAGCGGAATGTAGAGGGTGAAAGCGATTACTCATCACTCTCACTGGCTTGAAGCGCATAACGGATTTGCTCAAAGTTGAAACCACGGTACTGTAAGTACCGAACTTGTTTGGCGTATTGCGAGCGCTCGTGGCTGATGCCGCTTTTGAATTTCTTGTGTGCGACCTCTTTCGCTAGTTCAAACCAATCTATCGTTTGCTCGGCGAGGGCTTGCTCAATCACCTCTTCCGCGACCCGCTTTTCTTTGAGTTGCTGGCGCAAACGCTGCTCACCGTAACCTTTATGAACGATTTGTCGAGCCTGACTGGCTGCGTAACGGGCATCACTCAAATACCCTAGCTCTAAAACGTACTTCACAACCTCATCAATCACTTCAGCAGGATGACCTTTGAGGGCTAATTTTTGGTGTAACTCATATTCGCTATGATCGCGGCGACTCAGTAGCTGCAAGGCACTTTGTCGGCAAGTAGCTAAGTCGAGGCTCATGGAACTCTCCTGTTAGACTAAAAGTGAGTTTGGATTCACTCACGATTTGCAGCCAAAAAGAAGCCCTGCATCGCAGGGCTTCATAAAATCGATATTTAGACGCTGAAACTCTCTGAGTTCAGCCAGTCGATTAAAACTCTTCTGGCACAGCACCAAATTCTACATCATCAGCAGCGGAAGCCGTTTCACCAGTCAGTTGCATATTTTCTGGGTTAAGCAGCATTTCACGCAGTTTTTTGTCTAGCGTCTTAGCAATCTCTGGATTTTCTTTCAGATATTTGCACGCATTCGCTTTACCTTGGCCGATTTTATCGCCGTTGTAGCTGTACCAAGCGCCTGACTTCTCAACCATTTTGTGTTTCACACCAAGATCGATTAGCTCGCCTTCGCGGTTGAAACCTTGTCCATACATAATTTGAGTGTTGGCTTCTTTAAACGGCGCCGCAATCTTGTTCTTTACTACTTTGATGCGCGTTTCGTTGCCTACCACTTCTTCGCCTTCTTTAATTGCGCCAGTACGGCGAATATCCAGACGAACAGAAGCGTAGAATTTCAGTGCGTTACCGCCAGTGGTAGTTTCTGGGTTACCAAACATCACACCAATCTTCATACGAATTTGGTTGATAAAGATACACATACAGTTGGACTGCTTGAGGTTACCCGTCAGTTTACGCATCGCTTGCGACAACATACGCGCTTGTAGCCCCATGTGGCTATCGCCCATTTCGCCTTCAATTTCCGCTTTTGGTGTCAAAGCCGCTACTGAGTCGACAACAATCACATCCACGGCACCAGAGCGAGCCAGTGCATCACAAATTTCCAGTGCTTGCTCGCCGGTATCTGGCTGAGAAACCAGTAGCTCATCGATATTCACGCCCAATTTTTTGGCATAAACCGGATCCAGTGCGTGCTCGGCATCGATAAACGCACAGGTTTTACCTTCACGTTGTGCAGCAGCAATCAGTTCCAGAGTCAGTGTCGTTTTACCCGAAGATTCAGGGCCGAAGATCTCAACGATACGTCCCATTGGTAAGCCACCAGCACCCAACGCGATATCCAGAGACAGAGAACCGGTCGAAATGGTTTCTACATCCATCGCGCGGTTGTCGCCTAAGCGCATGATGGAGCCTTTACCAAATTGCTTTTCAATTTGACCGAGGGCGGCCGCAAGTGCCTTCTGTTTATTCTCGTCCATTACTCTCTCCGGATAGTCACTCTCAGGTGATAGGTAATTGTGTCGAAATCGGGTCGACGCTGATTTGTCATGTTGGGACTCATTATACTGTTGATTTGTACAGTGTCCACCCCTGTATAGAAAAAAGTTTGGCTCAGTTAACGTTTTGAACCTGATCTGCTGCGAGATGTTCAATCAAGCTTTGCAACACATGCGCTATGGCTTGCTGACGCACTTGTTCGCGATCGCCTGCAAAATGGCAGGTTTCCACTTTGAGCCAACCTTGAACACTGGCAAAGCCGAAGCAAACGGTGCCAACTGGCTTTTCTACGCTACCGCCACCGGGGCCAGCAATGCCGCTAATCGAAGCTGCTAGCGTAGCCCTTGAATGCAAGAGCGCACCAAGCGCCATCTCTTCAACGGTCTGTTCAGAAACTGCACCAAATTGTTGTAATGTTGCTTGCCGAACACCGAGCATTTCTTGTTTGGCTTCATTACTGTAAGTCACAAAACTGCGATCAAACCATGCAGAGCTTCCGGCCACTTCAGTCACCCAATAAGCCACACCACCGCCGGTGCAAGATTCCGCCGTGGTAAGGATCTGCTGCTGCTTGGCAAGTAAGAGTCCTAGCTGTTGACTCATTAATAATGGTGTTCTCATGCTCAGTTTTCTCGTCTGTTTAGCATTAGCCCAAAAACACGCCTAGGCCTTCACTGTTTTTTGTTTATTCCATGCAATTAAAATGACCGCCGGAAGGTTCATCAGCACACCATATAATAAAGGCGTTAATGCCAATTCGGGCTGCTGAAGTTGGACAATCGCTACAAAAATTGCCGTGCCCGCGTTTTGTATCCCCACTTCAATGGCAAAGGTTTTGGTTAGTTTCGCATCACCAGACAGAAGCTTAGCGCAAACCACCCCAAGCCCCATGCCTAAGAGGCAAAGCAGCAGTACCATTAATGCGGCAACGGAAAATAGCTGTGTAAAAACGGCGGTATTCGCCGCCAGAGTCACAGCAACGGTAAAGAACAATGCCCACAACGCCGTTTTTCCGGCGAATGCCGAGAACTGGTGAAAGCGCTCACCTTTGCAGAAATGGTGTAACAACATGCCCAAAGTGACAGGCAACAGAGTCACGACCATCAGCTGTAAGATGGCGGTTTTTAAAGGAATAACCGTAGAGACATCCGTTAGCACCAGAGGTAATAGCAACGGCAGACTGAAAGGAATAATTAAGCTACTCACTGCCGTCATCGTGATCGAAAGTGCCGCATCCCCTCCCGCTAAGTGGCTAATCGCATTTGATGACGCCCCACCCGGAGCCAAGGCTAAAATCCACAATCCAACGGCCACCACTTCTGGCAAAGCGAAAGTATGGATCAGCAGATAAGCGATAAGCGGTAACCCAACTAACTGCGCGGTAAGTCCAAGGGCAATTTTGCCTGGGTATTCACTCACTCGCTTGAAGTCTGCCACTGATAAGGTAATACCGACACAAAACATCATCCAAGCGAGCGCGATAGGAAGCCCAATTGTTAACATTAATTGCGCCATACTGTCCCCCTTCAGGTTTGCTTTTTCACAACATTTGAATGTTATTGGGTAAAAACATCAGCAAAACTACCGCATTAAGAGGGAATTGCAATCTTCATAAAAACAAAGAGTGCCTTTTGGCACTCCTCTCAATCAGATTTCAAACATCAAACTACCCGGAGCCAAGAATGGCCAGCGTAGGACGCTCGGGCTACTTTGCCCTTCACTGGCAAAGAAATAGCCCACTTGCGGTGTGGCGAAGACTTGATCGCCGCGACTCAAGCGTTTTTCGCTTAAAGAACGATGTGAAAGTTTGGCTTCCCACAACTCTTGGCTTTGCCAACCGACAGGCGCTAGCTCAACGCGCACTTCTGCCCCAACAGGGTTAATGGAGACCACTACAAACGGCAATGAGGCTTGGCTGTTCTCTTTATCCGACAGCGCCAACTCATGGCTGCGCACATACAGCAAACCACTTTGACGCGTCGCGTCATTCTCTGGTGGCTGAATAAAGGCAGAGCCATTGACCCACTGGCCATTTTGCCACTCACCCGCAAACTGATTAACGTTCCCAAAGAAATCAAACACAAAGCGGCTATTGGGCTGAGCGTAAAGCTCAACCGGCGAGTCGATCTGCTCAATGCGGCCATTACTCATCACCACCACGCGATCGGAAAGCTCCAACGCTTCATCCTGATCGTGGGTCACAAACACGCTGGTAAAACCTAACTCGTCATGCAGGCTACGCAGCCAACGGCGCAGCTCTTTACGCACTTTGGCATCCAAAGCGCCAAACGGCTCATCCAACAGTAGCACTTCAGGTTGGGTTGCCAGTGCGCGAGCCAGTGCAATACGCTGTTTTTGACCACCAGAAAGCTGCTCTGGATAACGATGCGCCAAATGGCCAAGCTGTACGATTTCAAGCAGTTGCTTCACACGCTTTTGAATTTCCGCCGGATGAGGGCGCTTAGTACGCTCCATCACCTGCAAGCCAAACGCTACGTTATCGGCCACCGTCATATGACGAAACAGCGCATAGTTTTGGAACACAAAGCCGACTCGACGATCGCGCACATGCACATTCGTTACGTCACGATTTCGAAAATGAATTGTACCGGAATCCGCCCCTTCCAAACCGGCAATAATACGCAGCAAAGTGGTTTTTCCTGAACCAGATGGCCCTAACAAACCAATCATTTCACCATCTTCAATCTTGAGAGAAAGCGGGGCAAGCGCCTGAAACTGGCCAAAATGTTTAGAGATATTATCTAGACGAATGCTCATAAGGTTCCCTGCTCATTATGCTCGACCGCCTGAAGGCGTTCTTGACGCCACTCGACCAAAGCTTTCAGTAATAGTGTTAATAAGGCGATAAACGCCAGTAGCGAAGCGCTAGCAAAAGCTGCTTGCGACTGATAATCCTCGTACAGAAGCTGTACATGCAAAGGCAAGGTATTGGTTTCACCGCGAATATTTCCTGAAACGACGGCTACCGCGCCAAACTCCCCCACCGCGCGAGCATTGGTGAGGATCACGCCATAAATCAACGCCCACTTAATGTTAGGCAGAGTGACTCGGCGAAACAGTTGCCACCATGATGCGCCCAAAATCACCGCGGCTTCTTCATCCGAGCGTCCTTGCTGCTGCATAAGTGGAATTAGCTCACGCGCCACAAACGGACAGGTCACAAACACAGTCACCAGTACAATGCCCGGCCAAGCAAACATGATTTGCAGATCGCGCTCATACAACCATTCGCCCAACCAGCCACTGGTGCCATAGAGCAGCAGGTAAAGTAGCCCCGCCACCACCGGAGAAACAGCGAACGGAATATCAATCAAGGTGATCAAAAACTTGCGACCAACAAATTCAAAGCGGGTCACTAGCCAAGAGAGCAGCACACCAAACACCAGATTGATTGGCACTGTCAGTAGTGCCACCACTAGCGTTAACCCAATCGCGTGGCGCGTATCGGGGTCATTAAAGTAACTAAAATAAGCGCCAATGCCGTTAGCAAACGCTTGTTGGAAAATGCTCAGCAGTGGGATCAGCAGCAGTACGGCCACCAATAACAGAGCCAATGCGATCAAACTCCATTTCACCCACGGCTTTTCACCGACACGTAAAGGCTGAGAATGTGCCATAAACTGATTCCTATCGTCCGTGAATGCGACGCAGATAAGCGCCTTGCCAGAGGTTAATTATCAGCAGTAACAAAAGTGAAGTCAGCAGCACAACCGAGGCAATCGCACTCGCCGCTGGGAAATCAAACTCTTGCAGACGCACGAAGATCATTAGCGAGGTAATTTCGCTGATGTAAGGCATATTGCCGGCAATAAAGATCACCGCTCCGAACTCCCCTAAACTGCGCGTAAAAGACAACGCCGTTCCGACCAATAAAGCGGGTTTGAGTGAAGGGAGAATCACTTTCCAAAACACAGCAGCATCGGATGCGCCTAACGTCATGCCCGCTTCTTCTTCCTCACGGGATATTTCTTCTAACACTGGCTGAACCGTGCGCACCACAAAGGGAATACTGGTAAAAGCCATCGCCACAATAATACCGAGTGGCGTATAAGCGACCTTGATGCCTAACTCGGCAAGTACGCTACCAATCCAGCCATTGGCCGAATACAGCGTTGCCAAGGTAATCCCAGCCACCGCGGTGGGAAGCGCAAAAGGAAGATCGACCAGCGCATCAAGAATACGTTTGCCGGGAAAAGTGTAACGCACCAACACCCAAGCAAGCAGCAAACCAAACAAGCCATTAAACAGTGAAGCAATCAAGGCCGAGCCAACCGTCACCTTATAACTTGCCACCACACGAGGGTCGGCAATCACTTGCCAATACTCGCTAAAGGTCATGTTGCTGGTCTGCATAATAAGTCCAGTGGCAGGTAGCAGCAGGATCAAGCTGACAAACAGCAAAGAGACACCGAGGCTCAACGCAAAACCGGGTAAAACCCGTTGCTGGCGCGGGCGAGAGTGTGCAAGCGTTTGACCCATAAAACCTCTTTCGATACATCAGGGTGGAATTATGGTTGCCCATCCATTGGGCAACCTAGAGAAATGTCGGACAAGATTAGCGGCGCAGCAGTTGATCCAACTTTGCCCCATTGGCGAACTGGGTTTTCATCGCTTGTTCCCAACCACCGGCGATCCCTTCCACAGTCAGCAATTCAACGGCAGGAAAACGCTCAGCAAACTCAGCTTGTACCTTGGCATCGTGCACACGGTAGTTAAATTCTGCAAGCAAACGCTGTGCTGGCTCACTGTACAGGTATGAAACGTATTCTGTCGCCACATCATAAGTCCCATTACGTTTTGCCACTTTCTCCACTACCGCGACTGGGAATTCAGCCAAAATCGAGGTTTTCGGCACCACCACTTGGTAATCATCCGCACCGTATTGTTGACGAATGTTATTCACTTCCGATTCAAAGGTGATCAGCACATCGCCAATTCCACGCTCAACGAATGACGTGGTTGCACCACGGCCGCCAGTATCAAATACCGCGACGTTAGCCAGAAACTTCTTCAAAAACTCATCTTGCTGCGCTTGGTTATCCTGACCAAATTGTTTTTGTGCAAAGCCTAGCGCTGCCAAGTAGGTGTAACGCGCATTACCTGAGGTTTTCGGGTTCGGGAATACACTTTTCACATCATCACGTACCAAATCACTCCAATCTTGGATGTTTTTTGGGTTGCCTTTGCGCACCAAAAATGCGGTGGTGGAGTAATAAGGCGAGCTCGCGTTTGGTAGCAGGGTTTGCCAGTTTGCTGGGATCAGCTTGCCTTTGTCGTGCAGAATTTGCACATCGGTCACTTGGTTAAACGTCACCACATCTGCCGCTAGGCCTTGCAGAATAGAACGCGCTTGAGCCGATGATCCCGCGTGAGACTGTTTAATTTCGACCGTCTTCCCTGTTTTTTGTTGCCAATGCTCAGCAAACACGGGGTTGTAAGCCACAAACAGCTCACGAGCAATATCATAAGATGAGTTGAGAATGGTTTGATCGGCCGCAGAGGCTTGGAATGAGCCTGCTAGCAGTAACGCTGTTAATGTCGATTTAATTCGGTTCATGTTGTTCTACTCCAGAATCACAAGTGCCAAGATGGCTTCCTTTATGCTGCTAGATTATGAGGAAAATCGTTTATAAAAAAGAACATTAATAGAACGTTTTGGAATAATTTCTAGCAATAAATTGTATGCCGAAGATAAAGTCATTCTTATACTGCTGACATGAAAATAACGCCGCTGGCAAAGAGTCGTCTTACGCTTGCGCCGTCAATCAACAGAAGCTTTATCGGTTGTCACTATTAGAATAGAAGGATCGCCCTGTGTCTGATTTCCCCACTCTTGAAGATTATGTAGGTCAAACGCCCTTGGTGCGTTTACAGCGCCTCAATGCAGGCCGTTCTACGGTATTGGTGAAACTCGAAGGCAATAATCCAGCGGGTTCCGTGAAAGATAGACCAGCCCTTAATATGATTGTGCAAGCCGAAGCGCGCGGCAGTTTGCAGCCCGGCGATACCATTATTGAAGCCACCAGTGGTAATACTGGCATAGCGCTAGCCATGGCCGCCGCCATCAAAGGCTACAAGATGATTCTGATCATGCCCGATAACGCTACTCAAGAGCGCAAAGATTCAATGCGCGCGTATGGCGCTGAGCTGATTTTGGTTAGCAAAGAACAAGGGATGGAAGGCGCACGCGATTTAGCCTTACAGATGCAGCAAGAAGGTAAAGGTAAGGTATTGGATCAATTCAATAACTTGGATAACCCTGACGCACATTTTCGTTCAACCGGGCCGGAAATCTGGCAGCAAAGCCAAGGCAAAATCACCCATTTTGTTTCGAGCATGGGCACCACAGGCACCATCATGGGCGTCTCTCGCTACCTGAAACAGCAAAATCCGCAGATCCAGATCATCGGCTTACAACCCTCGGAAGGCAGTGCGATTCCCGGTATTCGCCGTTGGCCGCAAGCCTACCTCCCCGGCATTTTTGATGCTGCAAGAGTCGATCAGGTACTGGATGTGACTCAAACTGACGCCGAACAGACCGCTCGCGCCCTTGCTCGTGAAGAAGGAATTTGCGCCGGCGTCAGCTCTGGCGGAGCCGTGTTTGCCGCTTTGCAGATTGCCCAGCAAAATCCGGGATCCGTAGTGGTAGCGATTGTGTGCGATCGTGGCGACCGTTATTTATCCTCAGGATTATTTTCCTAACTGAGCTTTCCCACACTCAGCTTAGGCTGAGTGTCGAAACCGGTTTGACTTGGTATCCATATCACGCTCCCTACGCGCTTTTCGGTAAACCTCTTGCGGCGATGGCCTGATGGGCCGTAAGGTCATCACCATGCAAAGCAAGAGCTCAATTGCCCCGCCCTAGTCAGGTTTGCTATTCTCTGTAACCGTTTTTAAGTGACCCATGCCCGCCTTGTGATGAAATGCCGCAAGGCCTACGCAGATGATGATAAGCAGCGATATAAGATTATGATGAAATCGAACGCCTCACCGAGCGAGTCTCTTTCGCACCACACCCCGATGATGCAGCAATATTTAAGACTCAAGGCGGAAAACCCAGATATTCTGCTGTTTTATCGCATGGGTGATTTTTACGAACTGTTTTATGACGATGCGAAACGCGCCTCTGAACTGCTAGATATTTCCTTAACCAAGCGCGGCGCTTCAGCGGGTGAACCCATCCCGATGGCGGGTGTGCCGTTTCATGCGGTAGAAGGTTACTTAGCAAAATTGGTACAAATGGGCGAATCGGTCGCGATCTGTGAACAGATTGGCGATCCAGCCACCAGCAAAGGCCCCGTTGAGCGCAAAGTAGTGCGGATTGTGACCCCGGGAACCGTGACCGATGAAGCCCTGCTCTCAGAGCGAGTCGATAACCTGATCGCGGCGATTTATCACCATAACGGCCGCTTTGGCTACGCGACCATGGATATCACCTCCGGCCGTTTTCAGCTCAGTGAACCGCAAACCGAAGAAGAGATGGCGGCAGAACTGCAACGCACTTCGCCTCGTGAACTGTTGTTTCCTGAAGATTTTTCGCCAGTGCATCTAATGGCAAGCCGCCAAGGCAACCGCCGTCGCCCGATTTGGGAGTTTGAACTCGATACTGCGAAACAGCAGCTCAACCAGCAATTTGGCACGCGCGATCTGGTTGGCTTTGGGGTTGAGCAAGCAAAACTTGGTTTGTGCGCAGCAGGCTGCTTGATCCAATACGTCAAAGATACTCAGCGTACCGCTTTGCCACACATTCGTTCACTGACTTGGGATCGCCAAGATCAATCGGTGATTTTGGATGCCGCGACGCGGCGCAATCTTGAGCTCACTTATAACTTAGCTGGTGGAACGGACAATACATTGGCCGATGTGCTCGACCATTGTGCTACCCCCATGGGCAGCCGCATGCTCAAACGTTGGATCCACCAACCGATGCGCGATAACGCCACTCTCAATCAGCGTTTAGATGCGATCACTGAGCTCAAAGAAACCGCTTTGTATGGGGAACTGCATCCCGTGCTCAAACAGATTGGCGATATTGAACGGATCCTCGCCCGTCTAGCGCTGCGTTCAGCGCGGCCGCGCGATTTAGCTCGCCTACGCCACGCCATGCAGCAGTTACCAGAATTGCACTCGGTCATGAGCGAGCTTGAGCAGTCTCACCTTACAGAGCTACGCACCCATGCCGAGCCGATGGATGCATTGTGCGATTTACTCGAACGTGCGATCAAAGAAAACCCACCCGTAGTGATCCGCGATGGTGGCGTGATCGCCGATGGTTACAGTGCCGAACTCGATGAATGGCGCGATTTAGCCAATGGCGCAACCGAATTTCTGGAACGCTTGGAAGCCGAAGAACGCGATCGTCACGGCATTGATACCCTGAAAGTGGGTTATAACAATGTGCACGGTTTCTACATTCAGGTTAGCCGTGGTCAAAGCCACCTTGTGCCGCCACATTATGTGCGCCGTCAAACCTTAAAGAATGCCGAGCGTTACATCATCGAAGAACTCAAGCAGCACGAGGATAAGGTACTCAACTCCAAATCTCGTGCTTTAGCGGTCGAGAAACAGTTGTGGGAAGAGTTATTCGATTTGCTGTTGCCTCATCTTGAGCAGCTGCAACAACTGGCGGCTTCCGTTGCTCAATTGGATGTGCTGCAAAACCTCGCAGAGCGCGCAGAAAACTTGGAATATTGTCGCCCAACGCTGGTTCAAGAAGCGGGCATTCACATCCAAGGTGGTCGCCACCCTGTGGTAGAGCGAGTAATGAATGAGCCGTTTATCGCCAACCCGATCGAGTTTAATCCACAGCGACGCATGCTGATCATTACTGGCCCGAATATGGGCGGTAAATCGACTTACATGCGTCAAACCGCCTTGATTGCACTGATGGCGCATATCGGTAGTTATGTGCCGGCTGAAAGTGCGTCAATCGGCCCACTGGATCGTATTTTTACCCGTATCGGTGCTTCGGACGATCTCGCCTCAGGTCGCTCAACCTTTATGGTGGAGATGACGGAGACCGCCAATATTTTGCACAATGCGACTCGTAACAGTTTGGTGTTGATGGATGAGATTGGCCGCGGTACCAGTACTTATGACGGACTCTCGCTCGCTTGGGCGAGTGCCGAGTGGCTTGCCAAAGAGATTGGTGCCATGACGCTGTTTGCCACTCACTATTTTGAGTTAACCGAACTGCCGAATGTGTTACCCCATCTAGCGAATGTTCATTTAGATGCGGTTGAACATGGTGATGGCATCGCCTTTATGCACGCAGTGCAAGAGGGTGCCGCGAGTAAATCGTATGGTTTAGCCGTAGCAGGACTGGCTGGCGTACCCAAGCCCGTGATTAAAAATGCGCGCGCCAAGTTACAACAACTTGAGCTATTAAGCTCACAACCTGCCGAGACTCGTAAACCCAGCCGAGTGGATATCGCCAACCAACTGAGCTTAATTCCGGAGCCAAGTGTTGTTGAACAAGCGTTAGCGGAGCTGGACCCCGATGAACTGACGCCACGTCAGGCACTCGATGCGTTGTATCGCTTGAAAAAAATGCTGTAACGCCTTTTTCTCAGCCTAGGAAAAACCAAAGGCACTCTTAAAGAGTGCCTTTGAATTTAAATACAGAAGAAAAATGGGTTAGTTGACGTCGTACTCAACGTTAAATAGAGCTTCCATATTCAAACCTTGTTTCACCAGAATCTCACGCAGACGACGTAAGCCTTCCACTTGAATTTGACGCACACGTTCACGAGTTAGATTGATCTCACGCCCCACTTCTTCCAAGGTGGACGGCTCATAACCCAACAGACCAAAACGACGAGCCAATACTTCTTTCTGTTTTGGATTGAGTTCATCTAACCAGTTGAGCAGCGATTCACGAATGTCATCATCTTGAGTAGAAAACTCAGGATCCGCGTTATTGGAATCTGGCAAGATATCCAACAAAGCTTTATCACCATCGCCACCAATTGGTGTATCTACAGAGCTGATACGCTCGTTGAGTCGCAGCATTTTGGTCACATCATCGACGGGACGATCCAGCTCAAGGGCTATTTCTTCTGGCGTAGGTTCGTGGTCAAGACGTTGTGACAATTCACGCGCAGTACGCAGGTAAATATTCAGCTCTTTGACGACATGGATTGGTAGACGAATGGTGCGGGTTTGATTCATCAGCGCACGTTCGATGGTTTGACGAATCCACCATGTTGCGTAAGTTGAAAAGCGAAAACCACGTTCAGGATCGAATTTTTCAACCGCACGAATCAAGCCGAGATTGCCTTCTTCAATCAAATCAAGCAGGGCTAACCCACGGTTGCTGTAGCGACGTGAAATTTTAACAACCAAGCGCAAGTTACTTTCAATCATACGTTTGCGCGCTGCTTCGTCACCACGTAGAGCGCGGCGAGCATAGAGCACTTCTTCTTCGGCGGTAAGGAGTGGTGAAAAACCAATCTCGCTGAGATACATTTGTGTGGCATCAAGACTTTTCGCAGAAGCATCAAACTCCTCACGAGCATCGTCACTTGCCCCTTCAACAGCAACTAATTCTTCATCACTGGAGAGCTCATCATCCGCTTCTAGCACTTCCAGTGCTTCATCTTCAAAATCGAACTCTTCTACTTTGGTTACAGTATTGCTGACACTCATAGCGGCCTCCCCCTGGCAACTTTGCGAGTCATTGCGAGATACAACCTTTGCAGTATGACCTTAGCAATATGAGTTAAGGTAAGTAGCGTTTAGGATTCACTGACTTCCCTTGATAACGGATCTCAAAATGCAAGCGTACACTATTGGTTCCAGAGCTTCCCATGGTGGCGATTTTCTGGCCTGCTTGCACTATTTGTCCTTCCTTTGCTAGCAGCTGATCATTGTGGGCATAGGCACTTAGATAGTGCTCATTATGTTTTATGATGATTAGGTTGCCATAACCACGTAGTGCGTTGCCCGAGTACACTACCGTTCCATCTGCAGTGGCAACGACAGCCTGACCGCGTTGGCCAGCGATGTCTATCCCTTTGTTGCCTTGATCACCCGCAGAAAAGTTTTTTATGACTCTACCTTTGGTCGGCCATAGCCACTTCGCTATCTTCTCATTCGAAGGTTTAGCATTTGCTACATTAACATTAACATTTTGTTTACCGACAGGTTCAACATACTCCTTTGTTTTTGTTTGATCAACCGCCTTAACTGGATCTTTTTTAGTCAAATTTTGACTATTGTTTGATCCTTTTTGTGTATTTTTGGCATTAGAGCTTTTACTCACTGATTGTGCAGCATTGGTCGCAGAAGCGGCTTTTCCAGTCGCGACAGTAACGCTTGAAACGGCAGCCACATTAGCTGCACCACCGATTCCACCATAAGCAGGAGGAGTGTAGTTGGGGAGCCATAACTTCAGTTTTTGTCCAGGATGAATGGTGTAAGGGGCGGAAAGATCGTTGTAATTAATCAGATCGTTTACATCTTTATCTGTGAGGTAAGCGATAAAATAGAGCGTGTCGCCTTTTTTAACTTCATAGTAACTTCCGCGATAACTTCCTCGTTCTATCGCATTATAATCTTTACCCAATCCGGAAACTGGCGCAGGTGTATGAGCTGTGCAGCCAATCAAAAGACCGCTTAGCAACAACAAGACAACCAAACGGAAAGAGTAAAGCCTCATTACGCTAAATCTCCCGCCACAAGAGGAACAAAGCGAACCGCTTCCACTCGTTCAGAGAGAAATTGGGCACCTTGGCGCACGATTTTATACAAATGCTGTTCATCTTCTCCCACAGGGATCACCATTCGGCCACCTTCTGCGAGCTGATCCAATAAGCCTTGTGGCACTTGTGCTGCCGCCGCGGTCACTAAAATAGCATCAAAGGGTGCACGCGCAGACCAACCTTGCCAACCATCGCCATGTTTGGACGATACATTATAGATATCGAGCTGCTTAAGACGTCGTTTCGCATCCCATTGTAGGGTCTTGATTCGTTCAACGGTAAACACATGATTGACTAATTTGGCGAGCACTGCGGTTTGATAGCCAGAACCCGTACCGATTTCTAGCACTTTGGTTTCTGGCGTCAGATCCAGCAACTCGGTCATTCTCGCCACAATGTAAGGCTGTGAAATGGTTTGCCCTTGGCCAATCGGTAACGCATTGTTGTCATAGGCTTGATGCATCATCGCTGGTGCAACAAAAAATTCGCGTGGCAGTGCGTGGATCGCCGCCAACACTTGTGGCGAGGCAATCCCCTGCTCTGTTAAAAATTGAATCAGTCTGTCGGCTTTTGGGTTAGCCATTCACCTTTTCCTTTAACCAGTGATCCATGCTGCGCAGCGATTCATGTGCTGTAAGGTCAACCTGTAGTGGCGTTAGTGACACCAAACCGCGCTCAATAGCATGAAAATCGGTACCTGGGCCTGCATCTTGCTCTTTGCCTGGAGGGCCTAGCCAATAAATATCATGCCCGCGTGGATCTTTCTGCTTTATCATGCTTTCCGCGTGATGCCGCGCACCTAAGCGAGTGACTTCAATACCTTGAATTTGTTCTAAAGGCCGATCCGGAATATTCACATTAAGCAAGCGATTGGTTGGAATTGGGTTAGCGAGATGTTGCTCGACCAGTTGACGCACGAAGTGCGCAGCCGTAGCAAAATGCGTCGAGCCCGTAAGGGAGAATGCGATCGACTGCACGCCAAGAAAATGCCCTTCCATCGCTGCTGCAACCGTTCCCGAATAAAGCACATCATCACCCAAATTGGCACCATGATTAATTCCGCTCAGAACCAGATCCGGCAGATCATCTTTCATCAGTTCGTTGAGTGCAAAATGCACGCAATCGGTCGGGGTCCCTTGTACGGAATAGGTGTTGTCGGCGATTTTCGAAACACGCAATGGATGCTCTAAGGTCAGTGAATTGGAAGCGCCACTGCGGTTACGATCCGGCGCGACAATCACAATCTCCGCTAAATCACGTAATGCATCCGCCAAAGCATGAATGCCTTGTGCGTAAACGCCATCGTCGTTACTGAGCAGAATCTTCATCTTAATCTTCACTCTCAGAATCGCGGTTTTCTTGCTCATTGCTTTGATCGTAATGACGCACCACAGGGATCTCTTCGATCAATTCACGTACCAGTGACGTCGCAAAGCTACCCGCATCCAATGCAAAACGCAGGGTGATTTGATCGTCTTGCACTTGCCAGCTTAAGTTTTGTGCCTTGAGAGCAATGGCACGGCGATCATGGCGCATACGGTTACCACGGATCAGCGCCATTAAATCGGGCTCAGCATCCAATTCGGCTTGTTCCAGTTGCAAGGCTTGGCCGGATGTCGGCAAGGCATTATCGCCTGCCAAAGCTGCTGAAATCGCCGCTTCTCCAGCTTGCAAACGCTGATCCCAAAGGGCTAAATCACCATCAACATTAAACATTTGCTGCTCAGCTAAAGCGATATCACCTTCGATAAAGCGGGCAAAACAGCCTTGTTCAATTCGCTTTGAGACAATCTGGTTGAAAATCCACGAACGAGCCGCAGACAGATATAAGCTGCGCTGATTCTGATTGCGCGAACGGACATTGTCACGCCCCCAACGGCGAGCCTCACTGAGGTTATTGCCATGACGTCCAAAACGCTGGCTACCGAAGTAATTGGGAACGCCCAATTCAGCAACCGTTTCTAAACGGCTTAATACCGCTGCAACATCGCTTACTTCCGATAAGGTGACGACAAATTCATTGCCTTGCAAATCACCCGGACGAAGCTTTTTGTCGTGGCGAGTCACCTCAAGAATTTCAATGCTAGGGTATTGTGCTAGAAACGCAGAGAAATCCGGCGTTTCGCCATTCGGCAGATGCACACTCAACCACTGCTCGGTAACGGCATGCCTGTCTTTTAAACCCGCCCAGCTCACCGCGCGTGAAGGTACGCCACAGGCTTTGGCTAATTCATTGGCCACAAAGCTGGTGTTCTCCCCTGTCTTACGAATACGCACCATCAAGTGCTCGCCGTGTCCCGTTAAGGAGTAGCCCAACACTTCATTGACTTGGAAGTGTTCTGGCAGCGCTTTGAGTTTGGCCTTCGCAGTCGGTTTACCGCACAAATAAGCCAGAGGAGAGAGAATATCAGTCATCTTAATTCCAAAATTTTTTATAGGCTGAGTTAAGCTTTGCGCAAAAGTACAACCGCTTCACAGGCAATACCTTCTTTACGTCCGGTAAAACCCAGTTTTTCTGTCGTGGTCGCTTTGACATTGATGTTGCCCAGATCGGTTTCCAGATCTTCGGCAATCGCCGCGCACATCGCCTGAATATAAGGAGCCATTTTCGGCGCTTGGGCAATGATCGTGACATCGGCATTACCGAGCACATAGCCTTGCTCTTTCACTCGACGATACACATCTTTGAGGAGCTCGCGGCTGTCTGCCCCTTTCCATTTATCATCGGTGTCAGGGAAGTGGCGGCCAATGTCTCCCGCGGCAATCGCGCCGAGCAAGGCATCACTTAACGCGTGCAGTGCCACATCGCCATCAGAATGGGCAATCAATCCTTGCTCATAAGGGATCTTCACTCCACCAATAATGATGGGACCTTCACCGCCAAAACGGTGTACATCAAAGCCGTGGCCAATTCTGATCATGATTTTTCCTTATTACGACTTAAATAGAACTCGGCCAACGCGAGATCTTCAGGTTGAGTGATTTTAAGGTTATCGGCACGCCCCGTCACTAAGGCCGGCTTTTCGCCACGCCATTCAAAAGCGGAAGCTTCATCGGTAATCGACACCTTATTTTGTAGCGCTTCAATCAAAGCACTGCGCAGCGGCTCGGCACGAAACATTTGTGGCGTAAGGGCGTGCCACAAGGCTGTGCGATCAACGGTATGATCAATCTGCTGTGTATTGTCGCCTCGCTTCATGGTATCGCGCACTGGGGCGGCAAGAATCGCCCCGACTGGGTGCTCTAAAGCCCTGGCGATCAATTGAGAAATATCAGCGTGAGTCACACAAGGGCGCGCGGCATCGTGCACCAATACCCACTCACTAAGCGCATGTTGGCAAATATAGTGAAGTGCGGATAAGACGGAATCAGCACGCTCTTTCCCCCCGCAACCCGAATGACACGAGGATCCTGCGCGAGTGACAGGGTGGAAAAATAAGGGTCATCGACACTAATGGCGACCACCACTTGCTCGATTTGCGGGTGTCCTAAAAGATGTTCAATGGTATGTTCGAGAACCGTTTTACCGAGCAAGGTTAAATACTGCTTGGGTCGGTCGGCTTTCATTCGACTCCCCACACCTGCGGCTGGCACAATCGCAATCATCTTATTCATTGACGTGATTCCTCACCAATGATGCGGTAAAAGGTCTCACCATCTTTGACCATGCCGAGTTCATTACGGGCGCGTTCTTCAATGGCATCTAGCCCTTGGCGTAGATCGTCAATTTCAGCAAACATCTCTTGATTGCGCAGATGTAAGTTGGCATTCACTTGCTGCTGCACCTCAATTTCTGACTGCACAGCCCGAAAATCCATCACACCGTTTTTTCCCCACATCAGGGTATAAAGCAGCCAGACCAGTAGTAGGCTCAGGGTCAAAGCAAAGACTCGCATAACCAATCCATCTTTCAAAACCAACGCCACAAGATCGTGGCGTTGGTCATTAGTTCGAATACAGCCTATTTATACCACAAAGCCCAGAAAATGAGCTCGCAGGCTAGTGATTATTGAGTTAATAAAAACGCAAACAAGCCAGCACCGAGCAATAAACGGTAGATCACAAATGGGGTCATTCCCATGCGAGAAATCAGCTTAAGGAAGAAATGAATACAGATATAAGCACTAACAAATGAAGTAATAATGCCGGTGAGCAAAAAGCCAACATGGATAGGTTCACCACTGGTCACTAGTTTCAAGCCAAGATAGCTACCAGCCAGAACAATAATTGGGATCGACATTAAAAAAGAAAAACGCGCCGCAGCCTCACGAGTAAAGCCAAGATAGAGCGCAGCGGTAATGGTTGCCCCTGAACGCGATGTACCAGGAATGATCGCCACCGCTTGAGCAAGACCGATAAACAGTGCCTTTTTCCAATCCGCTTGATACTCATCCGCGTTGAGTGCCGAGTTCTTATCGACATACCATAGCAAAAGGCCAAACACGATGGTGGTAGTCGCGATCACCCAAGCACTACGCAAATACACTTCGACGATGTCTTTCATCAAGAAACCAAACACACAAGCAGGAATGGTCGCTAAGATAATCAACCAGGCCAATTTGGCTTCTTTACTGCGATCACCTTTAAATATTGAGGCGAAAAAAGCACTCAGTAGAGAAACCACTTCCTTGCGAAAATAGATAACAACCGCCGCTAGCGTGCCAAGATGTACCGCGACATCAAAGGCTAAACCTTGATCTGCCCAGCCCAAAATCGCCGAAGGCAAAATCAGGTGTGCAGAACTCGAAATCGGTAAAAACTCGGTAAAACCTTGAATTAAAGCCAGAATGAATGACTCGAAATAACTCATGATTGTTTCTTCTCTTCAATAGAAAACCAAATAGGTACAGGGGTGAGTGATGCTAAACCCTGCGCTTGCTGCCAAATCTGCTCAACAGTTCGATCATCACCAGCAATCACTCGTCGCGGGCAAAGCTCATATAAAGGTTGGATCACAAATGGGTAACGATAGATATCGGGTCGAGGTAACACAGGATCCCTCTCCGATACACAATCACCGTACAACACAATATCAAGATCCAGTGTTCGATCTTGATACTTTTGCGCATTTGGCAAACGGCCATACTGCAGCTCTATCGCTTTCAAATGTGCAATAAGCTCTGATAGAGATAATTTCGTTTCTATCTCTACCATCAAATTAAAAAAGGGATGACTAGCAAAACCTACTGACGGGCACTCATAAATGGTTGAGATGCGTGAAGTGCTCGCGAGCTGAGTCAGCGCTCGCACTCCAGCTTCAATCGACTGATGGCGATCTTGATTTGATCCCACACCAATATAAGCGGTGATCATCCACGCGCTCGCTCGATAATCACACCCACCCCTTGGGCTTGCGGCACTGCACCCGGCTTGGTCAAACGAATGCGGATCCAAGGCACAGAGAAACGCATCATGATCAGTTCTGCGACTTCTTCAGCAACTCGCTCAACCAGCAGAAAACGACCTTGCTCAATATGCTCAATCACCGCTTGGCTGACTTGGGCATAATCCAAAGCATCTGCCACGTCATCACTTTTACCCGCAGGACGGTTGTCGTGCGCCATTTCCAAATCCAGCACCAATTTCTGCTTGATCTGCTGTTCCCAGTCGTAGACACCGATCGTGGTGATCACTTCCAACTGCTCAATAAAGACTTTATCCATGCTCAATCGCTTCCTGTTCACAGGTCGGATACCCAAACCAATGAAAAAATCGTACTATCCACTCAATCGCGATATGATATACCCAAACCTGTTCAAGATGCTAAATCCTAAAAGATTTTTTCTTATTCGACAGGGAATACAAATACTTATTCGAGATAACTTTTCGAAACACGCACTTTGAGGCTGTTATGACTCCACTGGCGCTCAGCATGATCATTTTTGCCTATCTACTGGGGTCAATCTCCAGTGCGGTGCTGATCTGCCGAGTATTGCGTCTGCCCGATCCACGCGATGTGGGTTCACAAAACCCCGGAGCGACCAATGTGCTGCGTATCGGCGGCAAAAAGGCCGCAGTCGCCGTTTTATTGTGTGACATGCTCAAAGGCACCATCCCTGTCTGGGGCGGCTACTTCCTCAATATTGAACCTTTTATGTTGGGATTGGTGGCGATTGCCGCTTGCCTTGGGCATATGTACCCGATTTTTTTCCATTTCAAAGGTGGAAAAGGCGTGGCAACCGCGTTAGGAGCAATCGCTCCGATTGGACTCGATTTAACGGGAATGGTGATAGCGACGTGGTTAGTCGTGGTTGTTTTGTTTCGCTACTCTTCACTTGCAGCTTTAGTCACTGTGCTGCTTGCGCCACTCTATACTTGGCTTATCAAACCACAATACACGCTTCCGGTTGCGATGCTGTGCTGCTTGATCGTGCTGCGCCATCATCAAAACGTAAAGCGTCTGTTTGCTGGTACTGAGCCGAAAGTGGGTGAGAAAAAAAGTCACCAATCTTAAGGTTCGGCTTCCTGCTCAAAAGAAACGCCGCCTACCGCTCAACCTTCAGAACATATCAGCGGCGATTTCAAACAACAGCGATCAGTACACGCTCAAGAAAAACGCACTTAAATGATGGATGACCTGATCCGGTTGCTCTAGGCTACTGATATGTCCCGCGCCATCAATCACCTCAAGTCCGCTGCCACGAATTGCATCTTGCATCAGATAAGATTCTAAAACTGGGCGAGGAGTGTCTTCACTACCCACCATGATCAGCACAGGCAGTGTTAAGTTTTCAATCTCATCCATCAAATCGCGACGTCCAAAAATCATGCGGCCTAGACGCGCCACTTCAACTGCGCGCTCACCGGATAACTTTTGAAGTGCAGAACGGAACTGAGTAACCACAGGCAACTCATTTTTCAGGGTGTCGGATGCAAAAAACATCGGCACAACCGCATCAACAATCGGTGCTGGCACTGCTTGAAGCTGAGTAATTGCATCAAGCATCGAAAAATATTTTTTATGCGTGACTTCAGGTTCAAGCCCCACAAAGGTATCCATCATCACCAGTGATTTAACGCGCGCTGGCGCCAACACAGCTAATTCTGCACCCCACATGCCGCCAACAGACAGACCAACGATTGAGAATTGCTCTATCTGCAAGTGATCCATCAGCGCAAGAATATGCTGCGCATAATCTTTGAGGTTATTCATCGAAGCGGGAGCCGAATCTGAATCACCATGCGCCCAAAAATCCGGCACAATACAACGATAATGCTGGCTCAACTCAGCAATTTGCGGAGCCCACATTTGATGATCCCACAGATAACTGTGCCCAAACACCAGCACTTCTCCTTCACCGACATCAAGGTAAGCCATTTTTTGGCCATCAATAAACCACGAATTCATTTTAGTTATACTTCCATCATTAAAAATAGAAACTGACTCTAACACGAAGGGCGGTTTAGACAAGTCGGAACAGAAAGTAAGCTTTCGCTAATTCATTCTTTTGTTTAGAAAAAACGGCCGCTAGCGCGACCGTTTCAATACCATTTCGTAGTACTTATTTCTGAATTGACGTTAACTGATCAATCGGCCAACGCGGGCGAGCTTGCAAGCCAAGTTCACACACATCACCATTCTTCAAACGCTGCATTCCGGCATAAGCGATCATTGCACCGTTATCGGTACAAAACTCAGTGCGCGGATAATACACTTCGCCACCGATTTTTTTCGCAAGCTTTTCCAAATCCGCACGCAGCTGCTTATTGGCACTCACACCACCTGCAATCACCACGCGTTTTAAACCGGTTTCTTCCAACGCACGTCGACACTTAATGACCAAAGTGTCACACACCGCTTCTTGGAAAGCGTAGGCAATATCGGCGCGCGTCTGTTCATCATCACCGTTGGCGGCAATCGTGTTAGCGGTAAAGGTTTTTAAACCAGAGAAACTCATATCAAGTCCTGGTCTGTCCGTCATTGGACGCGGGAATTTAAAGCGCCCAGCGGTTCCTTTTTCCGCCAACTTCGCCAGTAGAGGTCCACCAGGGTAATCCAGCCCCATCAACTTAGCCGTTTTATCAAAGGCTTCGCCTGCGGCATCATCAATCGATTCCCCTAAAATTCGGTATTCACCGATATTTTTCACCTCAACTAGCATGGTGTGACCACCCGATACCAGCAAAGCGACAAAAGGAAATGGCGGCGGATTGTCTTCCAACATCGGAGCCAGCAGATGCCCTTCCATATGATGAACCGGCACCGCAGGCACATTCCATGCGTAAGCCAAACTACGTCCGATGGTGGCTCCAACCAACAGAGCGCCCACTAAACCAGGGCCGGCGGTGAACGCTACGCCATCTAAATCTTGTGGCGTCACATTCGCCTCTTCCATCGCCGCTTTGATCAGTGGAATGGTTTTTTTAACATGGTCACGTGATGCCAACTCCGGCACGACACCACCGTAATCGGCGTGAAGTTTTACCTGACTGTAGAGCTTATGAGACAGTAGTCCTTTTTCGTCATCGTAAATCGCGACACCCGTTTCATCACAAGAGGTTTCAATACCAATAATGCGCATAGTTTTCTCAGCACGCTGCCATTAAAAATCAAATATGGCCTCATGTTACCTCGCCTTGGCGCGACAAACAAACCTTGTCCAGAATGTAAGCGACAAAGTGCTTTACAAAGGAAGGGCGATCGGATTAAAATTCCGCACCATTTTGATCTAGCTGATTATCGACTTGGCGCACAAGAGTTCTTGCTGCTCGGGTCACCAAAATATCAGCATTAACGAATTAACCCCTGAGGTGAAAGGCATATGCCAGTAGTTAAAGTACGTGAAAACGAACCGTTCGACGTAGCTCTGCGTCGTTTCAAACGCTCTTGCGAAAAAGCAGGTATCCTTTCTGAAGTGCGTCGTCGTGAGCACTACGAAAAGCCAACTACCGTTCGCAAACGCGCTAAAGCAGCTGCTCAAAAGCGTCACGCTAAGAAGCTGGCTCGCGAAAACGCACGTCGCGTTCGTCTGTACTAATAGCAATTTCCTAAACTAAGGAATTTGTTATGGCTCTGATTGATAGTCTCAAAGAAGAGCAAAAACTAGCGATGAAAGCCAAGGATAAACAACGCCTTGGCACTATCCGTTTAGCGTTGGCCGCAATTAAACAACGTGAAGTCGATGAACAGATCACTCTGAGCGATGACGACATTGTTGGCGTGCTGACCAAAATGGTCAAACAACGTCGCGACTCTGTAAGCCAATACGAAGCAGCCAATCGTCAAGATTTAGCTGATGCGGAAAAGATAGAAATCACCGTGCTTGAGGAATTTATGCCTCAACCTTTGACGGATGAAGAAGTGAGTGCATTGATTGACAGTGCGATAACCGACTCTTCCGCCACTGGCATGCAAGACATGGGCAAAGTGATGGCTGTACTGAAACCGCACATTCAAGGGCGTGCAGACATGGGTAAAGTAAGCGGTTTAGTCCGCGCTAAACTGGCTTAATCCCAACCCAATTACAGCAAGCCGTGCAATCCTCTGGAACGCACGGCTTGTTTGTATTTGATCCTCTCGTTTTCGGTGCACGCAAGATTTATGGCAGGACACATCCCACGCAGTTTTATTGATGGTCTCCTCGCTCGACTCGATATTGTCGACGTCATTGACGCACGCGTAAAACTGAAGAAAAAGGGCAAAAACTACGGTGCTTGCTGCCCTTTCCATAACGAAAAAACCCCTTCATTCAGTGTCAGTCAGGAAAAACAGTTCTATCACTGCTTCGGCTGTGGTGCGCATGGTAATGCCATCGACTTTGTCATGGAATTCGAGCGAATGGAGTTTCCTGAAGCCATTGAAGAACTTGCCTCGACAGTAGGGCTGGAGGTGGAGCGTGAAGAACGCACGCCTTCAAGCCCATTTGCTAAGAATACTCCAACGGTAAAAAGTGAAGAGAAACGCAGCCTGTATGATCTCATGGGCAGCATCGCACAATTTTATCGTCAACAACTCAAAGTACCGACCAACAAGCACGCGATCGAGTATTTAAAAAATCGCGGGTTATCCGGTGAAATAGTCCAAAAGTTTGGTATCGGTTACGTGGCTGATGAATGGGATCTTGTACGTCGCAACTTTGGCCAACAACGAAACAGCGAAGACATGCTCGTTACCGCTGGTATGCTGATTGAGAGTGATAATGGCCGCCGCTATGACCGTTTTCGTGGCCGAGTGATGTTCCCGATCCGCGATCGTCGTGGCAGAGTGATCGGCTTTGGCGGGCGGATTACCGAGCAAGGCACGCCAAAATACCTAAACTCACCAGAAACACCGATTTTCCATAAAGGCAAAGAGCTGTATGGCCTTTATGAAGTCCTGCAGGCATACCGTGAACCACCACAAATCCTAGTGGTGGAAGGCTATATGGATGTCGTGGCACTCGCTCAATATGGCGTAGATTATTCCGTCGCCTCTCTTGGTACCTCAACCACGGGTGATCACTTGCAACTGCTGTTTCGCCAAACTAACCAAGTGGTGTGCTGTTATGATGGTGACCGAGCTGGACGTGATGCTGCATGGCGTGCGCTCGAAAACGCACTGAGCTATCTCAAAAGTGGAAATATCTTAAAGTTTCTTTTTTTGCCGGATGGTGAAGACCCTGACAGCTACGTACGTAAATACGGTAAAGCAGATTTCGAACAGCAGCTTGCTAACGCAACGCCGCTTTCACAATACTTGTTTGATAACCTTATTGAACTTCACCAGCTCAACTTGGGATCCCATGAAGGTAAATCGGCATTACGCGCATTAGCAACACCACTTATCGACAAGATACCGGATCCTTTTTTACAAGAGATCCTAGAAAAATTACTCGATGAACGGACGGGATTTGATCACCAGCTACGCCGTAAAAAAGCGCGTAATCCAGAAAATCGACCCGCACCACATAAAGCAATAAAACGTACGCCAATGCGTGATGTTATTGCGCTCTTAGTACAAAATCCAAGCTATGCTGAATTGGTACCCGACCTCGCAAGTGTTCGTCATTTAATGCTTCCAGGGCTCGATACCTTCAGTGAAGTACTTGAGAAATGTCGACAATATCCCCATATCACTACGGGTCAATTGCTCGAACATTGGCGAGACTCAAAAAATGAGACGCTTCTGTCTCGTCTAGCAAGTTGGGATATTCCCCTTGTCGAAGACAATCAAGAAGAACTATTTTTAGACTCATTGGACAAAATTCTTGCCCAGTGCGTAGAAAAACAAATTGAAAATTTGCAGGCTAAAGCGCGAAGTGTCGGTTTATCAACCGAAGAAAGAAGGGAGCTCCAAGATTTGATCTTAAAAGGCTTGAAAGCGTAACCCTGTTGAGATAGTCAGCAAAGAATAAATTTGTTAGTATACGTGGTTTGCATTGCGCATACTTATTCCTTCACCAGATACGAAGTTGGATACCGTCTATGGATCAAAATCCGCAGTCACAGCTTAAACAACTTGTCCTACGTGGCAAGGAACAGGGCTATCTGACCTACGCCGAAGTAAATGACCACTTGCCTGCTGAAATCGTTGATTCAGAGCAGGTGGAAGATATTATTCAGATGATCAATGACATGGGTATCAAGGTAGTTGAAACTGCTCCTGATGCCGATGATCTTGCCCTCAGCGATGATACCACCATCACTGACGAAGATGCTGCCGAAGCGGCAGCCGCGGCACTTTCTAGCGTAGAGAGTGAGATTGGCCGCACCACCGACCCAGTACGTATGTACATGCGTGAAATGGGTACGGTTGAGCTTTTGACACGTGAAGGTGAAATCGATATCGCCAAGCGCATTGAAGATGGTATTAACCAAGTTCAAAGTGCGATTGCTGAGTATCCTGGAACCATCCCTTACATTCTTGAGCAGTTTGATCGCGTTCAGGCAGAAGAACTCCGCCTAACAGATCTAATTTCGGGTTTCGTTGATCCTAATGATATGGAAACCGAAGCACCAACTGCTACTCATATCGGTTCAGAACTTTCTGAAGCCGATCTCGCCGATGAAGATGACGAGATCGCCGCTGAAGAAGATGATGAAGACGAGGATGAAGACGAAAACGGCGATGGCGAAAGCAGCGACAGCGAAGAAGAAGTCGGCATCGATCCTGAACTCGCTCGTGAAAAATTCAATGAGCTGCGCGGTAAATTCCAAAACCTGCAATTAGCAGTGAATGAATTTGGTCGTGACAGTAACCAAGCCTCTGAAGCTTCCGGCCTAGTATTGGATATTTTCCGCGAATTCCGCCTAACACCAAAGCAATTTGACCATTTGGTTGAAACGCTGCGTACTTCAATGGATCGTGTGCGTACTCAAGAACGCTTAGTGATGAAAGCGGTTGTTGAAATCGCGAAAATGCCAAAAAAATCGTTTATTGCTCTGTTTACTGGCAACGAATCGAACGAAGAGTGGCTAGACAAAGTCCTCGCTTCTGATAAGCCTTACGTAGCGAAAGTACGTGATCAAGAAGAAGATATCCGTCGTTCTATCCAGAAACTGCAAATGATCGAACAAGAGACTTCACTGTCTGTTGAACGCATCAAAGACATCAGTCGTCGTATGTCAATCGGTGAAGCAAAAGCTCGCCGTGCGAAGAAAGAGATGGTCGAAGCGAACTTACGTCTGGTTATTTCGATTGCTAAGAAATACACCAACCGCGGTCTGCAATTCTTGGATTTGATCCAAGAAGGTAACATCGGCCTGATGAAAGCTGTAGACAAGTTTGAATACCGTCGTGGCTATAAGTTCTCAACTTATGCGACATGGTGGATCCGCCAAGCGATCACCCGTTCTATTGCAGACCAAGCACGTACAATTCGTATTCCAGTACACATGATCGAAACGATCAACAAACTGAATCGAATTTCACGTCAAATGCTACAAGAAATGGGTCGTGAGCCTCTGCCTGAAGAATTGGCAGAACGCATGCAGATGCCAGAAGACAAGATCCGTAAAGTGCTGAAAATCGCAAAAGAGCCAATCTCCATGGAGACACCGATCGGTGATGATGAAGATTCGCATCTGGGTGATTTCATCGAGGATACAACCCTCGAACTGCCACTGGATTCAGCGACCGCAACTAGCCTTAAAGCTGCAACCCGCGATGTATTAGCTGGCCTAACGCCTCGCGAAGCAAAAGTGCTGCGTATGCGCTTTGGTATCGACATGAATACCGACCACACTTTGGAAGAAGTGGGTAAACAGTTCGACGTAACTCGTGAACGTATCCGTCAGATCGAAGCAAAAGCACTGCGCAAACTGCGTCATCCAAGCCGCTCAGAGACTCTGCGCAGCTTCTTGGATGAATAATTCAAGTTGGTTATGAACTGGAAAAGGTGAGCTGAGCTCACCTTTTCTTTTTTATACAAGCTAAGTGAATAAATTGTAAGCATTATTGAACCCGCTTTGGCTAGACACACCTAACCCCTTCCAATATAATCTGACACCTAATTTGGCCCCTTAGCTCAGTGGTTAGAGCAGGCGACTCATAATCGCTTGGTCCCCAGTTCGAACCTGGGAGGGGCCACCAAATTCCAGAAGGTTAGTAAACGTAGTCTTTACTAACCTTTTTTTGTACTTGACGATTTTGGGTCAGGTAATGGGTCAGACAGCTCCTAGCGCCAGCTCTTACCCTTTGAATCGCATTGATGCCTCTATAAAAAGCAACGGGAGCATCAGCTCCCGTCTATTCCAGATCAGCAAAACAAAGGTGTAATATCGTTGTCGTTAGTTGCGTTTTACCCGCTCAAATAAACTAGCACTAAAATTCTCTTTACATCACATTTTTTGTACAAGTTGTGAGCAATCGGACTTATTTCTGAAAATGCTTCGTGTATTTCAGTTAATTTTCATCCATCTCACTCGCGCAATAAAAATCTCATCAGACTGTCGCCATTTTGCAATCTGCTCACACTAGCCTCTGGATAATTCATCAAATAAGAGGTTGCTATGCTTTCTACTTCACCATTCGTTTTACCACGAAAAACCCCATTTGGTTTAGGTGAGCACTTAGCAGAATGGGCTACTGGATTGAAGCGTCTCAATCAATTCTACGCACAACGCCCAGCTGGCGGTGATACTCGCGAATTTCTACGCTTTACTCTCGATGTCCTCGGGATTGATTATCAGGTGGTACGCGGCCAGCTCACCAATGTGCCATCACAGGGTGCGACTATCGTCGTCGCTAATCATCCTCTCGGTTGTGTAGAAGGCGTTATTCTGGCTGAGCTACTGCTTTCGGTGAGATCGGATGTGCAGATCCTAGCCAATCAATATTTAAAACTGGTTCCTGAACTCGCTTCTTTGTTTATTGGGGTGGATGTGTTTGAAGGTACTGAGGCCACAAAAGCCAATCTGCATGCACTACGCCAAGCTCATAAGCACTTAGAACAAGGTGGATTGTTACTCATGTTCCCAGCTGGTGAGGTTTCCCAATTGGTCGACAGTAAGCAAGGTCGATTGGAAGATAAAGAGTGGAGCCAATCCGTTAGTCGATTAGTCAAAAAACACCAAGCTCACACCGTACCTGTTTATATTGATGGACAAAACTCAACTCCATTTTATCTGGCGGGGAAAATTCACCCGATGCTGCGCACTCTAATGCTCGGCCGCGAACTACTGAATAAAAAAGATGCGGCTATTCGTATTGCGCTCGGCGAAACCATCTCACACAATGAAATACAACATCTGTGTGATCAGCAGTTGGTTAATTATCTGCGTCTCAACACTTACCTTTTACAGCCCTCTCCTGCGCGCAATAAGACGGCCAATGATCAATCTTTGCCACCCGTTGCAGAGCGCCTGCCCTTAGAGGTTTTGCTGGAAGACATTGCTCAGCTGCCTTATCGCGACCATATGTTGCGCCACAATCAGTTCGATGTGTACTGTACAACCGCCGAAAACATTCCATCGTTAATGCATGAAATTGGTCGAGTTCGTGAAATCAATTTTCGTGCGGTAGGAGAAGGCACGGGTTGCGCCTTGGATATTGATCGATTTGATCGCGATTATTTACATCTGTTTATTTGGGATCGCGAGCAAAACCAACTGGTTGGAGCCTACCGCTTAGGGTTGATCGATCACCTCATGCAGACCAAAGGGATCGATGGTCTCTATTCCAGCACGCTGTTTCACTATGATCAGCGTTTTCTGGCAAAAATGGACGGTGCAATTGAGATGGGTCGCTCAGTGATTGATAGCCAATACCAAAAAAGCGTGGCAGCGCTGCTTTTGCTCTGGAAAGGGATTGGCACCTACATTCAACATAACCCTCAATACACCCATCTCTTTGGTCCAGTGAGCATCAGTAATGACTACAGTGAACAAGCTCGGCGTTTACTCGCCGATACCATGACCTTGCACTACTACGACACCGAACAAGCCGAACTGGTGATGGCTAGCAATCCACTACCTATCGACCAAGTACAATGGAACGCGAGTCTATTGACCTCTCTTGCCGATTTACAGCTGCTGTCGCGAGTCATTGCCCGCATTGATGAAGGGAAAGGCATTCCTGTTCTCTTGCGTCAATATCTTGGTCTAAATGGTAAGCTGGTCAGCTTTAATATCGATCCAGCATTCAATAACGCGCTAGATGGGCTCATTGTAGTTGATCTGCGCAATGTGCCAACCAAAACGCTCGCACGCTACATGGGGCAAAAAGAAGCACAAAGCTATCTTGAGATGCACCAATATTTCAGCGCAATTTAACTCATCACGCCAAGATCCTCCGATTTTGGCGTGACCTATCAGACACTTCTTTAATCAAAATAAAATACTAGTCTTTGATGAGACTATCCCTGTGTTCTGGATTTTTAACCAACAGAACAACTTATCATGCTTACTTTTCACTCACGGTTAGTGATTCACACTAAATTATCCTCTCGATTTATGACGTAGCTTGATTGACTCTTTTTTCAGCAGCTTAGACTCTACAGCTTCAATAATGATAACAACGAGGAAGTTATGCCAATCACAACCTATTTCAAGAAAAGTCGCGTAGCGTTGACGCTTATTCTGGGTGCTCTTCTCGGTACTGCGCAAGCTGACGATAAACCTATCTATAAATTAACTCTCGCCGAAACTTGGGGGGCAAATACTCCCATTCTTGGTGATGCGCCAAAAAACATGGCGAAGTTGGCTGCTGAAATGTCCAATGGCCGCATTCAAATTCGTATCGATTCGGCTAACAAACACAAAGCACCATTAGGTGTGTTTGACATGGTGAAATCTGGTCAATACGATCTCGGTCACTCCAGCTCTTATTATTGGAAAGGCAAGGTACCCAATACTCTCTTTTTCTCTTCGATGCCATTTGGGATGATTGCCACAGAGCAGTACGCTTGGTTCTACTATGGTGGTGGCATGCAGTTGATGGAGAAAGTGTACGCGCCACACAATCTGCTCTCCTTCCCTGGCGGAAACTCAGATATTCAAATGGGCGGCTGGTTTAAAAAAGAGATCAACAGTATTGATGATCTGCAGGGACTGAAAATGCGCATCCCTGGATTCGCAGGTGAAGTGTTAGCAAAAGTCGGGGCTAAGCCCACCAACATCGCGCCGGGAGAACTGTACACATCACTGGAGCGCGGCACCATCGACGCACTGGAATGGGTTGGCCCAGCCTTTGATCTGCGAATGGGCTTTCATAAAATTGCCCCTTATTACTACAGCGCATGGCATGAGCCTGGCTCAGAAACCCAATTTCTGGTCAACAAAAAGAAATGGGATACGCTACCGAAAGATATTCAAGTGATCTTAGAAACCGCTTTCCGTGTCGCCGCTTTCGATATGTACAACCAAGCGATCGATGCGAATGCGACGAGCTGGGCAGCGATGAAAAGTGAGTACCCAGACATCAAAGTTCGTGACTTTCCACCCGCAGTACTTGCCGCGCTACGCCAAGCCAACAATGAACTTCTGCAAGAGCAAGCAGCAAGCGATCCGCTCGCTAAAGAGATCATCGAATCTCAACAAGCTTACTTAAGCAAAGTGCGTGATTGGACTCGTATTTCCACTCAGGCTTACTTAAATACCAATCCTTAATCGCAATGCACCGGATAAACAAAGGGCTATCGGATGGTAGTGTGAGAGTGAAATAAAGTATCATACTACAAACTTTCTTAAGCCTCTTTCTATAAGGGGCTTAAATCTGAGAATAAAAATAAAGTATCATACTAAATCAGTATTAGTCCTTGTCCGACACAAAAATTTAAGTAATAAAGTATCATACTAGCATCTAAATAAAATCACCTAATTCAATGAAAACAAGAGATGGGCATTTCCTCTTAAGGTCATTGATATAGCTCTCTAATGCAGAAATAGCATGTTCAATCGTATCTACTGTTGCACCTTGGAAACACAGCTTAACTGCTTTATCTACATTGGGCTTACGAATAACACATTCAAGAACGTCAGTCCCCAAAGCCCTAACTAACATGTGCAAAGTATGCTCAAGGATGATAATAATACAGTGATCTAATGTCAGTGTTTGTGCAGAAACAAGCTTATTTACGGCTCTAATAGCCCTCTTGTCTCCAGAACAAAATCCAGGATCCTCGGACTCCATCGCACATCCGATTAAAGTCAACTCCCCTTCATCCAAGTTTGGGTCATCTATCGAGTTTATAAGCTGCATAGTAGAAACCAGCTCAATACGAGCTAAATGCGCCTTATCTAAAAACTGTTTCAACTGATCTAAACTTGATTCTGTAGAAAAAACTTTATTCGAACGTATTGGGTTGTTCACACCAACAACATACGGGAGGCTTTCAAGTACATGCACTACATGCCCTGAATTTGAAACGATTTCATGCAGAGATAGCAGTAACTCGTACTCGGCAAGCTTAATAACTACATCATTATCAACAAATAACAACATTTCATTCCCTTGTTTCTACTGCATGCGTTCTAGTAATTCAAGGTCGTCTTTTTTAAACTCAAACTTTTCTATTGCACCTAAGTAATGCTTTTTGAAAATACTTTGAGCATCCCCCTGTTCCAAAAATTTAAGAGCCTGATGGGCTAAAGGCCAATTTCGGGTTTCTCTACCATAGGTCAAAGCAAAGTGTCCTGGATTAACATCCATTTCCTTATTCATCTTCTGCGCATGCAAAGCTAGTTCGGCAGGTCGCTGTATGAACCCGATTTCTTTAATTACTCTTTGAATATCAATGCCATTTCTTAATACATCTAATGCAAAATTATCAGCTTCGATTTCTTGCTGATCGGTTTCCTCTTTAAGTGATTCACCAAGTGCCGAGATACTCACATCAGTAAGAAGACCCGAGTTATTCAAATGACCAAACTTCATATGTCCTATTTCATGAAGCAACACAAATAATTGAGTTGATGGACTCTTATGCTTATGGCTTAAAATAATTGCGAACAAATCACCATCGCGCACAATGGTTCCAGCAGGGCGAGAAAAAGATGTAGGAAAATTTTCTAAATATAAAACAGGGATATTATATTTCCAGAGGAGACCAACTACACGGTCCAAGTCAATATGCTTAACTAGAGACAATGTACTAAAAAATTGTTCAAGATCTTGTTCCAACTCATTATACCGGAGAGATCTGATAAATGTTTTTCCTATAGCCTGTATCAATAAAGACGAATCAGATAACTTATCTAAATCTGTTGTAGAGCGCTTTTTAAATTGAAGCGAAACTGGCAATAGATGAAAACTAACAGCCCCAGATTGGTCAAAATCCATCTGGATACCAAGCCGGTTTTTTAGTAGGAGAGCAAACTGTAGCAGTCCTGCATTTGTTTGAAGTAAATCATCATCCCACCATTCAGGCAAAATTCTTTTCAGAATAGCCTTACTAGGGCCACACTCTCTTACCTTTTTATATATAGTTGTTTTTGAAGGAAGTTTAAATTGTTCCATCACCACTCCCTATGCTTCAAATTCGGCTTCCATTTAGTTTACAGGAATGTGCTGTTAATAAAAGCTTACTCAACTGCTTTGCGTGTGAATCCGTTCCATTCCATACAACTCTCAGTGCCTGCATCAAATCTTTATTAGATGCAGGATCTTTCTGGAGATAATCTGATGCATTAAAATTTGCATAATCGCATAACTCAATCAAACCACGAGTAAGTTTGGGCCTGTTTTGATATAGACTACGATAGACTGTGGTTTGTTGCATACCAACTAGCTCAGCGATAGAAACAGAAGATGAACATCCTTTCTTCTTGAAGAATTTTTTCAAGTCATTTTGCAAACATTCAATATTCATAGACACCATAAATTTTGCATAATCGCATAATTATGTTAATGTTATACTGTAGGTAGGTCAAATAGAAAATTTAGAAACTATGAACGATCCAGATATCAGACAACTTTTAATCTCTCGCCTTGGCAAAAGAAAATCATTTGCAAATGAAAGATTGTTAGAAGAAGTCGCATTGCAAAACGGTGTAATCAGGGCGGATGTTGTTTATTGCTCAAATAAACTCGAGTGCTTTGAGATAAAAAGTCACAATGACTCTTTAAAACGTCTTGTTTCACAAGGTTGGCAATACGAACAATCATTCGACTTAGTTACACTTGTTTGTGCTACAAAACATTTATCGCCAGCGCTTGATATGATTCCTGAATGGTGGGGATTAATTGAGGTAACAAAAAGTGGGGCACTGAAATCAATCAGAAGGGCAAAGTCCAATCCAAATATAAGTATTTCTGGAATGGTTGATGCGCTGACCAATGATGAATCAAAACAATTCCTCACATCAATTGGTCATGGTACAGGTATAAGCAGACTGTCTCACTCACAATTAAGAACAAAAATTCAAGAGGTTGCAACTATAGCATCATTGCGACAATGGATTTTAAACACTCTACCAAAACGAAAAGCGACATGGAAACCGAGCATTCGTAGCCGATTAGCTCAAGAGCTACAGCTAGTTTACTAAGATGTGTGATTCATAGAGATGGTTTCAATTTTCTTAGCTGAAGATCGAGTTTGTAAGTCTGCTCTTGAAACCTCTCTTTCCTGATCTGGTAGTGCTGAGATACCTCTTCAGACAGAGGCTCTCAGTAACCCTGTCTATAGGTGTTAGCCCTTTAACGAGCTGTAAGGCAGTTCCCAGTTGTAGTAGTGTTGCCATTCAGCTATCCGCAGATCCAGTTCTTCCAACCTCACCGAGACATCTATGGTCGGATAGAACTCACTTTTATCTATTTTCTGTGAGCGTTCCACTTTTCCATTCAAGTGAGGTGAGCCAGGCTTATTTGGGCGAAACTGTATTCCATAAGTCATAAGTTGTTTCTAGGACGTTCTCAGCAAAAAAATTCACGCCCTCTGTCCGTCTGAATGCGCTGAATAGGAAATGGCATCTCTTCCACTACACATTCGATAAAATCGACTGTATTTGCCGCTGTGCGCCGAGAGTAGCACATCAGAACACGATAGCGGGAGCAATCATCGATAACTGTATACTGATAATTTCTAGGCGCTGTTTTACAGGTTTCCATCTGGACTCTATCACCAGGGATTGGGCGCTCGTATCTGTGGAAATCTTTTTGCGTCGGTAAGTTACGATGGGTTTGACTGATGCTTCGTACAAAACTTTATGGAGTGTCGCTGTGCTTAGGTGTACTTGGTGAAGTCGGATTAACTCTGTTTGTAAACGCCTCGCCCCTAAATTGCGTTTTTCACGCATCTCAAGGATTAATACTCTAAGTTCATCAGTGAGCTTGGCACCAGGAGAAGAATGAGGGCGTTTGATCTGGCTTTCCAGACCACTGATTCCACGCTGCTTCACCCATTTACGTAATGTTGGTATAGAAATACCACAGCGTCGACATACGAGACCTGCATCACCACATCCCTCATACATTTTTACCCACTGCAATCTTTGTTGGATTTCTCTGTTCATAGACATCCAGTATAGTTGAAAGGATGTCTATGAATTACACAATTAAGGGAGCCATGCCATAATTATTCTGGCACCTCCATACGCTTTACCCAAATATTATGACTTGTGCTATATGGTGATGGATAAACTCTGAAACATGAAAAGTTGAATTACCGGGGCCGACCAAAGGTGGTTCTTCAGCTCTTTGTGCCCATACTTTATCAGCCCAAGAAAAGTCTTCTCCTCTGAACTCATTCTGCAACACAAGCAACTTTGTCAATTCATATATAGCCGCTTTATCTTTGCCTAGTTGTCGTAGTACTACCCAATAGTCATCATGGGTATATCTGATATTGATGTGCTTACTACGCATAATTTCCGACTGACTCCAATCGGGGCTCAAAGTAGCATAGTCACTATAATTAATCGGATGGGGAATTTTTTCGGATAAGCCATTGTATAGCCGTTTTTCATATCTAATGATATGCTCAACACCCTGTACCTCTTGTAGCGTTTTCGGGAAACTACCACCGGAAACAATAAGCGTTTTAACTCCAGAGCTGATGTAAACATCGACAATTTTAGCTAAACGATTAGCCTCCGCCACATAGCGCTCTCCAACTGTCCCAAAGTCTAAAATCACCTTTAGCTCTGAGTTATCGATGAATTGAATGATGTGTTTTAAGTTCTCTTGATGGACATTAAGGTCGAGCGCTTCCTCAAGTGAAGAAGAAATGGCAATGCGAAAACATGGATGATTCTTAAAAACGTCGCGTAAAGCAACACTCATATGAGGTAAGCTAAGTGGAGCAATACAAAATGGTATCTGCGTTGATAGGGCCGCAATATACAAATCGTCCTCGATCTCTTCAATATCAGCCCGACTCATATCTAAAATTTGCTCTCCACTCCAAAGAGAAACAATACCTAATGCAGCATCGACTAATCCCTCTTGCGGATTTTCAACGATCCAAATAGGGCAAATCTTATCTGCCCAATCACCTGGGGCATTCTCCAGAGCTCTAATCTCACCTTGCTTCCATCGTATATTTGGATAGTACATTTTTTCTCCTTTTACGTTCCAACTAACATATAACTGAACTTAGCTTTACTAAACTACCAAGGCAGAAGATCAATTAACTTGATATGCATCCAGTTTATATTAATTAGCTATCCAACCACACCATTACCCTATCAGCCCACTTATCGATATCAGCAGGATCAATTAACCCTTTGTGCTTACTAGGTGGATGCGAAATCCCATCAAAGTTACCTTCACCACAAATCACTTCAATGTAATCACGAGGCCACGATAACGACTTTTTAAGCAGTCGGATTTCCAACTCTGTAATTTGTTCTAAAAGACCACTGGTATCTTTTAGCTTCATAAGCATGGTCGATATTGAATTTTTCGCATCAGAAGTGTCCACCTCAACAAGGTGATATATTTGCCCTTGATAATTCAACTCTACGACAGCCAAACATCTCGGGTTTGCATCATCCACCATCATATGTTTTGTACATCGGGAAAGTTTAGGCAACTTTCTTAACGGATGACGATACGTATTACACCCGTGATTTATCTCCAATCTCTCGATCATATCAAGAAAGCAATTGAATTTACTTTCATATAAATATGAATCGTTACTTTCATCATTCAAAACATCATAATTGGCACCTGCAATTGTACCAGTAGCATTATCACCATTCGGAGATAGCTTATTGGGTAGTTCGCAAGGTTCACTATCATTGGACTTAACGCGATTAGCTTTCTGAGTTTTATTTGTCACACGATTAGTCTTGAATGGCTTACGAAATGACAAGCCAACAGATTCAGTATCTAACACTACGCGTTTTTTATCAGGATCCGCATCTTCTTCATCATCAAGTTCATGCAATTCCGGACGTTTAGGCCTACCTGAATTAGCTCCGCTACCTTGACCTATTACCTGCCTTTTAAAATCAGGGTGATAAAAATCTAGTTCATCAGGCATACTCGATGGCAAGTCTTCCACCCTTCTAATTTCCCAGACAAAAAAGCTGTTACTATTCCAGTCGTGCCACCCTGACACTTCTATTTTTGTTCTATTTAAGCGAGGAGGTGCAAAAGAGAAATCCCAAAATTTATACTGCCCACTGGATGTATGCTCTCTCATCATTGTCTGGTGAATACTTTCAAATGAAGTTCGAGCCTCAGGGTCCATCAGTATCCAACTTAAGAATCGTCGTGAACGTTCATCATTAAAAGCAGCAATCGGATAGCTAGAACTAGGCATCACATCAATCTGCCAATGCCCGTTTATATTGGTGATATTGAAGTCTGATGACAGCTTTCCGTGTTCCAAACAGATTCTAGACATATAGTTATCATGCAGAAAAAGAACACGCGCTAGTTCAAGCTGAGGTAGGAAAATAGTTGGACCATCAGGCACATCAAATTCAAAGCACCACTGTTCAGAATCGTGCCCATTCCCCATAGAATGATAAGCTGGGCAGTCCCTTAAACGCTTTCTTCTCCACTGCTGAGCATCCCTAATGGTAAAAGTTAACGGTCTTCCTTTTAACTGATTAGATTGATTAGCACTTAATGGTTTGTAGCGTCGGATCAATGGAACACCAGCAATGGGAATTGATGGACGATCAAGTTTTTTTGAAAAGCTGAGGTTAATTCCCCAAAACACATTACTATTTTTCTTAAACAAAGAACCCACACCCAACACTAACGCATCTTCTGGGATGTGCTTAAATCTGTAATCGCCCATATACCTTCCGTTATTCCTGTCAAAAAACATCGAGCCAGTGGCGTTAAACGCTCCTCACTCAGCCCTGAGCCTCGCAGTAAACGCCACCGTTCAATCTGAATATTTTGTAAATAGAGTGAGATGTACTGACTACCCAATCGCCGAATTTGGTATTGAGCGACCGATTCCGAATACTTAGCAAGAAATTGCTTAGTTAAAGGTAAATACCTAAACTTCCTTTCCGGCATTGCACCCAACTTTAGTTTTGACAGCAAGAAAGTACTCGTTATACGGGGAGAAAAATCATCTTGTTCACACTCCTGTCGTAACTGACATAATCGACGAACGAGCGAGCGATCTCGCTTAGGCCAATCGACCCGCCTATCTTCATATATTATCGGGTGCTGATAGCGTCGATTTATTTTCATCAACCACTCATAATCATGTCGGTACAACCACATGTACAAACCTTGCGAGCCATGTAATCGAGCGTGTTTGCACCCGCGCTCTTTCAACAACTTCAGCCATTGAATTCTTTTGTCTCTATTAATCTGCTTTGGCAAAACCACTGGATGGACATTTCTTTGCTTTTGCGGGTAACGCTTTACGTTAGATAAAATGTCAGATGGTGAAGTATCTTGATCTAGTAAACTGGACTGAATGATCAGGTGTTGCATAAAACTGAAGGTTTTTCGGTGCTTTCGTAAAATAGTTCTGGCCCAGCAGGTATCTCGCTTCGTCAGTGTGAGTTGGTTATCCGTCAACCAACCTCTACTCCAGAACGAATGGATTCGCTCCCGAACTTCATCATGTTTTACATTGGAACCTCTGTTACAACCAGCTAGTACAACCAAATCATGGTAATAGCAGCCCCATTGATAAAAAGTTGGCGATGTTTGAGGTTCCACTTGCAGAAGTTGTTTGACAACATGGCTTATGCGTAAAGATTCCCTTTTATGATGCCGTAATGGCCTGTCATCCGGTGTTGTGTCCGCCGCATAAAACTCATGGCGATGTTCGTAATGAGGCTGAATAGAAAATTCAGACAAAGGGATTGAGTGTTTTAAGCACCAAGTAGCCCCAGACACTTGCCAAGCTCGCATCCAATACCGCTCACCATATTGGGCTAGTTGCTCTTCAAAACACTGAGGACAATATCTGAGTAGCTTCGGCTGCTTAACAATTGAAGCGGCAATTCCGAATACCAAGTGTATGAGCCCTTTGGATTGATTTACCATCCAGCGCATACCGGCCTGTCTTTTTCCTTCTTCAATAAAAGGCGCATAAATAGGGAAAAGCGTGTGCTGGTATATCAATGAAGCCGTCGTAATATTCAAAACCGATGGATATTGCCCGGAAATTTGAGCCAGGTGGCTCGGTAGGTCAACCGTAGCGATAACCTTGCGATCTCCATAAACTTCATCCAATAGCTGCTTAGGCGATATGGTTCCGCTACGAACCCCAGCCCTCGCAACCAAGCTGTAAATCAACTCATTTGGATACGGAACGGGGAAACCGAGCATTTAACTGATCTTTTTCAAATCCAAGATAAGTTTATTGGCCTTGAGCGCACTGTACATATCTTCTTTCTTGGTCAGTTGTGAATACACAAATCGCAAATCGCCAGTTTCAAGGCTAGACCAGTCGGCGCATTTAACTACGATCGCTTTTGGTGTTTTCGGTTGTTGATCGACAAACTGCTTACTTTCATCATACCAATCAAGTACGACCGGCATCATTTCGCGCATCGTCAGTTTGGGCTGTTCACGGAATATTTTTTCAACCAAAGGAATGAGAATTTCAGACTGACAATCGGTTTGTACAAGTAGCTTGTATAGCCGCATCGCTTGTTCGTTATTACTGAAAGGTAATTCCGGATCATCAGGGATCTCGTTGATTTTTTGGTGAAGACTGAGAAGCCGCTTATCAATGTCTTCTACTCGTAAATCCGAGTATTTGGCTATCAAAATTGGGTTACCACGACGAATAGCATCCAACATAGGATGTACCGGCTTAAGCTCATCGTTGTAAACAGAGCGTAAAACGTTAACCGTGATACGCTCCAGTTTTGACGCTATGGCCCGTAGCTGAGCCAGAACAAACAACTTAACCACGATATCCAAAACCCCTTGAGATAACTCATACCAACAATCTCTGATTTCATCGGTCAGTACTTCATCACGCCGATTGAGCCACTGGTATTTCCAAAGCTTATTCGTAAAAGCAACCCATTCACTTTTGGCATTCGGATTTTCCGGATACTGTGGCATGGGTTGCCAATAAACAGAACCGATGCCGGTGGTTCGCCTTGCAGACTGCAATTCGACTTCAAACAAAGGGCGAGCTTTCGGCGTACCAACCAATATCACCGGAATACCGACGGTGTTAACCAGTTCGACGAAAAACTCCAACATTTGCTCTCGACCAACCGCCTTACGAATTTTCAAGCGTTGAATTTCATCGATAACCAGAACACCAATAGCACGTTCATTCGCAACCTGGCTCATAAGAGCCAGTAACGTTGGCACTCCGTGACGCTTGCGACCATGCGTATTTTCATAATTAGTACCCAACCGCTTATCCACCTCACGGAAAAAATTCAGACACAAGCTTTGTTGCGACCCATTATTCGGGCATTCGATTTTCAGGTAGCTGAGTTGAAAAAAGTTATGTTGATCGTGATAGATAACCTGAGGGTAGGTAGCAAGAATGCGCTCTAGGGTTGAACTTTTACCACTACCAGAACATCCGATAAGAGACAAACAGAGCGCTGTCGTTGACACATTTTTGAATTTATAACTCTGTAGATCACCACTCATTACTCTCTGGTAACCATTTTGCAGATGCTTATTAAGTGATCCATCCAATAGGTTTCGACCAACGTAACCACGCCGCATCATGATTGAAATACGTTCTTCCAGTAAGACATGCTGGGATAAAGGCTGAAAGAAGTCATGAAGCAACGCAGCAACCATGTGAGCCCTTTGTCGTGGTTTGTCTTGCAGGTTATTTAACAAGAAAGTAACTTTGCCTTCCAATCCTTCTTTTAATTGCTTAATTTCCATGATTGGAGGCAACGCCTCGATAAACGGATTCCCGTTGTAGGAAGGATTACCGGTATCCTGATAAACAGCAGTGACATATTCACTCGGCAAACTCATTCGTTACCATCCTCATCATCGAATAACTCATCGACATAGCTCGGATAGTCATAATCTTCCTCTGGAACACCATGCAAAGGAATGATATCTGCCGTGTCTTTCACATCTGTTTGTATTTTCGGTTTTCTACTGTCGCGTTCATTTTGTAGCTCAACCTTTCGGTTCGACCGAATATCACCGATGCGTTCAGTATTCGGGATACTTGAGGTATCCGGACTTAATTTCTCTGCTTGTTTGATTTTGTCCATCACTCGCTGTTCATGCTTTCGTTTGTGCTTATCAGCTCTGACTTTACTTTCAGCATGAGTGAATTTTTTCTGCTCTTGTCGCTGCCACACTTCCCAGAAAGTGCAATTAACAAACTCCCTGGATCGTCCAGAGAGTTTGCAAACCCAATGCTCGGCACTGTTTCGACTAGGAAACAGATAAATTTCATCGGCAAGATCGGGATCATATGCCACCAAAATTTTTTGCGGACGAGTCACTTCTTGGGCTCGATGCATCCAACCTTCGACAATCGCTTCTTGGCAGGTATAGTAGATACCAAAAATGCATATCCCCAAATCAGAGACCGTTGCATCTGCTCTGGGAAGTAAACTTAATCTTACTGCTTCTTCAGGAGCTGAGCGCAAGCGGCCAGTACGGTGTTGAATCCCCCAGCTCCACAGTTCTAGTGGCACAGAAGGCAAATCAACCGGCATATCGGCAGATCTGTCGTAGGTCTTCATCACGTGGTACAGATTGTGATAAAGAATTGAGGACAGAATAATCTCTTTAAAATCCGAAATAGATAACTTGGCATCAAGACGATAATCCTTACCACCACGTTTTTTAACGATGGTTCCCGTCACGACACCAGGAGCAAATGGAGTAAAGTCTGCTTGCAACGTCTTGAAATTACGTTCAACAATGCCCTTGGCATCGCCTCGAAACGGAGGCGTATTTTCAATTCGCACCGAGAAACTTTTTTCGAGATTTTCTATCTGATAGCCAAGCAATTCACCTCTGTCTGCCAAAATAGCATCTGGAAATCCGATAGCGGGCCAATCTTGAGATTCGATTTCTATCCCATATTGACGACATAGCTCGACCTTATCAGTCATCGCAACTTGTAAAGCCTGCATAGCGGCTACATAAGAGGGATTTTCAAAACCAATGTAACACCCAACTATCAGGCGGCTGAATACGTCGATAACGATGTAAACAACCGGACGCCCAACAATCCAACTTCGGTTCACGTCGGAAACCACGTAAATATCTGCGATGGTCGCATCAATTTCAAAGCGGGAGCCCGGCCCCAAAGCATGCATAGTGGCCGTTCCGGTCAAAGGTCGAATATCTTTGTTATAGGCATTTTGACTTGCCCGGCTTTTGATTTTTTCTACCTGGGTATATTCACGCTGATAGAAGTGCTTCATCTGCCAATTGGTTGGAATTTCTGCCTCGGGCACATCCGGGAAATAGGTTTCATACATGTCTTTAAAACGCCGGTGCGCGTATGGAAATGAATAACCCTTGTCTGTTAACAAATACTTCTGGATTGCAATCCGGAATAACTTCTCAATGAATTCGTCAACGTTAACACCAATACCTGGCTCATACTTTCTAGGGCGGCCTAATTTTTTCTCTCCCGGTGTGCGTTTTTTGCCTTTTGCACCGGAATTTTTGTAATCAGGAAGAAGCGCGTTAACAATCTGCCCTCGTTGCCAGTATTGGCGAATTAATCGATACAATGTTTGTTTGGTTGTTTTGTGATTTGCCATGACCAGATCAATGGCTTTAGCACGTTGTTTCGGCTGATAGTATTCTTCAAGATGGATAATGGAGCTTATCAGTTCATAGTTTTGATCTCGTTTGACTTGAGCAGTACTGCCATCTTCTGGCGAAATCATGATCAAATAGGAATAGGGATCTTCGATTCGGTGTAAAGATTCATCTTGTATCGCCAAATCCAGCGAATATAAGTCGATAATGCTGGGGAAAGCGCTTTTATTATCGATCGATATCCAAACAAAATTGTTCCCGAATCGGCTCAAAATCCGGAATCGCTCGTTCTCATACTCCAGGACCTCATTGATTCGAAACATGACGAGCTCCTATTAAGTTTCCCATATTCTCAACAACGAAATCCTTACCTTTTAGCAGATGGAACGGTTGGGACAACATATCAAAGTAGAAACAGCGATTAGCCAGTAATTGTCTGATTTCATAGATAGAAGAACCATCAGGCTGATTGTAAATACGGTCAGTCAACTTACAGATATCAGTAACCGTTTTATTAGGATTTTGCCGAAAAAGGTCACTGTAGTACGCCGTCCTGTCTAACAAGACTTCATCCTTAATCTCATCCTGCTCAGCCGGGTATATCCAGCTAATATTCTGGACAAGAGTCGGGGATACATCGTTTTCCGTAACCAGAAACCAAGGGACCTTTTTCAATAACCAATAACGGCGTTCAATTTCCAGTTTTTCAACAACACGGGGATCTTTTAAAACATTAGTGTACTTAGCTTGAATGACATACTGTGGAAGTTGGAGATCTAAGCTATCAACCAAAAAATCGGATGACATGTACGTTTTCACACCGGCTTCGACTGGATGTTTAATTCCACTATCAAGGGCAATATCAAGCGTTTCTTCGCGCCTAAGAGGAAACTGCTCGCGAATATCGGTTGTTTGGGAGTTCCATTCGAGGGTTAAGAATACGGCAAGTTCTAAATCAGATAGCAAATGATGAGTACGCTGGCTTTTATGGCCAAATACACGATGAGAACGGCCATCGGATGGGACATCACGAACATTTATCCAAGGAAGATAATCAGCACCCAAGCCATTACCCCGGCCTTCTTTTATCCAGCGTTTGTATTTTGTTTCAGAGGGTGCATACTTGCATTTTGCCATATAAACTATCACAACTCGGTCATAAAATGAGCATAAGCACAACAGTTTTAGTATGCAACTTTATTACTCACCAATTTTTATGTAATTTGGGAAAATGGCATGATAACTGTGCGCTTAATTATTGAAAAAAAGAGCCGCCAAACGGCGACTGCTTTGAGGTTTTATCAATCGTGGTAGTGAATAGAGGTTGGGTAGAGCCTTTATTCAATCAGTATAAACAAGCGAGCATGACACGATGAACGGAGACGCAAAAGTGTGACTTATGTCCTAATGACTCTGGCGATAGCATCAACCTAAGTTACAGTCAGGGTCAAATTAGCAACCTTGCCACATCGCATCACATCTTTGATGTCAATTCGCGCATATTGGTTCACAGATGCTAGTTAACCAAACTGTTATGTGATAACACTTGAATGAAAACCTCATTTCAAACAATGTCCACAGCCCAATATTATGCGCTTTGTGTTTGAGTAACGGATAGAAACGACTTTTCAAAAGCACTCGACTCACTTTTTTCCAAAGGAGTAATTAAGTCTAAAGTTTCTTGTTCAACTAGCATCACTTTATCATCACCCAGCTTGGAAAGCATGGATACAATTTTGTCCGAAATAACTAACCGATTTGGGTTGGTTATGACCGCTAGCAATTCCTTAGCTGGCACTCCATTAGCATCATCCGACTTTTTAATTATATCCATTTGATGAGGGAACAAAGGTCTTTCAAAAAGCTCCTCCATGAAACGCAAAATCTTGAAGCCACCAAGATCGATATCCCCCCAATGGTAGAAGTTAACTGAATTATTTAACGCTGTATCTAAAGATTTAAAGACTGAGTGCCAACGGCGGGAAGGAAAGCCATTGGTATAAATGATTAGACCACCATCATCAATTTCACGACAGTAGCGTTCAAATGTCGTTTTGTTTTCGATGAACAATACATAACTAGGCTCTGTTGTTACAACAACGTCCTTAATTGCATCAGGTGGAATACCAATAAATGGCCATGCATTATCTACGCAAAGAAGGCCTTTTGTTGTTTTAATCGTTAAATTACCTTTCATTTTCAGAGAAGGGGGGAAGCGGTATAGCCCCCAATAAGCCAACACAGCATCAGGTTCTAAATCATCTAATTCCGGAGTCTCAGGTTTAAGAAGGTTGGAAATCGTTAACTTAAGCTGTTCCAACCATTTAGAGTCTTTAAAAAGCTTCACCGACAATGTTCGATAATCTATGGAATAGTTGCTTGGTTGTTGGTGTAAGTACTCAATAACTCGCAAGGCATCAATAAGCTTTCCATATGAGGTAAAATCACAGCTGAAATACCGTTTTCCCTTCTTCCAACTATTACTCAGCCCCACCTCTAAGTTTTCGAATCGTAAAGGTAACACAAGCCTTGCATCTACAACATGTCGAATAGCCTCTGAGATCTGATCCGCAACGACAGGCTTTTCAAAGTAACTTAAAAAGTCTCTGGATGAAGAGATTTTTATGCGTTGAAGCAGCTCATGGTCATCAAAGCCTCTAGGAATAAAACTTATATCTAACCATGAAACTTGATGTGTGAGATCATTTAAATATGCATGCAATGACTCCCGTTCAGCGATACTAGCTTCATGATAGAACTTAAATCCAGACACTGATATCGGCACATCCAATGAAGGTTTTAACCCTTGAGGTTTATTGACCTTTCCAGCAAGGTTATTGAACAATGCATTTATGATATAAGTCATGGAGTTAGTATCCTTCCATTTCAGCTACACGTTCATCCACCAAGTGTGGATTGATGCTTGGGTCATCACTTTGCAATATCTTCCTAGCCGCATCCTTATATCGCTTTGGATCCAAATACATTGCATCAGCTGACCGGATTACATTATAGCTTTCTTCTACGTATGGGCCGATTTTTGCCTCACTTTCAGGTGGTGCGGCTAAAATCACCTGAAGCCCTATATCCTCAAAAAACTGTAGCGCCGCCTTGGAGTTACTTCCGTCAATCTTTGAAAACGCTTCATCAAATATTGCAATAGCTGCACCACCAAAGGCCTCTTTTCCTGAAATCCTAATCTTGAACGCTGTCATAAAAGCAGCACCCAGTGCGACATAGTATGGTGTTCCTTTCTCTCCACCAGAGCCTTTGGAGACCAATTCGCTAAAGCCTCGTTTTGTACCAGTGGCCTTTGATGTTGACTCTAAGTCGTAATTGTAGAAAGCACGATAATCAGATAGATCCATAAGCCGACCTTCTTCGAGCGTCTTGGTAATTAGCTCGATAGCAGGATGGTCTTCAGGTGTGGCGAAAAGGCCATCTGGACTAGCCAGCTCTATATCACTAGTACTCGTAGCATAAGCGTGAACCTGTTTAAGAGTGCGATCTTCAACCAAGGGGTATTTGAATTGATAAGTATTACCGTTGAAAACAATACCCGTCAGTGCATCGTTCAAGTCTTTGAAAGTACTTTCCACTTTTTGGAAGTTATCCTTCAACTTAGCTACAACTTCTGAACGGAAACCCTTAATCATGTTTTCGCGTACAATATCCGCATCATTTTTATATCGAACGATATCAGTCTTCTCAATTCGCTCAGCATGTTCCCGGCAACGAGCATACAGTTCCGTATCCGACAGACCATCAAATTCACGACGGTCGGGCACGTTATATTCTACGGCATAAGCCATAGCCTTTGATTTTCCGGAGTTTAAATTGTCTTGAGCCCTGTTAGCGTGCTCCTTCGTTTTTGACTGAGCTTCACTAATAATTTCATCGTAATTTTCTTCACCAAAGGTTTCTTGAAGTACCTCTAAGCAATGTATGCTCTCTTCAGTTTCGTGTCCTTCTCGTGCTTCTATCTCTCTCCGTTTATCAATTGCTTCCTGACCTATCGCTCTAAACTTAGAGATCCTTTCCTTCTCTTCATTGATGTCTCGAACAAGGTTGGCATGCTGAATATTCAGATTCCCTTTTTCTTCGTTGGCGTTTTGCAACGTCTTATCGAGAGCACGGTAAGTATTTTCTAAATAACTATCTTCAGAACCTTTCAGTTGCACCAAAGATTCTGTCAGCTCATATATAAAGTCGCAAACTTCATCGTAGCTCGCCAGAGTATCGTATAGAACTACACACTGACGCTTGAGATCTGTAACGGTATTTAAATGATTGTAGACTAAAGAAAGTCCGTGTATTTTCTGATCGATATTGTCTAGTTTGACTTTGAGCAATTCAATTTCTTCAGATAAGACTATAGAACTATCCTTACGAGCCTTCTCGCCAAGCAAAACAAAATCAATTTTATTGCCCCCCCCAATGGTACCGTTTGCGGCTACCATTCCGTCACGGGTAATCGCGCGTTTTGCCTGCCGTAATTCAGACTCGGTTTCTACCAAATCAAGGTTTCTTAGCTGGGCATGTAAGTAGCGCTCTGCAGTAGGGTGGTTGGCTTTAATCAAGCCAGCAGCATAACCTTGCACTTGATTTTCAGGTGTTGTTGGTATTTTTTCGGGGTTTACTAATTTGGCACGCCGAACTCGCGAGTCAGTCGTCTTAGCTACCCTATAGATAGAGATTGCGCGCTCAATCAATTCGGGTGAAGCTTCTCCGCCATCAGGGCCTATAATCACAAGGGCTTCACGATTGTTACCGAGAAAATGTTCAATTCCTTTTTGCCACGACGTGTCTATGACTTCAGCCAAGTCGCACACAGGTGAAGAATTAATGCCTTCAGCATCCAATACCTTAACTAACGCTAACGTAGACTGGTTCAAACTAGATTGACCTTCGCTGAGCTTACTAAGCACTTCCCCTTTTTTTCTAATTTCATCGTCAAGCGGTCTTCTTTCTACTTTCAGCTCAAGTAACTGCTCAGCGACATCAGAAGCAATATCCTCGAACTGTAATAAAACCTCTTCTACAGCTTCGATGTCTTGTTTTGACTGAGGCCACAGAGAATCAAACATACCCAAAGTGCTACCTGACGCAAAACATAAGGCATCAATTGCCTGGTTGAGCTGAGACTTTAAAGTTTCGTCAACGTAAAGAGGTGCATACTCCTTAATTAATTCAGAAATAAGGCCTCTCGCACGAGAAAGCGATGTTATCTTTTCCCGCTTAATTTTGTTTTGGGCTTCGATATCTTCTTCAATTTGCTTTACTGAGCTCGCATAATCGGAACTTGTATAATTCAATAACGCTTCATCACGCTTTTTCTGAAGCTCTGGAATCTTGGTATCTAACTCCCCTAAGCGCTCCAAAACATCTTGGAGCCTTCCATTTTTGTGTTCAAGTCGCTCTTCACAGAAATTTTTATTCGTATCTGAAGAAATGACTAGAGATTCTTGTTCAGCCCACTGGAAGGCTCGCATTTTCCTCGTATTCGTTTCGTATTGTTTTAAGAAATTGTTAATACTGCGAAGCGCTTTCAATCGCTCAAGCGCCTCTGCAATAGTCTTTTGAATTCTTGTAAAGTTTTCGTAGTCGTTTTCTATCCTAACTACATCAATATTTTGCTGAGGTAATATAAAGTCACGACAAAATTCAGACATACTATCGCGCTCTTTGAACGTTAGGCCATTCTTGATTGCACGGAACATAGCTACGGAAGATATCTGATTAGATGCACCAGGTGCAGACATAAGACCTGAGCAAATATCACGGTATTCGCGAGCACTATTTGCAGCCAAGTACGTTCCTTTTCCTGCTCTGAGACGCTGTTCAAAGGTTTTCCATGTGATAACTTGGTCACTTTCAAGCATAAAGTCGTCGGCTTTGATCTCACCGCCATCAAGAGCAAAGTACTTTTTGGTCACTTCTGAATGCTTCTCTCTGGCGTGCAACGAAACACCAAAAGAATAAAAACCGCCATCATTCTTTTTTTGAAACGTTAAGGCAATATAGCTGTTGGATTCCACCCTTGGTTCACTGGCAGAATGTCCTGGCGACTCAGCAACCTCTCCCAATACATAAGATCGCACAGAACGCCCCGATCGTTTACCATTACTACTGGCCGCATTCATTGACATCAGGTGTTCATCTGCACCGGCTAAACAAGTTTGTATACCGTCTAGAATTGAGCTTTTTCCCACTCCATTTTGCCCGCGGAACAATGTACTATTCGGTGAGACTTCAATATCTTCAGCAGAAAATAAGTACCAGTTAACAAACGTTATTCGAACCAACTTATCAAAATGCCTACTCATTTTCAGATACCTCACCACCACCAGAACTAAACTCAACGTCTTCATCATATGACGTGACTTCGCCATCTACTCCACACAAATCTAGCATTTCTTCAATATATGATTGAGAAACCACTTTCATTATTGAAGGGAGAATAGTAATTTGACGCATATCGGTTTCAGTGTTCTTTGGACCCAATTCAATGACTCCATACTTCGCCAATCGCGCAAGCGCTTCATGAGTGTCACTCGATTTAGGCTTAATACGTCCAGTCAGCCTCTCATATTCATCAAGAAGTAAATCTTCACTAGGACTTGTTCGACCTTCATCACAGCATCCTTTCCGTAGTTCGCCATCATGGAGCTTAGCCAATATAAGCAGGAAAAAAGACTCGTTAAGTTTGAGGGCTGGAGTGCTTTTTTTAGGGATAATGCCACAATAAGCATATTGTTCATCGACAAAGAAAGTATCACCAAATGCACCAAACAAGTTTTCAAAATACTCTCGAAAATCCTGGTGGCGCAAAATCTCATAATACCGCCCTTGACCATGTCCTGACTGCCATATGAATTGCTTGGCACGCAGTTCTGCGGCTGCGCCTATAAGGTCGTCCTCCGAAATTTTTCTGCTCTCGTATTTGTCAACTAGATGTCCTAACTCTTTAAGCATTTATACCTCTTCTTAGTCGCAAAACCGTTCCACTCGTAGTGATGGGGCAGTAATGTATTCGTTATCTGTTGTCACACCTTCTACGCGAGAAACCTTATATGTCTTAGACAATTGCTCAAATGGGCTATCAATTGGAACACTGTTATGTAGCAACTCTCTTAACTGTAAAAATGCCAATAGATCCTCTAGGCCATCAATAGACATCTCACAAGTGGTTATTGATGATTTGTCGCCAAGCTCTCTTAATATGTAGTCTTCAAGCCGTTGTGGCTGATCTGTTCTGCGAGTTAAATACTCGTCATAAACTCGACCGTATGCGATATCCCAATTATTTACTGTTTTAATTATCTGCTTTGTCGGTTGTGCTTCAGGTTTAGGCTTACGCGGTGACGTTAGCCTATAACCTGCTACATACTCTTCATGAACTACAGGTGCCGGCAAAAACATACTTGATTCACACAATGGAAAGTTAGCTAATGCCTTCGTAACAGTTTCGATTTTCCTGCCTATCTCTGGCACAGCCTGGAAGCTGTACTGCATAGCTTCTCGGGTACGCCGAATTGTGACGCTTCTATAACGCTCAATAATATCCATCAATCTAGGGATGCCGCTAAAAACCCTGAATATTTCATTTAGATCATTTATGACTAGCTGCTTCTGATGTCTGTAATCTATATGACTATTCTCTCTGGCTAATTTTACCGAGATCTGGTCAAGTTTTTCTTCATCGTTGAGGAGGCGTGTAACAACCGAAAGAGTTTCAGATCGGTATCGATTCGGATGACTATTAATCTTGATATGGTCAAAACTGCCAAGACACTCAGTCAAGAACTCATCAAAAAAGGTTTGAAACAAATGAGCATCAACACTTTGTTCACGCATCTTGTGTGTCACTTCTCGGGCACTTGCTGCAACAGACTTAAGCTCATTACTGAGCTCACGGGTTACTTTTGATGCAAAGATTATTTGGGCGCTGTATTCAACAGGATTTTTTTCTACGGATAACAAAGCTCCATATACCCCCTGAAAGGTAGCGCCTATCGAAAAGTCACGTCTATCGCTAACACTTTTGATAGCTTGTAGCAAGCGAGAAGACTGTTGTGGTATATACACTATCCGGCGGTAACCCACGTCATCCATCTCAATAATCCAGCCGGTTTTCTTCAGTACTGAGTAGATCTGAGCAGCCATGGATGTATGATCCAGAATTTCTTCACCCTCATCTTCCGCTTCATAAACCCACTCGACATTCTGGTTACCAGAAGAAAGAGCATTGTATATAACCTGCCTAGCTTGTTTCGGCGTACATTCACCTTCAATGTACTGGTTGACTAGGGAATCATATATAGCCATAAGGCCCGTACCATATAAACGAGCATTCTTAGAAACTAACGGCCTGAAAAGGTCTGTATTGATATGATCAAAAAACATAAGGCTATAATATCCCAGTGCAACTCTCCTTATAATGAGTCAACAAAATTGACACGTCAAGTTTATTGACTCAATGTGTATCATAGATAAACTAACGTTGTTAGTAGTAATAAGGGCCAAATAGTGACAACAAAGATAGATACTGTCCCATGGGCGCAAATGCAGAGGCTAAAATTCATTGAACGCCAACTTCTTTGGGGGCGAGGGCTTAAAACTCGAATGCTTGTTGATAGTTACGGCATATCTCGCTACCAAGCGATTAAAGACATAAAACTCTACATTGAGATGCATCCAAACAACCTAGCGCCTTATGAACCAACAGAAAAGTCGTATCGGCCTGCTTATGCCTTTACACCTAAACTCATTTCACAAGATCCGATAGAAGTGGTCCGTGCGGGAGGTTTTAATTGTATCGAGGGTAACGAAGTGGCCACCGTACCATTACTTCATCGCCGCATTATTGATGGTGTCATCCCTTCAATTTTAGCTGCCATCGACAATAAATCTGATATTGAAACTATCTACGCTTCATCCTCTACTCCTATAGGTAAGCGTCGCCGAATGCACCCAAAAGTAATAATCTACACCAGTAACCGACTACATATTCGAGCATACTGTTATGAACATAAAGAATATCGAGACTTTGTTCTGTCTCGAATTTTAACAAAACCGAAACATCTAAAACCAAAGACGCTTCCAATTGACGATATTAACTACGCTGAAAAAATTGAAATTGAGTTGTTTGTTAACCCTGCTTTATCAGAAGAGGGACAGGGCTTAATTAGACGCGAATATGGATTGCTAGAAAACAGGAAAGTGTCCGTCCGAAAGTGTCTTGTGCAGTATTTTCTGCAAGCCAACGCTATTCCAGCCTCAAAGAAGCAGTTGGAAGAATCAGAGAGCAGTCCTTGGTCCTTTCCTGTGATCTCGAATTATCAAGACTTCTGGTAACAAGCCTAGCGGAAGGCGTTGTAATCCACTAGGACAAGGTGGCCGTTGATTTTTTACTGCCGAATAAAGAAAAGCTGCGATAGTTTTCTTCGCCTTTTTATTTATATAGAGATGACGTTGATTATATGTGTTGTAAACTTAGTTCTAATTTTTTATTCAGAAGTCTCGGAAGATATAGTTACATCATGGATGGTATAAACTATATATGGCCAAGCGTACCAAACTCACTTTCAGTGTGGAATTTTAGCTAGAAACAGCGCAACTTGTTCTCAATCAAAACTACACCGTTGTTGAAGCCGCAAAAGCCATGGGAGCAATAATACACAATTTCTGGGCATTTTGAGCTAGAAATTGCTTCCATACAGAAAAGGCAGAATCAAACGACTCTGCCTTAGAAATTGACTATCAGCTAATTGAATCTTGCCTTGTGGCGGTGTCTATATTCAAGCAAGAATGCGTTCGTCTTTAAATAACATTACTTTGGCAAAGTTTGGGGCAGCAACCTATTACACCATTGGAGCTTTTAGGAGTTGCTGTATATATAAAATTTGCAGCTGCTGAGATTTTTGTCGAAGCCATAAAAATTGATGTTAGAAAAGGATGTATCCGAGCGTTAACCCAGCAACCATTATGATGATACCGGTTAATGTCATATTGTTTTCAACCCATTCATCAAGCTTACCCATTCGAAGATCCTCTTTCTTTGCTAACTAAGTCAAATCCATGTTCAACACCATAAATTATTTCACGTAAGAGTGTCTTATTTGGTGAGTTCAAATTAGCAATGATCCGACTAATTTCATTACCTAAGTCACAAAGCTCAATATCACCATCTGGAAGGTTATCAAGTGCTAATTTGAGATTTGAAAGAAAAATATCTGGGTTCACCAAATCGGAACTAGGCTCATGGAAACCTCATTTCGGTTAGCCATGAAATCATCTGTAACCCGTTCAACCTCGTCAAAGAAAGATATCCAATCAGGCTTTGTTTCGGTCTTTGCGAGCAAATTACTGTGGGTATTATAAGGAGTCATCCCTTCTAACAGCACTTTTTCGGTCAACTTTTTCTTGCTCATACCATACAACCTTACAGAAGATTTAGATTAGTTGCAGTATAGCAAAATCAGCTAGGTGCCGTTAGAACGTATGCGTTTTAAAAACGTCTTGGGGAATTTTTGATTTAGAATGGCAGCGTACCGATGCGATCGCTGCCATTTTAGTATGATACTTTAATACTTGGTATGCATCTTTATTACTTAGTATGATACTTTATTCCACTCACACAGGTAGCCCTTTGATTTATTGAATATTTACTCGACCGTTACCGCTTTGGCAAGGTTACGAGGCTGGTCAACATCGGTACCTTTGATTAAAGCCACATGGTAAGAGAGCAGTTGCATCGGGATGGTGTAATAAATCGGAGCCACAATTTCGCTAACATGCGGCATTGCAATGATTTTCATCGTTTCGTCGGCTTCAAAGCCCGCGACTTCATCAGCAAACACATACAATAAACCACCGCGCGCGCGTACTTCTTCAATATTGGATTTAAGCTTTTCTAAGAGTTCATTGCTCGGTGCAACCACAACCACCGGCATATCAGCATCGATCAATGCCAATGGACCATGCTTCAATTCACCTGCGGCATACGCTTCCGCATGAATGTAAGAGATCTCTTTTAGCTTGAGAGAGGCTTCTACCGCAATCGGGTAGTATTCGCCACGCCCCAAGAATAGCGTGTGGTGTTTATCAGCAAAGTCTTCCGCGAGCGTTTCGATCTGCTTTTCAAACGACAATGCGGTTTCAATCTGCTTCGGCAGTTGGTGCAATGCGTGTACGATCTCAGCTTCTAACTCGCGACCAATGCGCTGTTGTTGCTTACCAAGTGCAGTCACCAGCATCAACAATGTAACTAGCTGAGTGGTAAAGGCTTTGGTTGAGGCAACACCAATTTCCGTTCCGGCACGGGTCATAAACGCAAAATCCGATTCACGCACGAGAGAAGAGCCCGCAACGTTACAAATCGTCATCGCCGCCATGTAACCTTTCTCTTTCGCTAGACGCAGCGCAGCTAAGGTATCGGCCGTTTCACCGGATTGCGATAAGGTAATCAACAAGCTGTTGGGACGAGTAACAAATTTGCGGTAGCGGAATTCAGACGCGATTTCGACATCACAGCTTACACCCGCTAACGATTCAAACCAGTAACGTGCTGTCATCCCTGCGTTGTAAGAGGTCCCACAAGCCACAATTTGTACATGTTCCACTTTCGCCAGAATTTCTGCCGCGTGTACACCAATGCTTTCGACCACCACGCTGTCATGGGTAATACGCCCTTCCATAGTGTTGATCAGCGCCTTTGGCTGCTCGAAAATCTCTTTTTGCATGTAGTGGCGGTAGTGACCTTTATCCGCAGCATCATGCTCTAATTTCGATTCACTGATTTCACGCTGTACGGGATTACCCAGCAGATCAAACACGCGAACTTCACGGCGAGTCATTTCTGCGACATCACCTTCTTCTAGGTACATAAAGCGGCGCGTCACATTAAGTAGCGCAAGCTGATCTGAGGCGAGGAAGTTTTCACCGATGCCAAAACCAATCACAATTGGGCTACCTGAGCGCGCCACCACTAAGCGCGAAGGGTCATTACGATCCATCACTACCGTGCCATAAGCACCAGTAAGCTGCTTCACTGTTGCTTGTACGGCTTCCAATAAAGAAGCCGCGCTGCGCAGTTCCCACTCCACTAAATGGGCAATGACTTCGGTATCGGTTTGAGAATCAAATACATAGCCACGTTCTTGCAACATGGAACGCAACATTTCATGGTTTTCGATGATGCCGTTATGCACCACCGTAATATCACCTGAAATATGGGGATGAGCATTGATTTCCGAAGGTTCGCCATGCGTCGCCCAACGAGTATGAGCAATACCCGTTCCGCCCGCCACTTGCGCCGCATCAACAGCATCGGCAAGCTCTTGCACTTTACCCAAACGGCGTAAACGCGTGAGCTGCTTATCGCTATCCACGACAGCTACGCCCGCAGAGTCATAACCACGGTATTCAAGGCGGCGTAAGCCTTGTACTAAAATTTCAGCAACATCGCGTTGTGCAACCGCACCAACAATTCCACACATATTAAAACTCCATATTTTTATACTGTCGCGCTTTTACTCAACGTGAAGAGCGCTGAAGGATTTGTTATTTCACCGCAGCGCGAATAACTCGTACTTGGTGAGATTCAATCTGTTTGGCAAATTCGTCACTCAATTCATGATCAGTGACCAACACATCGATACAATCCCAACTCAACTCTAAGTTCGGGATTTTGCGGCCGACTTTGTCTGATTCAATCATCACTATCACTTCGCGTGAGACTTCGGCCATCACTTTGCTTAGCCCAACCAACTCATTAAACGTAGTTGTGCCACGGTCGAGATCGATGCCATCGGCACCGATAAACAGTTGGTCAAAATCGTAAGAGCGCAGTACCGATTCTGCGACTTTGCCTTGAAAGGATTCAGAATGAGTATCCCAAGTACCGCCAGTCATCAGCAGTGTGGGTTCGTTTTCTAATTCATTGAGTGCATTCGCGACATGCAATGAGTTGGTCATCACGACCAGCCCTCGCTTGTCATTCAGTTGCTGAATTAACGCCGCCGTGGTGCTGCCGCTATCAATCACAATCCGATTATGATCACGGATTAATTTCGCTGCAGCTTTAGCTAGAGATATCTTTCGAACTGAAACTTTTTCATTCATTTCATCGTGCATGACTTCTTTTGGTAGCGCGATGGCACCACCATAGCGTCGTAACAACTGACCATTTTTCTCAAGGGAAGCGAGATCTTTACGAATAGTGACTTCTGAGGTTTCAAACTGAGAAGAGAGAGCCTCAACGCTCACCTCACCTTGCTCGTTTACTAACTTCACAATGGTGTGTCTTCTCAATTGTGTATTTCGTTTCGACATTTATCAGCACACTTTAAGTTACGAATCGAAAGCAATTATAGTTAAGTCGAAACAATTAAGTCCATTTATTTCGATCCAAAAAATTAATATTTCACGCTAAAACCTTGTCCTAAGACAATTCTTAGACAGTGATATTGCTATCATTCAGTGGTAGAATTCGGCCTCGAAAAGAAAAAAAATTACAGAACTGAGTAAAAAATACGCCTATAGCCCCCATTAAATCGGCGCCAAGTGGCGAATTTTCTGAAATTTTTGATCAAACAGTCAGTCATAAAATGACTAAATCTGTTGAAAGACTTTCAGTTTTGGAGTGCGAGAGACTCGTGAGCTAGACTTGGCAATTGACGAAATAAAGTTGCCACCACCGAGAACACTTCAGAGCTAACAACCAACTTCAAAATCATTTTGTTTATCGGAGAAACTCTTCCATGAAAAAGACCAAAATCGTATGTACGATTGGCCCAAAAACTGAGTCTGTAGAGAAGCTAACTGAGCTAGTTAACTCAGGCATGAACGTAATGCGCCTGAACTTCTCTCACGGTGACTACGTTGAACACGGCACTCGTATCGCAAACTTCCGTAAAGTAATGGAAGTGACCGGTAAACAACTGGCGATTTTGCTAGATACTAAAGGCCCTGAAATCCGTACTATCAAACTGGAAAACGGTGATGATGTGGATCTGGTTGCAGGTCAACAGTTCACTTTTACAACAGACATTGCTGTTGTAGGTAACAAAGATCGCGTAGCGGTAACTTACTCTGGCTTTGCGAAAGACCTGAACGTTGGCAACCGTATTCTGGTTGACGATGGTCTGATCGAAATGGAAGTACTTGCAACAACAGACACAGAAGTGAAATGTAAAGTTCTGAACAACGGCGCTCTGGGTGAAAACAAAGGTGTTAACCTGCCAGGCGTTTCTGTAAACCTGCCAGCACTGTCTGAAAAAGACAAAAATGACCTGAAATTTGGTTGTGAGCAAGGCGTTGATTTCGTTGCTGCCTCTTTCATCCGTAAAGGTTCTGACGTTAAAGAAATCCGTGAAGTTCTAGCGGCTCACGGCGGTCAAAACATTCAAATCATCTCTAAAATCGAAAACCAAGAAGGCTTGGACAACTTCGATGAGATCCTTGAGCTATCTGACGGCATCATGGTTGCTCGTGGCGACCTAGGTGTTGAGATCCCAGCAGAAGAAGTTATCTTCGCTCAAAAGATGATGATCGAGAAGTGTAACCGTGCACGTAAAGTAGTTATCACAGCAACTCAAATGCTGGATTCTATGATCAAGAACCCACGTCCAACTCGTGCAGAAGCGGGTGACGTAGCTAACGCGATCATGGATGGTACTGATGCTGTGATGCTGTCTGGCGAAACTGCAAAAGGTAAGTACCCAGTTGAAGCGGTGAAAATCATGGCGCAAATTGCTAACCGTACTGACTCAGTACTGAAAGCTGAGCTGGGTTCACGTTTGGATAGCCCACGTCTGCGTATCACTGAAGCAGTATGTAAAGGTGCAGTAGACACTGCTGAGAAACTGGCTGCTCCACTGATCATCGTAGCAACTGAAGCGGGTAAATCAGCGCGTTCAATCCGTAAATACTTCCCAACTGCAAACATCATTGCAGTAACCACTAACAAGAAAACTGCTGCTCAGCTTGTGCTGTCTAAAGGCGTAACACCTGTTGTGGTTGAGTCAATTGACAACACTGACGCTTTCTACCACTTAGGTAAAGAGATTGCTCTGCAATCTGGCCTAGGCAAGAAAGGCGACATCGTAGTGATGGTTTCAGGTGCACTGGTTGCTTCTGGCACAACGAACACTGCTTCAGTACACGTACTGTAATCGCATGATGTGGCGGATTTAGTACCGCCGCTGAAAACGATACAAAAACGGAGCCCATTGGGCTCCGTTTTTTATTACCAACCGAAAAACTCTTTGTGATGAGTATTGAGCAAAAGCACCATAGGTAAAAAATAAAGTGCGCTGAGCTTAATACCTAATACCAACAAACAGCCTATCGTTAGCCTGACCAGGAGATGATTCAACATACACTGCCTCTCAATTGCTCAGTGTGTTTGATTTCCGATGCCTAAGCAGGGCAGAAAGTCATCATGACTTTCTTTCAATCAATGAGCGTTACTGATGGAAAAGTCAGCAGTTTACTTATTGCTCAACTTAGCTCAATAATTCAGCAAAATTAGACTTTAGTCTAACTGTAATAAAAATATGACAACCATCAAATTAATATGTAATCACAATGAGATAGAGAATCTGATTGTAATTACTGGCTGAAAGATCGGGTAAGCTTGGGTCAAGAGCACAGTCACGACTACGCGAACTGGCGGTTTTAGCCCCACAAAAAAGAGAGATGATTCATTCACCTCTCTTTCATTCATCTTGTTGGTAAGCGACCAACTATGGAGCCAGTTTGTACACCACATCAACTCGGTCACGGATCACTAAAGATGACTCTTGATAGGTATCCGCTACATCCATTTTTTCGCTAAGATTCGCTGAGCGCATCATGATCGGCTCAACACTCGGTGTATTGTAATCCACTCGCCAAACACCTTCCAATTTACGTTCAAAACCCTTAGCCAAAGATTGTGCTTTTAACTTCGCGTCTTCAATCGCCGCCATGCGTGCTTGCTGCTGGTATTTCTCTTGATCACGCACCTTAAGTTGAATGCTATTAACTTGATTGATACCAGACTCTAACGCAATGTCGAGATATTGATTGAGCTTACTCACCTCTTCCACTCTCACGGTAATCGAACGAGAGGCTTGATAGCCTACTAACTCAGGCTTGCCGTCTGCTGGGTAGTGATATTGCGGGTTAATATAAAGATTCGAGCTAGAAACATTCTGTTGCGCGACACCTGATTTCACCAATTTTGAAGTGAATTCAGTGACCGCTTTATCCACCGCCGCTTTCGCTTGCTCGGCATTCATTGTCGATTCAACAACCTTAACCGAAAACTCGGCCATATCAGGTACTGCAGTGACTTCACCATAGCCTGAAGTTGAAATATGTGGAAAATCCCATTCCTGTGCAAAGGTCGGGGCTGAAAGAACAGAGAGAAGTAAAACCACTGGTGCAAATAATTTCATCGTTTCGATCCTTAATGTCATCGACTGTCCACATCATAAGCTAAGCAGTGCATAGATTCAGTGTCTACGCATAAAAATCACACAACTTTGACTCTGCCAATTATTGGGGAAGAACACTCTTCGCATACCCAGTGATCGCTTGACTGATCTCAAGCAACACGCCGGTTTCTAGCTGCCAATGATGCCAAAATATCGGATATGACAACATAAACTCCGGAGTCATATTGATTAACGCTCCGCTTTCCAATTCCGAAATAATCTGCAAACGAGGGATCAAACAATAAGCCGCACCAGAAAGCGCTAAACGGACAAAAGCTTCTGAGCTACCAACCGTGTGGTTGATGACTTTATCGCGCGGTACTGCAAAGTAATCCCATAAGAATTTATTGTGCAATTCGTCATATTGATCGTAAGACACCGCAGGTGCTTTGATTAATGAGCGAGGGTTGACACCTTTAGCAAAGTATTTTTGATAGAACTCTGGGCTTGCGACGCACAGATACTCCATCTGGCCTAAATACTCAGCACTACAGCCAGTGATCGGTTGTGGTTCCAAACTGATTGCGCCCACCACTTCACCATTTTTGAGCTTATCGAGGGTGCGTGACTCACCATAAATCACCAGATTTAATTCCACTTGGCGGCTTTTCATCATCTTATCCAGCGCCGGTAACAACCAAGTCGCTAGACTATCCGCATTGGTCGCAATAGACATAGAAACCGGACGTACATGTTCTTGATTAGTTAACTCTGGAACCAACTCTTGCTCAATTAAACAGACTCGGCGATAGAGTCCAAGCAACTTTTTGCCAACCAAAGTCGGCCTTGGTGGCTGCTCACGAATCAACACTGGCTGGGCTAAATATTTTTCTAACTGTTTAATCCGTTGAGATACTGCAGATTGAGAGATAAACAGCTGCTCAGCCGCTCGTTCAAAACTGCCTTTACTCACCACACTATCTAGAGCTTCAATCCATCGATAATCCAGACCACGCATTGCTTCTCCGTTCCACTTATTAGCCAAGTTAATATGATATTAAAATCATTAATTATACTTATCCACTTCAAATTATTATCTTGCTCAGCCTATCCCTTTCCGACTTAGCGTTGCGGCTTCAAATCGGAACGAAATAACACTCCAATCATGCGGTATGAGGTAAAAAATGAACTGGTGGATTCTGCTACAAGGATTCAGCTTGGGTGCAACCATGATTATTCCCATTGGCGCTCAAAATGCTTATGTATTAAATCAAGGGATTAAACGTCATCATCACTTAACCACCGCAGCCACTTGTGGGGTGCTGGATATGATTTTTATCACGCTGGGGATTTTTGGTGGTGGTGCTCTCATCTCGCAAAATACCAGCTTGTTAATTGGTGTCACCTTGGGCGGCATTTTGTTTCTCTGTGCTTATGGTTTCCTCTCACTCCGTGCCGCACTCAAGCCCACACAAACCTCGAATCCATCCTCTAGCCTTACATCGACTGGGCGTAAAGCAGTGATCTTCGGTGCTTTTGCCGTCACCGTGTTTAACCCACATCTCTATTTGGATACGGTGGTGATCTTGGGATCAATCGGTGGTCAATTCCAAGGTGATGAGCGTATCTCATTTGCCATTGGTACCATTCTCGCCTCATTCGTGTGGTTTTTTACCCTATCACTCGGTGCGGCTAAACTCAGCACTACACTCTCTAAACCGAGGGTGAGACAAGTGATTGATATGGCAGTCGCAGCAATGATGTTCATTATTGCCTTTGCTTTGACTAAGAACTTATATCTCAATCACTGGCTAAACTAATTAAGATTCACGTTATAACCAAACGACTTGGAGTTGTACGTGGCCAAGATTGATGCAGCTTCAAGTAGGAAAAGGATTTCAAAGATAAAAAAAGCGGAGTAAACACTCCGCTTTTTTGTATTGCACAACAATTAGTTGAGTTTGTTGAGATGCACATCCATTTGTGGGAATGGAATTTCAATACCGTTGGCATCCAGTGCTTCTTTGATCGCTTGCATTGAATCAAAGTACACCGCCCAGTAGTCCGATGTTTTACACCATGGACGTACGACAAAGTTGATTGATGAATCCGCCAGAGTCAGCACACCAATGGTCATATCAGGATCTTTTAGGATACGAGGATCTTTTTCCAGCGTCTCACGCAGAACACGCTTAGTTTTCTGCAGATCAGACTTGTAAGACACACCGATCACCATATCGACACGACGCGTCTCATGACGTGAATAGTTAGTGATCGCACCGCCAATGACCGCTGAGTTTGGTACCACAACCATTTTGTTATCTGGGCTTTTCAGGACAGTTTGGAAAATTTGAATAGAATCAACCGAGCCGGCTACACCACCAATTTCCACATAATCACCGGATTTGAATGGACGGAATGCCACAATCAGTACACCGGCTGCAAAATTAGACAGCGAACCTTGTAGAGCTAAACCAACAGCCAAACCCGCAGCACCGATCACCGCTACGACAGAAGCCGTCTGGACACCAATACGACTCAACGCTGCAATCAACACAATAATAAATAGCGTGTAACGTACAAGACCGTGGATAAACTCCACGACAGCCTTATCCATCTCTTTCTTTTTCAATACGTTGGCAACGCTACCTGCTACCGCTTTAACCACAAGGTTACCGATAAACAAGATCAGAATAGCGGAAATGACATTCACACCATACTGAATCAAAAGATCCGAATTATTGGTTAACCAAGTGTTGACCTGATTAAAACTCTCAACGATAGGTGCTTCAACACCAATCGATTCACCAGCCATAGTGTTTTCCTCTCAGAATAAATGAAATATCAGCGGGAATTGCGAAATCTCAGCAAGAGAACACACAAAGAAACCGCCAAATGTCAGAATTTTGGCACAATAACGCAAACTCAAACTTTCGCAAAGTCAGGATTTGGTAAAGAATCACAAACGGTTACGTAGAATTTGCTACGTCACGGTTACAGGTTAAACAATATTCTAGCACTCCGCTATCCATCAAAATGAGATAGCGTAAAAAAAGAAACCCGCTCAAGGCGGGCTTCTTAATCATAAAGACTTAATGCAAATTACAGTACGTCAATCGCATTCAGGTCAGCAAATGCTTTCTCTAGGCGAGCAACCATTGCCGCTTGACCAGCACGCAGCCATACGCGTGGATCGTAGTATTTCTTGTTCGGTGCATCTTCACCCGTTGGGTTACCGATTTGACCTTGCAGGTAGTCATGGTTTTTCGCTTCGTACAGACGAATACCATCCCATGTTGCCCACTGAGTATCAGTATCGATGTTCATTTTGATTACACCGTAAGAGATAGACTCACGGATTTCTTCCAAAGAAGAACCTGAACCACCGTGGAATACGAAGTTCAGTGAGTTTTCTGGCAGACCAAACTTCTCAGAAACGTATTTTTGAGAATCACGTAGGATAGTTGGAGTCAGAACTACGTTACCTGGCTTGTAAACGCCGTGTACGTTACCGAAAGAAGCTGCGATAGTGAAACGATGGCTGATTGCGTTCAGTTTCTCGTAAGCGTATGCAACGTCTTCTGGAGAAGTGTACAGCTCAGAAGAATCCATATCTGAGTTATCAACACCGTCTTCTTCACCACCAGTACAACCCAGTTCGATCTCCAGAGTCATGTTCATTTTCGCCATGCGCTCTAGGTATTTTGCAGAGATTGCGATGTTCTCTTCCAGAGACTCTTCAGACAGATCGATCATGTGAGAAGAGAACAGTGGTTTGCCAGTTTCTGCGAAGTGTTTTTCACCTGCGTCTAGCAGACCGTCGATCCAAGGTAGTAGGTTTTTCGCTGCGTGGTCAGTGTGCAGGATCACTGGAATACCGTAAGCTTCTGCTACAGAGTGAACGTATTTTGCACCTGCGATCGCGCCTAGGATTTGCGCTTTTTGACCTTCAAGTTTCAGACCTTTACCAGCAAAGAATGCTGCGCCACCGTTAGAGAACTGAACGATAACAGGCGCTTTCACTTTTGCTGCTGCTTCTAGAACGCCGTTTACAGAGTCAGTACCTACACAGTTTACTGCTGGAAGTGCAAAGCCATTTTGTTTTGCTACTTCAAAAACTTTCTGTACGTCATCACCAGAAATAACACCAGGTTTTACAAAATCAAAGATCTTAGACATGGATGGAATCCTATTTTCTGTCGTTTTAAAAATAAAAACGGTAAGTTTCAATTCTTGCAAACGTTTGCTCACCAATCGCGGCATTCTACCAAAGAAATACTCGCCGTGCAGCAAACAAGAAAGCGGGAGTTGTCTCCCGCTCTCATTTGATCATTACGCTTTAGCGCGCGCTTCCAGCATTTCAACTGCAGGCAGTTTTTTACCTTCAACGAACTCAAGGAATGCACCGCCGCCTGTTGAGATGTAAGAAACATCGGCTTTGATGCCAAACTTGTCGATCGCGGCTAGCGTGTCACCGCCACCAGCAACAGAGAAGCCTTCAGATTTCGCGATCGCTTCTGCGATACCACGAGTACCCGCTTCAAAGTTCTTGAATTCGAATACGCCTACTGGGCCGTTCCACAGGATAGTTTTCGCGTTTTTCAGGATCTCAGCCAGTTCAGCGGTTGAGTTTGGACCCAAGTCGAAAATCATGTCGTCGTCTTGAACTTCAGAAACGTGTTTGATTTCTGCTTCTGCGTTCTCATCGAATGCTTTGGCACACGCCACGTCAGTCGCAACTGGAATTGCACACTCTTCCATCAGTTTCTTCGCTGTTTCAACAAGGTCAGCTTCGTACAGAGACTTACCTACGTTGTGACCTGCTGCTGCGATGAAGGTGTTCGCGATGCCACCGCCAACAACCAGTTGGTCAGCGATTTTTGACAGTGACTCAAGTACAGTCAGTTTCGTTGATACTTTTGAACCACCAACGATCGCTACCATTGGGCGAGCTGGTTTGTCCATTGCTTTGCCTAGTGCTTCAAGTTCGTCAGCCAGCAGTGGGCCTGCACAAGCGATAGGAGCAAACATGCCAACGCCGTGAGTAGAAGCTTGAGCACGGTGCGCAGTACCAAAAGCGTCCATCACGAATACGTCACACAGTGCTGCGTATTTCTTAGACAGCGCTTCTTCGTTTTTCTTTTCGCCTTTGTTGAAGCGAACGTTTTCCAGAACAACCAGTTCACCTGCGTTCAGTTCAACGCCATCGATGTAGTCTTTCACTAGGCGAACTTCGCAGTCTAGTGCATCGTTCAGGTAGTTAACCACTGGTAGTAGAGAGAACTCCTCAGCATACTCACCTTCAGTTGGGCGACCCAAGTGAGAAGTGACCATTACTTTAGCGCCCGCTTCCAAGCAGTGCTTGATTGTTGGTAGAGACGCAAGGATACGTGCATCAGAAGTCACTTTGCCGTCTTTTACTGGTACGTTCAGGTCAGCACGAATAAATACGCGTTTACCTGCAAGATCCAGGTCAATCATCTTGATTACAGACATGATTTGTCCTCTCAAACTATTTAAAGAAATGAAAATTCTGCAACTCGGCGACCCTGCCGAGTCGGTAAAATCTTAGCTGTTTACCGATATGGGGATGCGTTCTTCAGGTTTCAATATCCAAACCTGATTTGAAGTGCATGCTTAGCCTTTACTGCGTGGCTTGCATTGCCAAAGCGGTATCTAACATCCGGTTGGCAAAGCCCCATTCGTTATCACACCAAACGAGCATTTTCACTAACTGCCCGTTACTGACTCTCGTTTGTGTTCCATCCACAATCGCGCTGTGCGGATCATGGTTAAAATCGATGGAAACCAAAGGCGCTTCAGTATAGTCAACAATGCCACGTAATGTACACTGAGATGCGTTCACAATGGTTTGATTTACGTCATTAACTTTCACATTTGATTTAATTGTGACACTTAAATCCATCGCGGTCACATTTACAGTGGGAACACGCACTGAAATCGCTTCAAATTTGTTAGAAAATTTCGGAAATATTCTTTCTATACCTTTGTGCAGCTTGGTATCAACCGGAATGATGGATTGGCTCGCGGCACGGGTACGGCGCAAGTCAGTATGGTACGCATCAATCACTTGTTGATCGTTCATTGATGAGTGAATCGTGGTAATGGTGCCCGAATCAATGCCAAATGCGTCATCCAATACCTTGATGATCGGCACTATGCAGTTAGTGGTGCAAGATCCGTTAGAAACGATTTTATGCTCAGCGGTTAGGGTTTCATGATTCACACCATAAATGATGGTGTTGTCGAGATCGCTAGCACCCGGATGGGAAAATAAAACTAACTTCGCGCCCGCATCAATATGCTTTTGACCATCTTCCTGACAACCAAATACGCCAGTACAGTCGAGGACTAAGTCCACACCTAAATCACGCCAAGGTAAGAGAGGAATTTCAGAAAGATGCAGAATGCGGATTGAGTCATACTCACCATTTTGATGGTGAACGTAGATATGCTGCTGATCATGGCTGATTTTTTTGCCAAAGCGACCGTGGCTAGTATCGTACTGAAGGAGATGCGCCATCGCATCCGGTTTGGCAAGTTCATTAACCGCAACCACTTGGATGCGATCACTTTTGCCACTTTCATACACAGCGCGTAATACGTTACGCCCAATGCGCCCAAAACCGTTAATTGCTACCCTCAGCATCTTGTACCGCCTATCGCTCTCAGATTGGTTGGCAATAGTAACCGATACTCTAGGCTTTGGCACGGCGATCCTGTGCAATAAATGATTCCACCACCGATCGCAAAACAAGCAGAGGATTGGCGCTGCCGCCAATCCTCTGAACCTCTACCTCTAATAATTAGAAGGCAATGTCTAAGCCCAACCAGTAGCGGCGGCCATCTTCCACATAACCATATTCGGCATAGTTCACTTCCTGATCAAACAGGTTGTACACCGCGGCTTTAAGCGTTGCGGTATCGGTGAGCGCATAAGTCACGCCAGTATCGATAAAGGTGTAGCTTGGCGCGATGAAATCATTGTTCGATGCCCCACCTTCCGGCTGCATCTCCTTGCCACGATAGTTGAGGTTAGCCCAACTGCTTAGGCGATCTGTGGTTTGCCAACTCAAGTTGGCATTAAACAGATGCTTAGGTAACTGCAATAGTGGACGGCCAGCAAAATTCCCGGTTTTCTGCTCCGAGTGGGTGTACGTGTAGCTAGATGACAACTCAATGGTTTCCGTAATTGGCAAGCTTAAGGTTGCCTCTGCACCATAGGTTTCGGCTTCATCAATATTCACACGATAAGTAGGATCTGCGCCCCATTGGTTTGGCCCATCGGTACAGATATTGGCAGGGCAAGCGACGCGAGTGATCTTATCTTGAAAGTCATTATGGAAAGCGGTTAACGATGCCGAGAGACCCGTGCCAGCGCTGTACACCAAGCTCAACTCTTTATTAACGGAAGTTTCAGGCTTGAGATTCGGGTTGCCATAAATATTACCGCCCTTACTCACTTGTCCCCAATCCGGCGTCACTTCACGTAATTGCGGTGCACGGAAGCCAGTAGAAACACCACCTTTTACTGTCCATAGAGGATCGAGATTCCATACGCCATACACACGTGGGCTGAAGTGGCTGCCGTAGTTTTTATCATGATCCAGACGTCCACCAAAAGTCAGGCGGAATTGCTCTGCGAGCGCCCATTCATCTTCAATGAATCCCGCCCATTGAGCGTTGGAGATATGCGTGCGAGATGAAATTTTGTTGGAGGTTTTATCCTCTAAACTTTCGTGTTTACCTTCCACACCAAAGCTCAACTTATGCTCACCAATAGGAGCCACTAACGTGGATTTGAACACAGTGTTGTCAATGCTCATCTCACGAGACTGATTGGTATTTTCTTCGTATTGCAGATAGGTATCGGATTGCCCAACGTTTTGCCAATCCCCTTGGTGAGAAACGGCAATATGATTGCGACGATACTCATTATCCGTCTTGCTGCCGCTGGATTGCGCCGACTTGCCCACGTTATTTTCGCGATCTTGGGCTGATAAACCGGCTTCCAGTTGCAGTTGATGATCTGGATTGAGCTGGTAGTTGAGCTTTGAGGTTAAGCTGCGCAGTGATTTATCGCCGTAACCATGCTCAATTTCGTCTTCATCGCGTTGTGTGGTTTGCCCGTAGACTTGCAGCGATAGAGCATCACTTAAAGGTCCTGTCACAAAAAAGTTAGCGCTTTGTTCATCGCCTGAGGCGCGATTTTCTTGCACCACGGTCGATAGCTGCACATTGCCTGACCACTGCTGCTGATCTTTACGAGTGATGATGTTGATCACGCCGCCAATCGCATCCGAGCCGTACAGCGTAGACATCGGGCCACGGATCACTTCAATGCGTTCAATCGCTTGCAGAGGCGGCAGCCAACCTTGCTCAATGCCCGGACCATCGCTGTTTGGACGGGTCTGACGTGAGGTTTGACGTTTACCATCCACCAAAATCAAAGTGTAGCTTGAGCCCATACCACGAATGCTGATGTCGGTTTTATCGCCACCACCCGTCACGGTTACGCCTGGAACGCCTTTTAGCGCATCGGTCACATCACGGTAATAGCGAGATTCCAGATCTTCTCTTGAAATCACACTGATACTGGCTGGCGCATTTTGAATGGCTTGCGCGTATCCCGCCGCAGTGACCACCATGGTTTCATCCGCTTTCGTCGCTTCTTGAGCAAAAGCGCTAGCCGAAAACATTAAGCCAAGCGTCACAGATAAACTGACGAGGGATGGATTGTGTCTGGACATTTACCTCTCCTTTAAATGATAATTATTCTTAATTTCAGAAGCGGATTATTCATATATTCTGTATTGGAGATAGATCGACACATGGAATAGTGCGGACCAAATATGGAACGTCTGTGGTAATTATTCTTTAAAGGTCAAATACCTATGCAAGATCTCAGCGCCGTAAAAGCTTTCCATGCGCTTTGCCAACATAAGAGCCTGACTGCCGCAGCCAAAGCACTTGAACAACCTAAATCCACCCTGAGTCGCCGCTTGGCACAGCTTGAGGAGGATTTAGGACAAAGTTTGTTGATGCGGCAGGGCAACCGCTTAACGCTCACCAAAGCGGGGGAAGTGTTTGCGGTTTACTCAGAACAGTTACTTGAACTGGCGAATAAAAGTCAGGAAGCGTTGCAAGAATTGAACAATCAAGTCACTGGCGAACTCACGCTGGTGGTGCATCCGAATTTGATCCGTGGTTGGCTCAGCCAAGTGTTGGATGAGTTTATGCAGCAGCATTCGACATTGAAGATCCGTTTACTCAGCCAGTTTCAACACAGTGATGAGGTATTTGAGCCCGATTTGATCATTTGGATTGAACACGCCGCCCCCATGGGTTATCGCAAAGAGCGCTTAGGCTATTGGCGCTATGCCGCTTACGCCTCTCCCAAATATTTGGCCCATCGAGATAAACCCACCCATCCTCGTGAGCTGATTCATCACCCATGGATTGATTTTATTGCTTGTCGGCGCGCGGAGCTTGAACTGCACCATCCAGAGTTCGGCAGTTATTCACTGCCAGCACTAGAGAGTCGTTTACAAAGCGATAATCTTGCCATGCAAGCCGATGCGATTGCTAAAGGTCGTGGTATTGGTTTGCTTCCCACTTGGTTTGCCAATGGTTTTGAAACGGCGCATCCGGGCAGCCTCATTCCTTGCGTCAACGGATGGCAATCACAGCCAACAGAAATCAACTGCTTCTATCCGCTCGGTCGTCACCCACTTCGGCTGCGCCTATTCATTGATGCGCTCCGCCAAGCAAGGCCTGATGAGTGGCAATAAAAAATCCCGCCGCAGCGGGATTTTTTATCATCGATTTTTCTTTGCTTCACAAAGAATGGCTTTCAATTACGCCAGCAGTTCTTTGGCTTGTTTCACGACATTTTCAGTAGTGAAGCCAAACAGTTTGAACAGCTCACCCGCTGGTGCTGATTCACCAAAGCTGGTCATACCGATGATGCGACCGCCAAAGCCGACGTACTTGTACCAGAAGTCGGCAATGCCCGCTTCAATCGCGATACGCTTGGTGACTGCAGATGGCAGAACGGCTTCACGGTAGGCTGCATCTTGCTTATCAAATGCGTCGGTCGATGGCATAGAGACCACGCGAACCGCTTTGCCTTCGGCGCTCAGTTGCTCGTAAGCGGCAACCGCGAGTTCAACTTCAGAGCCTGTTGCAATCAGAATGAGTTCAGGTTGACCTGCACAATCTTTCAGGATGTAACCACCTTTGGCGATGTTCGCGACTTGCTCTGCGCTGCGTGGTTGCTGCGCGAGGTTTTGACGCGAGAAAATCAGCGCAGATGGCGCATCTTTACGCTCAATCGCCAGTTTCCACGCCATCGCTGATTCTACTTGGTCACATGGGCGCCATGTGCTCATGTTTGGTGTCATACGCAGGGAAGCGATTTGCTCAACCGGTTGGTGGGTTGGGCCATCTTCACCCAGACCGATAGAGTCATGGGTGTACACTTGGATGTTTTGCACTTTCATCAGTGCTGCCATACGCATCGCGTTACGCGCGTATTCCATAAACATCAGGAAGGTCGCGCCGTAAGGCACAAAGCCACCGTGCAGCGCGATACCGTTGATGATGGCGGTCATACCAAACTCACGCACACCGTAGTGGATGTAGTTGCCTGAGAAGTCTTCTGCTGTGAGAGACTTAGAGCCAGACCACATGGTGAGGTTAGAAGGCGCTAGGTCAGCTGAGCCGCCCATAAATTCTGGCAGCAGTTTGCCGAACGCTTCCAGCGCATTTTGTGATGCTTTACGCGATGCGATGTTGGCAGGGTTAGCTTGTAGGTTGGCGATAATCTCGCTGGTTGCTGCTTCCCAATTCGCTGGCAGCTCACCGGCTACGCGGCGCTTGTATTCAGCAGCTTCGGCTGGGTAAGCTTTCGCGTAAGCGGCGAATTTCTCATCCCAAGCGGCTTCTTTGCTTGCGCCTGCGGCTTTGGCATCCCACTCTGCGTAAATGTCAGCTGGGATTTCAAATGGAGCATATTCCCAACCCAAGAATTCACGCGCGGCTTTGATTTCATCGTTGCCCAGAGGAGCGCCGTGACAGTCGTGTGAGCCCGCTTTGTTTGGTGAGCCGAAACCGATGATGGTTTTGGTACAAATCAGCGTTGGGCGAGAGGTTTCTGCTTTCGCCGCTTCAATCGCAGCGTTAATTGCATCTGCATCGTGGCCATCAACCGCAGGGATCACATGCCAGCCGTACGCTTCAAAACGTTTTGGTGTGTCGTCTGAGAACCAGCCTTCCACGTGACCGTCGATAGAAATACCGTTGTCATCCCAGAATGCAATCAGTTTGCCCAGACCCAGTGTTCCCGCCAGTGAACACGCTTCGTGCGAGATACCTTCCATCAAACAGCCATCACCCATGAACACATAAGTGAAGTGGTCAACGATGTCGTGACCCGGTTTGTTGAACTGCGCCGCCAGTGCTTTCTCAGCCATCGCCATACCTACGGCATTAGTGATGCCTTGGCCTAGAGGGCCCGTGGTGGTTTCGATACCCGGTGCGTAACCGTACTCTGGGTGACCCGGTGTTTTTGAGTGCAGTTGACGGAAATTTTTCAAATCGTCAATCGACAGCTGGTAACCGCTCAGGTGCAGCAGCGAGTAAATCAGCATAGATCCGTGACCGTTAGACAGTACAAAACGGTCGCGGTCAGCCCAGTTTGGGTTTTGTGGGTTGTGGTTTAAGTGTGAACGCCACAGTACTTCGGCGATATCCGCCATGCCCATTGGGGCTCCCGGGTGGCCAGAGTTAGCTTTTTGAACGCCGTCCATGCTCAGGGCACGGATAGCATTGGCAAGTTGTTTGCGAGAAGACATGTCGACTCCTAAATGGGAAGTAAGCGAAATGAATGGATGCGGAAAATCAGTGGCGGCTATTGTCGCAAAGCCCCCCTGCTGCTGCAAACGATTTACTGGTGCTTTGCTCCGATTTTGTCACACTTTTTAGCACATTCTCGCTTTGTAGTGGCAAAGCTGACTTTTTTAAGCAAACGTTTGGTTATGGGCTAAACAGAAAAAGAGCTTGTAATTTGAGCGCTCGACACTAGAATAGCCGTCTAGATGTAGAAACGCCTACAAAATGTACGAAATTGATCGGTAGCGCCACTTCATGCCGTTACCGAATAACCACAAATATTGGAGCTATCATGGCGATTAAGCACCTGTTTACTTCAGAATCAGTATCAGAAGGCCATCCAGATAAAATTGCAGACCAGATCTCTGATGCAGTGTTGGACGCAATTCTTGAGCAAGATCCTAAAGCTCGCGTTGCTTGCGAAACTTACGTAAAAACTGGCATGGTGATGGTGGGTGGTGAAATCACTACTTCCGCTTGGGTTGATATCGAAGAGTTAACTCGTCAAACCGTTCGTGAAATTGGTTACGTGCACTCAGACATGGGCTTTGATGCCAACTCTTGTGCAGTACTGAACACCATCGGTAAGCAATCGCCAGACATCAACCAAGGTGTTGATAAAGCCGATCCTAAAGAGCAAGGCGCGGGCGACCAAGGCATCATGTTTGGTTATGCAACTAACGAAACTGAAGTGCTGATGCCAGCACCAATCACCTACGCACACCGTCTGATGCAGCGCCAAGCAGAAGTTCGCAAAAACGGTACGCTGCCATGGTTGCGTCCAGATGCGAAATCTCAAGTGACCTTCCAGTACGACCAAGGCAAGATCGTGGGTATTGATGCCGTGGTTCTGTCTACTCAGCACTGTGACTCTATTTCAACGCCTGACCTGCGTGAAGCGGTAATGGAAGAGATCATCAAGCCTGTTCTGCCAGCAGAATGGCTGAGCAAAGAGACCAAATACTTCATCAACCCAACCGGTCGTTTTGTGATTGGTGGTCCTATGGGTGACTGTGGTCTGACAGGTCGTAAGATCATCGTTGATACCTACGGCGGCGCAGCGCGTCACGGTGGTGGTGCATTCTCTGGTAAGGATCCATCCAAGGTTGACCGTTCAGCGGCTTACGCAGCGCGTTACGTTGCGAAAAACATCGTTGCGGCGGGTATGGCTGATCGTTGTGAAATCCAACTGTCTTACGCAATCGGTGTTGCTGATCCAACGTCTATCATGGTGGAAACTTTCGGTACTGAAAAAGTATCTCAAGAGATCATCATCGAAGCCGTTCGCCAGTTCTTCGACCTGCGTCCATACGGTCTGCAAGAGATGCTGAACCTGCTGCAACCTATCTACAAGAAAACAGCAGCTTACGGTCACTTCGGCCGCGAAGAGTTCCCTTGGGAAGCGACAGACAAAGCCGCGCTGCTGCGTGACTTCGCTGGTCTAAAATAAGCATTATTTCAAGTCACCGCTGACAAACGGCGAGGATTGCAATAGAGTTCAAGGCCCTTTCTCATGAAAGGGCTTTTTTTATGAGTTCGATGATAGGGTTTTTAGAGGTAGAAATTCGCTAATGGTTCGTTTTGATCTGCACTGCCAAGCTGAGCAGAAAATCAAACAGTGTATCGCCACCGCCAGCGAGGCTTTGCAACGCCCTTTTAAACTACCTAAGCTCAACTACCGTTTACGCGGGCGCGCCGCCGGTAAAGCCTATTTACAGCTGTGGGAAATCCGCCTTAATCCGGTGCTGTTTGCCGAAAACGTCGATGACTTCCTCCAGCAAGTGATCCCACACGAAATCGCTCATCTGATTACGTATCAGCTTTATGGACGAGTACGTCCACACGGTGCCGAATGGCAACAAGTGATGAAACAGGTGTTTCAACTCGAACCCAAAACCACCCACACGTTTTCTGTTGCTTCAGTACAGGGCAAAACCTTCCACTACCGCTGTGCGTGCCGCGAATACCCCCTCACCATTCGTCGCCACAATAAAGTGCTGCGCGGTGAAGCCACCTATCGCTGCCAAAGCTGCCAACAAAACTTGATCTACCAAGCCTAACCTTTGATTGACAGAGGCCACCTCTATAGGCTTTGCCTTTCCCTCGCTAAAAACTAACAAAAGCATCAACGACAAAGGTAATTTATGAGTGTTAGACTGATAAAAAACCTACTTATCTACGTCTATCATGCTGATTATCCGTTTAATAACCGCTTTTATGGCGAGCTTGCCTCTCCTCACCTTTGCCGCCCCCATGTCTTTTAGTCATGCGAAAAATGAAGCGGTGAAGATTTACCGTGATCATCCGGTCTCTTTTTACTGTGGCTGCGACATTCGCTGGCAAGGCAAAAAAGGCATCCCTGATTTGGAGAGTTGCGGCTATCAAGTACGTAAAAATGAGAATCGTGCTTCGCGTATTGAATGGGAACATGTAGTCCCAGCTTGGCAATTTGGTCATCAGCTGCAATGCTGGCAACAAGGTGGCCGCAAAAACTGCACTCGTACTAGCCCAGAGTTCAATCAGATGGAAGCCGATCTGCACAACCTCACTCCAGCGATTGGCGAAGTAAATGGTGATCGTTCCAACTTCGGTTTCAGTCAATGGAATGGTGTCGATGGTGTCACCTACGGCCAGTGCGAAATGCAAGTGAACTTCAAAGAGCGCGCAGCCATGCCGCCAGAACGAGCACGCGGGGCAATTGCGCGCACTTATCTGTACATGAGTGAGCAGTACGGTTTGCGACTTTCCAAAGCGCAAAACCAATTAATGCAGGCATGGAACAATCAATATCCGGTCAGCGAATGGGAATGTATCCGTGACCAACGGATTGAAAAAGTGCAAGGCAACTCGAACCGCTTTGTGCGTGAACAATGCCCGAACTGATTGGCAGAATCTCACCCTGCCCCCTTGTATTTTGCCCAACTTGCATCCATGTTAGAGGCCAGATATGCCTCTTCCAACTGAAGTTGCCGCTTTAAGTTGGAAGAAGGTAACCTCGTTTAATGATTAGGAATTATCCGCATGCGCATCCCACGAATTTATCATCCAGAACCGATCCACCAGCTTTGCACCGTAGCCCTGAGTGAAGATGCCGCTGGGCATATCGGTCGCGTATTGCGTATGCAAGCTGAACAAGAAGTGCTGCTATTCGATGGCTTTGGGGCTGAATTCCCAGCCGTGATCAGTGAAGTCGGCAAAAAGCAGGTGCTGGTCAACATCACAGCGCGCGTGGAAAACAGTATTGAATCGCCCCTCGATCTGCATCTTGGTCAGGTGATTTCACGCGGCGATAAGATGGAGTTCACCATCCAAAAATCGGTGGAATTGGGCGTAACCACCATCACCCCTCTGCTTTCTGAGCGTTGTGGCGTGAAGTTGGATGAAAAACGCTTCGAGAAGAAGATCCAGCAGTGGCAGAAAATTGCGATCAGCGCTTGCGAGCAGTGTGGCCGTAATACCGTGCCAGAAATCCGCCCAATTATGGATCTCGAAGCTTGGTGTGCAGAGCCAACCGAGGCACTGAAACTCAATTTGCACCCACGCGCTAAATACTCGGTCAACACCTTACCCACCCCAGTGAGCAAAGTTCGTTTGCTGATTGGTCCTGAAGGCGGTCTGTCAGCGGAAGAAATTGATATGACACGTCGTTACCAGTTTGAAGAAACCTTGTTAGGCCCACGCGTACTGCGCACAGAAACTGCGGCACTCACAGCGATAACTGCACTACAAGTTCGTTTCGGCGATCTTGGCTAAATGGAGATAAACCATGATTAAACTCGGTATTGTGATGGATCCCATCGCTTCCATTAACATCAAAAAAGATTCCAGCTTTGCCATGATGCTTGAAGCGCAGCGTCGCGGTTATGAAATCCATTATATGGAAATGAATGATCTACACTTAGAGCAAGGTGTGGCACTGGCCGATACTAAAGTTGTCGAGCTGAAAGAAGATCCGAGCGGTTGGTATCAATTCAAATCCGAGCAAACCATCGCACTTTCTGAATTGGATGCGATTTTAATGCGTAAGGATCCGCCGTTCGACACCGAATACATCTACGCAACCTACATTTTGGAGCGCGCGGAAGATGAAGGCGTATTGGTAGTGAACAAACCACAAAGCCTACGCGATTGTAATGAAAAACTGTTCACCGCTTGGTTCCCAGAGCTGACGCCGATCACCATGGTGACGCGTAAAGCCGAGAAGATTAAAGCCTTCCGTGAACAGCACGGGGATGTGATTCTAAAACCCCTCGATGGTATGGGCGGAGCTTCGATTTTCCGCGTTAAAGAGGGCGATCCTAACCTCTCAGTGATCATCGAAACCTTAACCAACCACGGCCAGAATTACTGCATGGCTCAGACCTTTGTGCCAGATATCAGCAACGGTGACAAACGCATTTTGGTGGTCGATGGTGAACCTATGCCTTACTGCTTGGCGCGAATTCCAGCCAAAGGTGAAACCCGCGGTAACTTGGCTGCCGGCGGTCGTGGTGAGCCTCGCCCACTGAGTGAAACCGATAAGAAAATTGCTCTAGCGGTCGCTCCGACCCTAAAAGAGAAAGGGCTACTGTTTGTAGGCTTGGATGTCATTGGCGATAAACTGACCGAAATTAACGTTACCAGCCCAACCTGTATTCGAGAGATTGAAGCTGCGTACGATATTTCAATCACAGGCAAGTTGATGGATGCCATTGAACGTCGCCTTAAAGCGGCCGCAATGTGAGCAGCCACAGCAGTGAAATAGAGGTTGGACACAGTATGAATCTTACCAATCATTTTCTGGTTGCCATGCCTAGCATGAAGGATCCTTACTTCAAGCGCAGCGTGATTTATATCTGCGAGCACAACCAAGATGGCGCGATGGGGTTAATGATCAATGCGCCGATCGATATAACGGTCGGCGGCATGCTCAAGCAGGTTGATATCGAACCGGCTTACCCACAGTCTCACCAAGAAAGTCTGAAAAAGCCGGTGTTCAATGGTGGTCCGGTATCGGAAGATCGTGGGTTTATTCTGCATCGTCCGCGCGATCACTACGAATCGAGCATGAACATGACCGATGACATCGCCGTCACCACCTCGAAGGATATTCTCACTGTACTCGGTACCGAGGCGGAGCCTGAAGGCTACATTGTCGCGCTTGGCTATTCTGGTTGGTCTGCTGGACAGTTAGAGGTGGAACTCACCGAAAACTCTTGGCTCACCATAGAAGCGGATCCTGAGCTGATTTTTAATACGCCCGTGCATGAGAAATGGCAAAAGGCGATCCAAAAACTCGGCATCTCCCCTGCGCAGCTTTCCAGCGACGCCGGACACGCCTAACCAAATCCAAGGCTGCGATCACGCAGCCTCATTTTTTACTGTCATTTTTATTGAACATTTTTTATTAAAAGAGAAACACCATGTCACGTACCGTTATGGCCTTTGATTACGGCACCAAAAGCATTGGCAGTGCAATCGGCCAAGAGATCACTGGCACGGCGTCACCGCTAAAAGCGTTTAAAGCCAATGATGGCATCCCCAATTGGGATGAAATTGAAAAACAGATCAAAGAGTGGCAACCCAATTTATTGATTGTTGGCCTGCCTACCGATCTGCACGGCAAAGATCTGGACACCATCACCCCACGCGCAAAGAAATTCGCTCAGCGTTTGCATGGCCGTTTTGGTTTGCCCGTAGAACTGCATGATGAGCGTCTTTCCACCACCGAAGCGCGCGCAGAACTGTTCGCCATGGGCGGTTACAAAGCACTGAGCAAAGGCAATGTGGACTGCCAATCGGCGGTGATCATTCTAGAGAGTTGGTTTGAAAGTCAGTGGGGCTAACCCCACTGCTTCTATCAAACGATTTTACTCAGCCAAACCTTCCAATTTGATCAAAGCAAACTGCTTCTTACCGCGTTGCAACACGTAGTAGCGATCAAACAGAGCAAAGCCCGATAACACGCCCTCTTGCTGTACTCGCTCACCATTGACACGGATCGCCCCACTCTCCAACCACTCGCGCGCTTGGCGCTTGGAACTGGCTAAACCTGAATTGAGCAGCAAATCGAGTAAGGAATCGGTACGTGATGCCGCCACACAAGGCAGACCATCTAACTCTAACTGAGCCAACTCACTTAAGCTGAGATAGCTGACATCCCCGCTAAACAGCGCTTGAGTAATCCGCTGCGCCGCAGCGAGTCCCTCTTCATCATGCACAAAACGGGTCACGTGCTCTGCCAAAATCTGCTGCGCTTGTGGCTTGCCTTCGCGTAACGTATCGGCTTGGCGAATGTCCTCAATCTCAGCAGTGCTCAAAAAAGTGTAATACGCCAAGAAGCGGTACACATCCGCATCATCACTGTTTAACCAAAACTGGTAGAAGCGGTACGGCGAGGTTTTACTGCTCTCAAGCCACACTGCACCACTTTCGGTTTTGCCAAATTTAGTTCCATCAGATTTGGTGATCAGCGGCAAAGTTAAACCACATACTTCGGCACCATTGAGGCGGCGAGTCAAATCAATCCCGCTGACAATATTGCCCCACTGATCATTGCCACCAATTTGCAGCGCGCAACCAAACTCACGATTGAGATGCGCAAAGTCATAAGATTGCAGCAAAGAGTAACTGAACTCGGTAAAGGAGATGCCTTGATCCGGACGCGCTAAACGCTGCTTCACCGATTCACGATTGATCATTGTATTGACTGAAAAATGCTTACCCACATCGCGGAAAAAATCGATCAGATTGATCTTGCCGATCCAATCAGCATTATTGACGGTCATCAGCGATGCGCAGTTTTCGCTCTGCGAGGCCATCAATTGCGTGATTTGCTGGCTTAAATCACTCACCCACTGCTGCACAGTTTGCGCACTATTGAGCACCCGCTCGTTGGCTTTAAAACTTGGATCGCCAATCATGCCTGTGGCACCACCGATGAGCGCAATCGCTTGATGTCCGGCGTTTTGAAAACGCTTAAGCATCAGCAGTGGCACCAAATGACCGATGTGCAAACTGCCTGCAGTGGGGTCAAAACCGCAATACAGCACTTGCGGCGTAGTAAAGCGCTCAACCAGCGCCTCCAGTGGCGTGCTTTGCGCGATCAAACCGCGCTGCTGTAAATCATCAAAAAGTTGCTGTGAATTCATTCTGCCTCCTAAAAGTCTTGGCAAGCAGAGTAACCAACTTTAAACATCGGGAGCGATGTCCCTAAAGGGACAATCTTGGTAATTGATGACCTAAGGAGGAAAGACAACCTAATCCGCGGCTGCGCCAATCAGATGATTGAGAAACAGTTGAAACAGCTCGCTTAACGAGCTGACATGCAGCTGCGCATAGATGCGTTTGCGATGATTTTTGACTGTGCCGTGGCTGATGGCCAGTACCTCGGCAATCTCTTGTGAGTCTAAACCTTGGATAAGCAGTGCGGTGATCTCCTGCTCTCGCGGGCTTAAACGCTGCGCGCCAAAACTCTGGATCGCCTGCTCAACCCAAGTCCGTAACTCTTGGTTGGGCTGCGCACTTTCCGCTAACCGCAGTGGCTGCTGCTGCCAATGCTGCTGACACAAGGCTTGCAACACGGTAAACCGCTGTTGCAACGCGGCTATCTGTTCACGAGGAAAAGAGCGTGGCTTAAAGCAGCCGAGATACACTACAATCGAACGCTCGTCATCGAGGTTGACCACCAAACTCACTTCATCCTGCCAACCGGTTTGCGCATAAAACTGGTGTTGATAGGCTTTTTGCTGCGAATTGAGCGGCATTAAATCAGAGAGATGAAACACCCCTGAGCGCGTGTTGTGCTGCAAAGCACTGTAGAAAGGATCATCGAGATAAGCATGTGTCAGATAACGCTGAAACAGAAGCTCACGCTGAGCTGAGAGCGAGTCATACAGATAAATCGGATGTTTGTTGGGGCGATAGCCCAAGATCACCGCGCAATCAAAATCGGCAATACAACGCAGCACTGCCACGAGGCGAGACGTAAATTGCGGCGTCTTTAACGCCGCAATCGCGTCACCTAATGCGAGATATTCTTGAGTCGTGATCTGCATGTACACTCCACCCATTCAGCCGAGAAAGTGGCAGTATGCCCAATCCAGACTCGAAGCTCTATCCCAAACTCGCTTGAGTTGCAGGGAGTGAAAGCAAAGCGCACAAAGCAACCAACCGCTACTCCATATCAATCTTCACATTTTGCAAAGATCCGCTGCCGTAGTTATCACCACGCTTGGTTTTGAGCATCAAACGCAGATCGTTGGCAGAATCCGCACTGTGCAGGGCATCTTGCTCACTGATTTTGTCATCCACCACTAGCTGGTATAAGGCTTGGTCGAAAGTCTGCATACCTACTTCTTTGGAGCGCGCCATGGTCGTTTTCAGCTCATGCAGTTCGCCACGGCGAATCAAATCCGCGACTCGTGGGCTATTAAGCAACACTTCAAACACCCCATGCCGTCCTTTGCCATTTTTATCACGTAGCAACTGCTGACCAACCACCCCTTTTAGATTGAGTGACAAGTCGAGCAGGAACTGCTCACGCTGCTCTTTCGGCACTAAATGCAAAATCCGCTCTAACGCTTGGTTAGCGTTGTTGGCGTGCAGCGTGGCCATACACAGATGACCCGTTTCCGCGAAAGTCATTGCGTATTCCATGGTTTCTCGGCTGCGAATTTCACCAATCAAAATCATATCTGGTGCTTGGCGCAGCGAGTTTTTCAGCGCGATTTCATAACTTTCGGTATCGAGCCCCACTTCTCGCTGAGTCACGATGCAACGCTTGTGTTCATGTACAAACTCAATGGGATCTTCGACCGTCAAAATATGCCCAGTACGGTGCTGGTTACGATAGCCAGTCATGGCCGCCATAGTGGTCGATTTACCCGAACCGGTTGCGCCTACCACCAAAACTAAACCGCGTTTAGCAATCGCTAAATTTTGCAGTACCTCGGGTAATTTCAGCTCTTCAAAGGTGGGAATACGCGTTTCAATCCGGCGGATCACCGCCCCCGGCAATTCACGTTGGAAAAACGCACTCACCCGGAAACGGCCACTATCACGCACCACAGCAAAGTTCGCTTCACGCGTCTGCTTAAATTCCGCTTGTCTCGCGTCGTCCATCATCGCATGCAATAAGGCCGTCACATCCGCCAAACTGAGCACTTCACCTTGCGCACGCAATTCACCATCGACTCGATATAAAATCGGCGCACCAACAGTGATGTAAAGATCCGATGCTTTATGGCTCAGCATCCCATCCAGATATTGATTTAACTCCATCGCTGTTTACCTACTTAAAATGCTTTTAAATCCAACTCGATTTTGCTCTGCACTTCTTGCGCATCCACCACACCACGCGCGATCAGCTGTTTGGCGTTTTGCTCCATGGTTTGCATGCCATGAGCGGCACCGGTTTGGATGATTGAATACATCTGCGCCACTTTATCTTCACGGATCAAGTTACGGATTGCCGGAGTCGCCAGCATGATTTCATGGCACGCGACACGACCGCCACCCACGCGTTTTAAGAGCTTTTGCGCGATAACTGCACGCAGAGATTCAGAAAGCATTGAGCGCACCATGTCTTTATCACTGCCAGGAAAAACGTCGATAATACGGTCGATGGTTTTCGCCGCCGAGCTGGTGTGCAAAGTACCAAATACTAAGTGACCCGTTTCTGCCGCGGTGAGCGCCAAGCTAATAGTTTCTTGGTCACGCAGCTCACCAACCAGAATCACATCCGGATCTTCACGCAGTGCCGAACGCAGTGCGTTTTTAAAACTGTGGGTATCACGGTGCACTTCGCGTTGGTTGATCAAACACTTATTGTTGCTATGTACAAATTCAATCGGATCTTCAATGGTCAAAATGTGCTTGTTATGGTGGGCATTCACGTAATCAACCATCGCCGCGAGCGTGGTGGATTTACCCGAACCGGTAGGTCCAGTGACCAGCACTAAGCCTTTTTCATAATTGGCGATCTTGGTAAAAATCTCAGGAGCTTCAAGCTGATCTAACGTCGGTATCACCGTCGGAATGGTACGAAATACCGCAGAGCATCCGCGCGATTGGTGAAACGCGTTAACCCGGAAACGGCCAACATTAGGCAGTTCAAAAGAAAAATCGACTTCTAATTTTTCTTCATATTCACTGCGCTGGGCATCATTCATAATTTCAAATACCAAGCGATGTACGTCAGAATGGGTAAAAGCAGGCACGCCAAGCTTCCTAACTTCACCATCAATCCGTACCATAGGCGGAACACCGGCGGAAAGATGTAGATCTGACGCGTTATGCTTTACACTAAATTCCAGTAACTCAGCGATATCCATTTAAATTCCTTAATAAAGTCTGGCTATGCGTAGTATTCAACAAAACATTGAACATATCACTGCACAGATCGAAAGCGCACAACAAAAGTGTGGACGCGCTCGAAGCACTGTGCAACTTCTCGCGGTAAGCAAAACCAAACCCGTCGAGGCAATTCTTGAAGCGACTCAAGCAGGGCAACGCTGCTTTGGTGAAAATTATGTGCAAGAAGGCGTCGATAAAATCCGCTATTTTGCCGAGCATCATCCACAATTAGCGTTAGAGTGGCACTTTATCGGCCCACTACAGTCGAATAAAACGCGCTTAGTCGCGGAACATTTTGACTGGGTACACACGATTGAGCGCGAGAAAATTGCCTTGCGCCTTAATGAACAGCGCCCTGCGGGCATGCCGCCACTGCAAGTGCTGATTCAGGTCAATACCAGCGGTGAAGCCTCGAAATCCGGTATCGAACCACAGCAATTATTTACATTAGCTGAATTGATTTCTGGCCTGCCAAACCTCACGTTAAGAGGGCTGATGTCAATTCCTGAAAACGTACCGGATTACCCTGCGCAGCTGGCAGCGTTTATCCAATTAGCCGAATTGCAGCAACAATTGGCTCAGAAATACCCACAGATTGATACCTTATCCATGGGCATGAGTGGCGATATGCAAGCGGCGATTGAAGCTGGCAGCACCATAGTGCGGATTGGTACGGCAATTTTTGGCGAGCGCGATTACAGCCGTAACGCTTAACGTTTGGAATACTCGTTGCGACGAGTGCACTATTTTAGATTTGAGAGCATCGAATGGAACAGAGAAGCATCGCCTTTATCGGCGCAGGAAACATGGCGCGCGCCATTATTGCGGGATTGATTGCCAGTGGTTATGCCGCGAATAACATCGTTGCGACCGCTCCATCACTCACACGCCGCGAGCCTCTTGAAGCGCAATATGGCATTCGCACCACCAGCGATAACCTTGCTGCGGCGCAACAAGCGGATGTGGTGGTGTTAGCGGTCAAACCGCAGCTGATGGCAGAGGTGTGTAAGCCACTGCAAGCGGTCGATTTCTCTGGAAAATTGGTTATCTCGATTGCAGCAGGCGTGTCGGTGAATCGACTCAATGAAATGCTGGCAACCCAGCTCAATTTAGTGCGTGTGATGCCCAATACCCCTTCGCTGGTGAACCGTGGTATGAGTGGCTTGTATGCGCCAGATTCGGTGAGCGAAACAGATAAAACTTTTACCACTCAACTGATGCAAAGCGTCGGTGAAGTGTGCTGGGTAGAAAACGAATCCGGCATCAACAGCGTGATTGCCGCCGCAGGGAGCGCTCCCGCTTATTTCTTCTTGTTTATGCAAGCCATGCAGCAAGAAGCCATGGCACAAGGCTTTGATGAAGCAACCGCGCGCTTGCTGGTACAACAATCGGCGCTCGGTGCCGCAGAAATGGTCAAAGCAAATCCAGAAACATCACTGGCGACACTGCGTGAACAAGTAACATCAAAAGGCGGCACGACAGCGCAAGCGATCCAAACTTTTAATGATCACCAGCTTAGCGACATTGTCGCGAAAGCGATGCAAGCGGCCGTTGCTCGCGCGCAGGAAATGGAACAACTATTTTAATCTTAAGGCAGCTCTCATCAAGATGAGCAGCCGCCAAATCAATAAGGGCAACTTATGAATTCAATGAGCTTTCTCATCAATACCCTGTTTGACCTCTACATCATGGTGGTCATTTTGCGCATTTGGCTGCAAGCCGCGCGCGCTGATTTCTACAATCCGTTTTCTCAATTTATTGTTAAAGCCACACAACCTGTGGTTGGTCCCCTACGCCGCGTGATCCCGTCATTGGGCAGCATGGACCTCGCCACCGTGCTGTTTGCCTATGTACTCTGCGTGCTGAAATATGTGGCTTTGGTACTGATAGCCTCCGGCGGCGCTGTCACTTTCAGTGCTGATTTCCTCTTCCTCGGCTTGCTTTCTCTGATCAAAGCCGCAGGCGGCTTGTTGTTCTGGGTTCTCTTGATCCGCGCTATCCTGAGCTGGGTCAGCCAAGGCCGTAGCCCAATTGAGTACGTGTTCAATCAACTCACTGAACCTATGCTCGCACCGATCCGCCGTATTATTCCGGTGATGGGCGGCTTTGATTTAAGTGTGCTGGTACTCTTCATTGTGCTGCAATTTGCCAACTTCCTGATGGGCGATTTGATTGGTCCAATCTGGTATCAGTTGTAATGAGCGCCATATGGCGAGAAGGTGACGATCTACTGCTGCGGCTCTATATTCAACCGAAAGCGAGCCGCGACAGCATTGTCGGTCTGCATGGTGAGGAACTCAAAGTCGCCATCACCGCGCCGCCGATTGATGGTAAAGCCAACGCACACTTGAGCAAATATCTCGCCAAGCAGTGCAAAGTGGCGAAAGGTTCGGTGGTGATCGAAAAGGGCGAACTGGGACGCCACAAACAAGTGCGTATCCTACAGCCAAGCCAGATCCCACCTGAAATTGCAGCACTGATTGAATAATCACACTCCCTCTCTGAGGGAGTTTTTTCACAAGGAGAATCGATTATGCGTAAATGGATGATGTCACTACTGCTCACCCTATTGGCTTTGCCAGCGAGCGCTGAGCAGCTAAAAACCATTAAAGATATTGAAGTGCACTATTCGGCATTCAACTCAACCTTTTTAACCCCGAAGGTGGCGAGCAGTTATCAGCTGACGCGCAACGGTTATACCGCGATCCTCAATATCAGTGTGTTAGATCGTGCTTCATTGGGTAAACCTGCAACCGAAGCCAAGCTGACCGGCCATGCCAAAAACCTGATTGGTAACTTGCGTGAACTGAGCTTTAAGCAAGTCAAAGAAGGCAACGCGATTTACTACTTGGCGGAAGTGCCGATCAGCAATGAAGAGATGCTGACGTTTGATATTGATGTCGATGCAGGTCTGAAAGGGGCGGGAAAACTAACCTTCAGCCAAAAGTTCTATACCGAACAGTAATTTTATAGAAAACATGGGGAATCTACGACGCAGCCGTCGGTTTTCCCCATATAAACCACAGAGAACAGCATGAAAAAGATCGTTTTAGCCACGGGCAATCAAGGCAAGGTGCGTGAAATGGCGGACCTATTGTCCGATTTTGGGTTTGATGTCGTCGCGCAAAGCGAATTCAACGTCCCTGAAGTGGCAGAAACAGGCACCACTTTTATCGAAAATGCGATCATCAAGGCACGTCATGCCTCGCAAATTACCGGATTACCGGCGATTGCCGATGATTCCGGTTTGGAAGTGGACTACCTAAACGGTGCGCCGGGCATCTATTCCGCGCGCTACGCGGGCGAGCATGCCAACGACGGTGACAATCTCAATAAGCTGCTAGTGGCGATGCAAGATGTGCCAGACGACCAGCGCAGTGCGCGTTTTCATTGTGTACTGGTGTTGATGCGCCACGCGGATGACCCAACGCCTATCGTTTGCCACGGCAAGTGGGAAGGCAAAATCCTCACCGCACCACACGGCAGCAATGGCTTTGGTTACGACCCTATTTTCTGGGTTCCGGAAGAAAACTGCGCTTCTGCTGAACTAGAACCGGTGCGCAAAAAACAGCTTTCACACCGCGGCAAAGCCCTGCAAAAACTGTTCAAAGCGATTGAAGAGCAGCGTACATGCTAACGCCTCCACCGCTTAGCTTATACATTCATATTCCGTGGTGCGTGCAGAAATGCCCGTACTGCGATTTCAACTCGCACGCGCAGAAAGGCGAGATTCCTGAGCAAGAGTATTTGGATGCGCTGTTGGAAGATCTGGATCGCGACATCGAACGTTACCAGCTCAAGGGTGATCCTCGCCTGCTGCATTCGATATTTATTGGCGGCGGCACACCGAGCCTTATCTCTGCTGAAGGCATCGCGCGTTTGCTGCAAGGCGTTGCCGAACGTATTGCGTTTAAGCCGGACATTGAGATCACCATGGAAGCCAACCCCGGCACGATTGAAGCGCAGCGTTTTGCTGGCTATCGCACCGCTGGGGTCACTCGCATTTCGATTGGTGTGCAGAGTTTTGAGCCAGAAAAATTAGCGCGTTTAGGACGCATTCACGGCCAACAAGAAGCGGTGCGCGCCGCACAGTTAGCACACCAAATTGGCCTCAACAGCTTTAATTTGGATTTGATGCACGGCTTACCGGATCAAACGCCCGAGCAAGCACTGGCTGATTTGGATCAGGCGATCGCGCTCAATCCGCCGCATCTCTCTTGGTATCAACTGACTATTGAACCCAACACGCTGTTTTACTCGAAACCGCCTAAGCTGCCGGATGAAGATGCGCTATGGGATATTTTCGAACTCGGCCATCAAAAGCTCAGTGATGCAGGGTATGTGCAGTATGAGATTTCTGGCTACAGCAAGCCGGGCTATCAGTGTCAGCACAACCTCAACTATTGGCGCTTTGGTGATTACCTCGGGATTGGCTGCGGCGCGCACGGCAAACTGAGTTTTGCTGATGGGCGAATTGTCCGTACCACCAAAACCAAGCATCCGCGCGGTTACTTGGCTGCGCTGAACAATCTGGCCAAAGCCTATTTGGATAGCGAGCAGTTGGTTGCCGATCAAGACAAGCCGTTTGAGTTTTTTATGAACCGCTTTCGCTTGATTGAACCCTGCCCAAAAGCCGATTTTACCGCCACCACGGGACTGGCGATTGACGTGATCCGCCCAACCTTAGATTGGGCGCTCAGTGAAGGCTATCTCAGTGAAGATGATCAGCATTGGCAAATCACGGAAAAGGGCAAACTGTTCCTTAATGATCTGCTCGAAGCCTTTATGGCCGATGATGAAGAGTGATTTATTGAGAGAGAAGATCGGCGTCTAACATCTGCCAAATATGCAGAGCCAGATAAGTACGATATGGCGTTGCTGCCGTGAGGATATCTTCAGGTGCAACGCCTTCTTTTTGCGCCAACCTATTTAAACCGCGTGTCAAAGCGGCATCACCTGACGACCACACATCAGGTAATGCGAAGAAAAACATCAGAGCCATCTCGGCAGTCCACTGACCAACACCCCACAATTGCACTAACTGCTGAGTAATAAAATCTGCTTCGTGGCGTTGAAAGATCGCTTCCGAAAGGGTGCCATCAAGCAGTGCACGATTAATTCCAATCAGGGTTTTGACTTTGGCATTGGATAAGCCACAGGCACGCAGCGCAGCATACTGCTCTTCAACTAACAATGCTGGTAAGGAGCCGTGTTGTTGGCATAGCTCATCCACTCGTCCCCAAATGGTTTTCGCGGCTGTCACCGATAACTGTTGCCCAGCCACCGCTCGGCAGAGATAAGGCAAAAAACGATCTGGCGTTTGAGGGGCAAGGCTGCGCGGGCCGTTGTGAGCTAGAACCTGACACAGATGAGGGAAATCGGCACACTGCGCCAACAAATATTGATGGATCTGTTGCTCGTTACTTTCTGCCATCGGCTTCCCTGCCCTATGTGCTTAAAAAATCGAAGTTAAATCATCGGCGTTAAAAAATCGAACGGCCAATCCGCTGCGCTAAAAGCTCTAACGCGCGAGTACCCGCGAGCGAGTTACCCGATAGATCCAACGCGGGGGACCATACCGCAATCGTCATCTCACCTGGAACGACAGCAATAATCCCGCCGCCAACACCTGATTTCCCCGGCATACCGACTCGATAGGCAAACTCTCCTGCCCCATCATACAAGCCGCACGTGGCGAGTAAGGCATTAGTTTGTTTGCTTTGGGTTGGCGTGATCACCGTTTCCCCCGTCGCCACAGAAACACCTTTGTTGGCCAGATAGCTGAAGGTTTTCGCCAGCTCAACACAGCTCATTTTCAATGCGCAGGCGTGAAAATAGTTGTGCAGTACTGGAATAACCTCATTGTGGAAATTGCCAAATGAACGCATCAAATACGCAATCGCGGCGTTGCGATCACTGTGCATCATCTCCGAAGCAGCCACGACTTTGTCATAAGCAATTTGCGGTTCGCCGCTGAGCTGGCGTACAAACTCCAACAAACGCTGGCGAGGAGCAGAGAGGCGACTGTGCAGCATATCGCACACGACAATCGCGCCAGCATTGATAAAAGGATTACGCGGAATCCCTTGCTCCATTTCAAGCTGAATTAACGAGTTGAATGCTTGGCCGGAAGGCTCTTTACCCACGCGACTCCACAGTTCATCCGGTTGATACAAGCCCATAGCCAAAGTCAGACTCAGCACTTTGGAGATCGACTGAATCGAAAATCCTTCTTCCGCATCGCCTGCCGTGATGACTTCCCCTTGGTTGGTAAACACCGCAATACCCAATTTATCACTCGGTACTTTCGCTAGTGCGGGGATGTAATCGGCAACTTGACCTTGCACGGTGAGTGGGCGAACTTCGTCAAGAATGCTGGCTAAAATGTCTGCTGTTGGCTTCATGGTTGACTCTTTATTATTAGTTTGTCTCAAGCTATTTCAGTTGTTCAATAGCTTGAGGATTAGGGTCAAAAAAGCCAACATCAAATGTTGGCTTAAGCAAAATTCTCTATACCCAAACTACTTGGAGTTGCAGCTAGGCGGCAAGTGAGTTCATCCCCATGAGCATAGACAGACTATGTGATTGGGGTGAATGAACGTAGCCAACACCGCTGCAGCTTCAAATAGGAAGGGGATATTTAAGCAGTGCGTTGGTACTTAATGTCCCACACGCCATGGCCTAAACGGTGACCACGCTGCTCAAACTTGGTCAGTGGGCGCTCATCAGGGCGAGGAATGTAATCGCCATCGGTTGCCAAGTTAGCAAAACCGGGGGCTTGATTCATCACTTCAACCATGTGTTCTGCGTAGTTTTCCCAGTCAGTTGCCATATGGAATACACCGCTGCCGATGATCAGCTTTTGGCGTACCATTTCAGCAAATTCAAGCTGCACGATACGGCGCTTGTGGTGGCGTTTCTTGTGCCAAGGATCTGGGAAGAATAATTGCAAAGTGTGCAGGCTGTTATCTGGGATCATGTGTGCAAACACTTCCACCGCGTCATGGCACATCACACGCAAGTTAGTCACACCCGCTTCACGCGCCGAAGCCAAACAAGCACCGACACCTGGGCTGTGTACTTCAATGCCGAGGAAGTTTTTCTCAGGTGCGTTTTTCGCCATTTCGACCAAGGACGCGCCCATGCCAAAACCAATCTCCAACACAACCGGATTGTCGTTACCAAACACCTGTTGCCAATCCAACAGCTCTGGCTGGTAATCAATACCCATGGTTGGCCAGCACTCTTTCATTGCGGCTTCCTGGCCTTTGGTCAAACGACCTTCACGACGAACAAAGCTACGAATACGACGCAGCACTTTGCCATCTTCGGTAAATTCCTGGGTGATTACTTCGCTCATTTCTATTGCCTGCACATTGCTAAATCAGAGCGGGAATTATCCAAAGAATCGTCAACGGTGCAAGTGTTATTACTGACCGTTCACTATCCTGCCCTCAAACTCTTTGCCGCTGCCGCCAACACCGCCACAGCTTCGAACAGGAAGGAGGAGAATATCCCCAATGTTTGTCGGTTTTACTTCACCACCAATCTGTGGTGCAATTTTGCTCCACTAGTTTAGACAATAATAATGAGCAAGTCGTGACTCCTTTTGCACAGGCCATCCTTACTTGGTATGACGCCTACGGCCGCAAAAACCTGCCGTGGCAACAAAATAAAAATGCGTATCGCGTTTGGTTATCGGAAATCATGTTACAGCAGACCCAAGTCGCGACCGTGATCCCCTACTTTGAACGCTTTTTAGAACGCTTCCCGACCGTACAAGCCCTCGCGGCAGCACCGCAAGATGAAGTGCTGCATTTCTGGACGGGGCTTGGCTACTACGCAAGGGCGCGCAATCTACATAAAGCGGCGCAAACCGTAGTTAATCAATATGGCGGCGAGTTTCCGACTGATTTAGAGCTGATGAATGCGCTACCCGGTGTCGGCCGTTCAACCGCGGCAGCCGTGCTCTCTTCTGTGTATAAAAAACCACACGCCATTTTGGATGGTAATGTAAAACGCACTTTGGCGCGTTGCTTTGCTGTTCAAGGCTGGCCGGGGCAAAAAAGTGTCGAGAACCAGCTTTGGCATTATGCAGAAATGCACACGCCAAGTGTGGATGTTGATAAATACAATCAAGCCATGATGGATATGGGCGCAATGATCTGCACTCGCAGCAAGCCCAAATGCAGCCTGTGCCCAGTGGAATCGTTTTGCCTAGCCAAGCAGCAAGGCAATCCCCAAGAGTATCCGGGCAAGAAACCGAAAATAGATAAACCCGTCAAAGCCACTTGGTTTGTCATGCTCTATCACGACAATGCAGTCTGGCTTGAGCAGCGCCCGCAAAGTGGAATTTGGGGCGGTTTGTACTGTTTTCCCCAATCAGAGATCGCCAATATTCAAACCACCATAGATCAGCGCGCCATCGGCGATAGCACAATAACATCGCAGAAAACCCTGATCGCATTTCGCCACACCTTTAGCCACTACCATCTCGACATCACGCCGATCTTGCTAGAATTAAGCCGCAAACCGGACATCATCATGGAAGGGAGCAAAGGTCTTTGGTATAACTTAAGCCAACCCGATGAGATTGGTCTTGCGGCACCAGTGAAACAACTGTTGCACAGCTTACCTTTCGACATTGATAGCCACATTTAAAGAGGAAGAGTGAATGGCTCGCACCGTATTTTGTACCCGATTGCAGAAAGAAGCCGACGGCTTGGATTTCCAACTCTATCCCGGCGAACTGGGCAAACGTATTTTCGATAACATCTGCAAAGAAGCTTGGGCACAATGGCAAAGCAAACAGACCATGCTGATCAATGAGAAAAAACTCAACATGATGGATCCTGAGCACCGCAAATTGCTTGAGCAAGAGATGGTTAATTTCCTGTTTGAAGGTAAAGAAGTCCATATCGAAGGTTATACCCCGCCTGCAAAGTAGGAAATTTCGGATTTCATCTGCTCGCAAAAAATGACATCATGCCGCTCGGTTATGATGTCATTTTCGTATCAGGAGCAGCGAAAGTTCGCTTTAAGGAGGCGCATGAGAAAGTTAGTGTTATGTATCACCGCTCTACTATTGAGCGGCTGTAGTCGTGAATTTATCGAAAAAATTTACGATGTCGACTACGAACCCACTAACCGTTTCGCCAAAAATCTAGCCGGATTACCCGGACAATTTCAGAAAGACACCGCCGCACTGGATGCATTGATCAATAGTTTCTCTGGCAATATCGAAAAACGTTGGGGGCGCCGCGAGCTAAAAATCGCTGGCAAAAATAACTACGTCAAATACATAGATAACTACCTAAGCCGTTCTGAAGTCAACTTCACCGAAGGTAAAATCATCGTCGAAACCGTTTCTCCCACCGACCCTAAAGCTCACTTGCGTAATGCGATCATCACCACCTTACTGACTCCCGATGATCCCGCTCATGTCGATCTTTTCTCCTCGAAAGATATCGAACTCAAAGGCCAACCCTTTTTGTATCAACAGGTGCTTGATCAAGATGGACAACCGATCCAGTGGTCATGGCGCGCTAACCGCTACGCCGATTACCTCATAGCTAACCATTTGAAAGTTAAGCAAGTCGACTTCAAGAAAGCCTATTATGTCGAAATCCCAATGGTCAAAGATCAAATCGACATCCGTGGCTACAAATACGCCAACATAGTGCGTAAAGCCTCTCAGAAATACGATATTCCCGAAGATCTGATCTACGCGATCATCAAAACCGAAAGCAGTTTCAACCCCTACGCTGTGAGTTGGGCCAACGCCTATGGTTTGATGCAAGTGGTGCCTAAAACCGCAGGACGGGATGTGTTTAAGCTGGTCAAAAACCGTTCGGGCGAACCCAGCCCCGAGTATCTATTTAACCCAGAAAACAACATTGATACGGGTACCGCCTATTTTTACATCCTGAAAAATCGCTATTTGAAAGAGGTACGTCACCCCACGTCTCTCGAATACAGCATGATTTCCGCCTACAACGGTGGAACTGGTGGTGTATTAAATACCTTTAGTCGCGATCGCCAACGCGCCATGCGCGACCTAAATGCCCTGCAACCCAACCAAGTCTATTGGGCGTTAACCAAAAAACATCCGAATGCGGAAGCGCGTCGTTATCTGGAAAAAGTGACCAAATTTAAGAAGGAATTTAACGCGGGATAACAAAAAAACCGCACTTTGCTGAAAATAGCGACAATCAAACTGATTTTTCGAATTTTTTTAAAAAACAAGTTGACGGAGAAAGGGAAAATCCGTTTAATAGCGCTCCGTTGCCCGGATAGCTCAGTCGGTAGAGCAGAGGATTGAAAATCCTCGTGTCGGTGGTTCGATTCCGCCTCCGGGCACCACGAATTTTAGATTGTTGGTGTAAGACACAAACAGCAAAGGTTACGTGTGCCGGCTTAGCTCAGTAGGTAGAGCAACTGACTTGTAATCAGTAGGTCGCCAGTTCGATTCCGGCAGCCGGCACCACTTAAAATTTGCCTCGATAGCTCAGTCGGTAGAGCAGAGGATTGAAAATCCTCGTGTCGGTGGTTCGATTCCGCCTCGAGGCACCACTATTAAAAGTTGTGCCATAGACACAATAAAAATTGTTCCTCCTTAGCTCAGTCGGTAGAGCGACGGACTGTTAATCCGCAGGTCGCTGGTTCAAGTCCAGCAGGAGGAGCCACTTTTAAAAACCCAGTCTTCGACTGGGTTTTTCTTTATCTGCGTTTTGTGCATTTGGGTTTTCTCGGCTCCCCCCATCAAATCCCGCCTAAACATCACCATTCACTTTTATTTCGAAGCAAAAATTTAATCCAACTCATACTTTCACACTTACTTCGTATCAATAAATAAGCAAGCTCATTACTATCCCTGCCGACACAAAACTGTCATCAAAATTTAATCTGTTTATACCTTCCCCATAGGGGTCAAACTATGAAACTAAAAACCCAAGCCTATTTATTGTCTGCCCTCATACTTACAGCTCTACTTGCATTAACCGCAACTGGGCTATGGACTTTGCGAGTAGCGAGCAATTTAGATAACAAAGCGCGAGTGACCGAACTGTTCAACAGCGCCTATAGCATCTTGACCGAGGTTGAGAAGCTAGCCCAAGAAGGCAAAATGTCTGAACCTGAAGCCAAAGCCCTTGCAACGCGTTTAATGCGCAACAATCTCTACAAAGATAATGAATATGTGTATGTGGCGGATGAGAATATGACATTTGTCGCCACACCACTCGACCCACAGCTGCATGATACGAGCTTCAATGATTTTAAAGATGGCAAAGGCAATAGCGTTGGCCGCTTAATTCAAGATGTACTGCGTAATCAATCCGGCAAGTTGGTGGAATATACGTGGACACAAAAGCAAGCAGATGGCTCGATTGAAGAAAAGCTCTCGATCGCGCGCAAAACGCCGCACTGGGGCTGGGTTGTCGGCACTGGGATAGGCTTTAACGAAGTGAATGCGCGTTTTTGGTCTACCGCGCAATGGCAATTAAGCTTATGTGTGGTGATCGCCGTTGCGATTTTATCTCTGCTACTGATCGCGATTCGTAAAATACTGCTGATTATTGGCGGCGAACCGAATGAGGTACGCAGCGCAGTACAAGCCGTAGCGCAAGGCCGAATTCGCACAGAATTCGCGACCAAAGCACCAAAAGAGAGCATTTATGGTGCCGTGCAACAGATGAGCAGCTCACTAGCAGATTTAGTGACCAAGCTTGAGCAATCCATGGTCGCTCTACGTTCTGAATTAGTTAGCGCAGGCACTCGCGCCAAAAGCATTGCCGAATTAACGGATAGCCAGCAGCAATCCACCGCGATGATTGCCACCGCGATGACCGAAATGGCCTCTTCAGCGAACCAAGTCGCCGATTCAGCGCGCGATACCGCATTCAACACCGATCAAGCGGATCAGCAAAGCCAGCATACGCAAAAACTCATCCACAACACGGTGAGTAACATTCAAGGCTTAGCGACCCAATTACACACCGCGAGCACCGCGGTTGCCGATCTGGATCAGGATGTGAAAAACATCGCCAAAGTGCTAGACGTAATTGGCGATATTGCAGAGCAAACTAATTTACTGGCACTCAATGCGGCCATTGAAGCGGCTCGTGCCGGTGAACAAGGCCGAGGCTTTGCGGTGGTCGCTGATGAAGTGCGTAACTTAGCGGGGCGAACGCAAACGAGCACTAAAGAGATCCAACAGATGATCCACAATCTGCAGGAAGGCTCGCGTAATGCGATTCAAACCATCCAGATTTGTGGGCAAACCAGCCAAAGCAGCGTGCAAGAATCAGAAAATGCCGCTTCTGCGCTAGCATTGATTGTTGATGCGTTGGAGAGCGTCTCTTCGATGAGTCATCAAATTGCCACCGCAGCCGCAGAACAAACTCAAGTCAGTGATGATATTTCTCGTCGCATCAATATGATTGAAGAAAGTGGCACAAAATTAAGCCATGTGGTGACAGAAAGCCATAACAGCACCCAAACCCTCACTAAGCTAGCACGTGAGTTAGAACAGTGGGCTGCACACTTTTCAGTAACACGTTAGATTGTATTTTAAATGCAACTACGGGGAGTAATAGCCCTGAACTGACTGGGTATCCACCGTTGTTTACTAGAAATGTTTATCAAGCACGTATTTTTACGTGCTTTTTTTGTTTTTATGGTTTGATAAAACCCATTGCTCTCTTTTGAAAATGAACTTTGTTGCCGATTCGGCGATAATTTGGCAAGCAAAATGGACAAAAACAGGCCATTAAGTATAGAAAAGCAACAAACAACATTTTTTTTGGATTTTCATGTTGACGACTACCACGAAAACCCTTTTAATACACCTCGTCGCCCGGATAGCTCAGTCGGTAGAGCAGAGGATTGAAAATCCTCGTGTCGGTGGTTCGATTCCGCCTCCGGGCACCACAATTTTGATTGTTGGTGCTTGCACGAACAATAATAAATGTGCCGACTTAGCTCAGTAGGTAGAGCAACTGACTTGTAATCAGTAGGTCACCAGTTCGATTCCGGTAGTCGGCACCATTAAATTAAAATGAATAATTCCTCCTTAGCTCAGTCGGTAGAGCGACGGACTGTTAATCCGCAGGTCGCTGGTTCAAGTCCAGCAGGAGGAGCCAATTTCCAACTTGCATTGCAAGTTGACTTGCCGACTTAGCTCAGTAGGTAGAGCAACTGACTTGTAATCAGTAGGTCACCAGTTCGATTCCGGTAGTCGGCACCATTAAATTAAAAAGAATAATTCCTCCTTAGCTCAGTCGGTAGAGCGACGGACTGTTAATCCGCAGGTCGCTGGTTCAAGTCCAGCAGGAGGAGCCACTTTTAGAAACCCAGTCTTTGACTGGGTTTTATTTTATCTGTCGTAATCCGTCCTACTCTAAAACCTAACGCTAACCGCTCTTTTAAATTCAAAAGAAAGGCAAACGGTTAGGTTTGCCTTAGAAAGGTTAGTGCTTAATGATGGTCTTACTTGATGCCTTTCTCCTTTCGGATCAGCTCATAAGCATGTTGGATTTGCTGTGATTTCTCTTTCGCTACGTTCATCATCTCTGGCGGTAAACCTTTCGCCATCAGCTTATCTGGGTGGTGCTCATTCATCAGCTTGCGATAAGCCCGCTTCACCTCTTGTGAGCTAGCCGTTTCACTCACCCCAAGTACTTCATAAGCATCGGCTAACTGGTTGCGTGATGAAGGCTGCTGCCATTGCTGACCACCACTAGATTGCTGTTGCGAACCACCGAAACCGCCTCCTTGCTGAAAGCGAAACGCGGCTTCTTGCATGCGTAAACGCCGTTCTAGCTGTTCAGAAGAGAAACCTAAACCACGCGCAATGCGGTGTAGTACATTGCGTTCGCTAGGGTGTACATCACCATCGGCAAAAGCTGAAGAGACTTGCAGCTCAAGGAAAAACTGTAGCAGATCGAAACGCCCTCCCGTGGCAATTTTCACTCGTGCTAGCACCTGCTCAAGTGGAAAATCCACGTCTTTTCCCTCACGGAAAGCCTCTTGTGCCGCCCGCTTTTGCTCTACGGTCAAGTTCATGCGATCCATCATAATGGTCGCGAGTTGGATCTCTTCTTTGGTGACTTGCCCCTTGGCTTTTGCCACATGCCCCATCACCGAAAAGGCAGCTTTAAAAAACTCGTCCTGACGTTCCGCTTGACTTGGTCCCGTACCAAAAGGACCACTTTGAAACCCCGCCTGATTTAGACGGCGAGCTTTATCGAATTGATGCCCTAAAAAGAGTCCAAAAATAGCGCCGAAAGGCCCACCAAACAGGAAGCCAAAAAAAGCGCCCAAAATTTTGCCAAAAATATGCATTATGTGCTCTCAATCTATGAATTTTTCTGGAGTGAAGTGGTCTGATAGTGGCGCAAGCGTCAATTTCCTTTATGATAAGGACCGTTCATATTTCAGGCTCCTAAGTTCGGAATCCATCAAGTTCAACAGGCCACAAGTTCAACAGGATGTACAACCCAATGTCATGCTTTTCCCGCACGTTTTTAGCCGCCTCAATTAGCGCTGCACTCTTTGCTCCTCAAACACAAGCAGAAGCGAGTGTGGATGACAATCGCTCGAACCTGCCAAATGGCGAACAGTGTTTAGTCAGCCAGCCTGATCCAACTAGCCCCAGCCAACAGCCTATCAATGTCGAAGCGGATAAGCTAGAGGCAATCAATGGACAAAAGGCGACCTATTCAGGCAACGTTGTTGTCGTACAAGGCAAAAAACGTATCGCTGCTGATAACGTTACGTTACATCAACAAGAAAACGTTGTGGTGGCTGAGGGCAATGTTCAGTTTAGTGATGGTGAGATCAAAACCCTATCGACCAAAGCAACCAATCATCTTAATACGGATGAAATGACGCTAGAAAATACGAGCTACAAGTTCTTGTGTGAACCGGGGCGCGGCGAAGCGGTGTACGTATCTAAAACGGGCAAAGCGGTGTATGAAATTGAAGATGGATCGATCACCTCATGCCCAGAAGGCAATAATGCGTGGCGCATGCGCGCTTCCAGCATTGATGTGGACCAGAATGAAGAGATTGCCACTTTCTATAACCCGCGTCTTGAAGTGCAAAATGTACCCGTGTTCTATCTCCCCTATTTAACCGTGCCGATTGGGGACACCCGTAAAACGGGCTTCTTGTACCCAACCGCATCTTACGGCTCACGAGATGGTTATGAATTTGAAGTACCTATCTACTGGAACTTGGCACCTAATTACGATTTAGAAACCACCTTCAACTACATGCAAAAGCGCGGTACACAACTCAATAGTGTATTTCGTTATCTGAGTGATTTGGGTGAAGGACAAATCAAGTCAGAGTATCTACCAGATGATCAACTTCATACAGAACAAGGGAATCGCTGGGCGCTTCAATATGAGCATAGTGGCATTTTCCAACAAGCTTGGAAATTTGAAATTGATTACTCAAAAGTCAGTGATATCAACTATTTTTCAGATTTAGACTCTGGTATCGGCAACCGTGAAGATGGACAACTCATCCAAGAGGGGCGCGCCACTTACCGTAGCGATAACTGGGATGCTGCGCTGTTGGTGCGTGATTTCCAACTGCTGACCAAGGATACCACTAGCACTAACTTGCCTTATCGCTTAATGCCGCAGCTCAGCTACAACTACTATGCTCCAGAGACGATGAAATATCTGGATCTTGACCTTATCAGTCATATTTCGCGCTTTGAGACAGACGCAAGAGGCAAACCTTCTGCGACTCGAGTACATATTGAACCGGGGCTAAAAATTCCATTTAGCAATACGTGGGGCAACTGGACAACCGAAGCACGTGTGTTAGGTACCTACTATCAACAAGATATTGATAAGACCACGGATGCCAAACTGGAAGAGAGTGTGACACGCGTTATCCCTGAGATTCGTAGTGTAGCCGGTATTGTGCTTGAACGAGATACGGTGCTACTGGACAATTACACTCAAACTCTGGAGCCAAAAATTCAGTATCTCTATGTTCCCAAAGAAGATCAGAGCAATATTGGCCTGTATGACTCCACGTTGTTGCAAACTGACTACTATGGCCTGTTCCGTAGCCGTAAATACAGCGGCGTAGATCGCATCGAATCCGCTAACCAAATCAGCTATGGCGCATCGACTCGCTTCTTTGATGATAGTTATAAAGAACGCCTCAATATCGCGTTCGGTCAAATTTTCTATCTCGATGGCAACTTCAACCCATCGGTGAAAAACCCAGATAACCAGTCGAGCTACTCGGCTTGGGCGGTTGAAATGGATTTCAACTTTGCCGACTATCTGTTCTACCATGGTGGGGTTCAATATGACATTGACGGCCAAGGGATTCAGCTTGGAAACAGTACGTTAGAATATCGCTCTAACGGTGGTTATATTCAAACTAACTATCGCTATGTGGCGAAGGATTACATTCTAAATACTGTAGGAGATAGCATTACCAACATTAATGACATTACCAAAGACGGTATTTCACAAGCAGGGATCTTGGCGGGTTACCAACTGAGCCGTAAATGGTCTGCCAGCGGCCAGTATTACTATGACCTGACAACCGATGAAGCGTTAGAGTGGCTCGCTAACCTCACTTATACCTCAGATTGTTGGTATATGGGGTTCACCTACAGTAACCAACTTAAAAGCTGGGATGGCAACTTCGTGACCGACCCATACGCCACTCCAATCTATGAAAATAACTTCAGTTTCAATATTGGGATTATTGGCTTTGGCACCAGCATAGGTGCAGGTTCTAGCATGGCTGGCGTAGATAGCGCAGGAAACTCTCTCGGCTACGGACGTCCATTCTTCCTAAACAACTAATTCGCTTAGCCTGAGAGTAACTCAGGCTACCAACATTTCAGATAGGACTGCACATGAAATTGTGGAAACCCACATTAATTAGCCTCCTCGGCACACTGACTCTGTTTAATGCTCACGCGGAACTTCAGCAATTGGATAGTGTTGCCGTTATCGTCAATAGTGGCGTGATATTACAAAGTGACGTGGATGGTGCACTGAAAACCGTGAAGGCGAATGCCAAGCAAAATAAGCAACCTTTACCACAAGAAAGTGTTTTGCGTGAACAAGTGCTGGAAAAACTGATCATCGATACCTTGCAGCAGCAAGAAGCCGATAGAATCGGGGTAAAAATTGATGACAATCGTTTAAACGATGCGATTAAAGAGATCGCCAAAAGCAATCAACAAACCCAAGAGCAATTAATTGCCGCTGTAGCCCAAGAAGGCCTAACCTACCCTGAATTTCGTGAACAAGTGCGTAAAGAGATGGCCGCCAGTGATGCGCGTAATGCACTCGTTCGTCGTCGAATCAATATTCTCCCCGCCGAGGTCGACACCTTAGCCGAGCTATTGGCTAAAGAAACCGATGCAACGGTGCAATACAAAATTAGTCATATCCAACTTCGCGTTGAAGATGGACAGGACAAGAGTGAAGCGGAATCGCTAGCCAACAAACTGGTGACGGAACTCAAGCAGGGCTCTGATTTTGCGAAAATGGCCTATACCTACTCCAAGGGGCCTAAAGCGCTACAGGGTGGTGACTGGGGATGGATGCGTAAAGAAGAAATGCCGACCATCTTTGCAGATCAGATCAAAATGCAAAACAAAGGCAGCGTTATCGGCCCATTCCGCAGTGGCGTCGGTTTTCACATTCTAAAAATTGACGATGTAAAAGGCTTAGAAACCGTTGCCGTGACGGAAGTGAATGCTCGCCATATTCTGATCAAACCAACAATCATTCTTAGCGATGATGGTGCACAAAAACAGCTCAATGAATTCGTACAGCGCATCAAAAATGGGGAAGTCACTTTTGCGGAACTCGCTCAGCAGTACAGCCAAGATCCAGGTTCAGCGGCACAAAAAGGTGAGCTAGGCTATCAAACGCCAGATCTGTATGTTCCAGAGTTTAAGCACCAAGTTGAAACCTTACCGGTTGGACAAATCAGTGAGCCATTTAAAACCGTACATGGTTGGCACATTGTTGAGGTTTTAGATCGCCGTCAAGTCGATCGCACCGACTCCGCCCTGAAAAATAAAGCGTACCGAATCCTGTTCAACCGTAAATTCAATGAAGAAGCGAGTGCTTGGTTGCAAGAATTGCGTGCCAGTGCCTTTGTGGAAGTTCTGAAGGACGAAAAGGATGAGCAGTAAACGAATTATTGTTACTGCGGGAGAACCTGCGGGGATAGGCCCAGATCTCGTTCTCGCCCTCTCAGCGCAGGATTGGCCACATCAACTGGTAGTATGTGCCGATAAAACCTTGCTTGCCGAACGTGCTGAACAACTAGGCATTCATGTTAAGCTACTGGATTATCAACACAATAATCCAGTACAACCACAACAAGCCGGCACTCTTTTAGTCGAGCATATTCCTCTAGCAGAGCCCGTGTCCGCAGGCCAACTCAATCCTGCCAATGGACACTATGTGTTAAAAACACTGGAAAGAGCGGCAAAAGGCTGTATGAATGGCGAGTTTGATGCTATTGTCACCGGCCCTGTGCACAAGGGGGTAATCAACCGTGCGGGTGTTACCTTCAGTGGACATACTGAGTTTTTTGCCGAGCAATCGAACACCCCTTTGGTGGTAATGATGCTTGCCACAGAAGGCTTACGAACAGCTCTAGTTACCACTCATCTGCCTCTCGCAGAAGTGCCAAAAGCTGTTACCAGTGAACGTCTAGAACAGATCATTCACATTCTCCACAAGGATTTAGTCGAGAAATTTGCCATTGCTGAGCCTAAAATTTACGTGTGTGGCTTAAACCCACATGCAGGTGAAGACGGCGTGTTAGGCATGGAGGAGATCGAAACCATCACTCCAACCCTACAGCGTTTGCGTGAGCAATATGGCATGCAATTGGTTGGCCCACTGCCAGCTGATACCATTTTTAGTGAAAAATACTTGCAACAAGCCGATGCCGTACTCGGGATGTACCACGATCAAGTACTTCCCGTGCTCAAATACAAAGGCTTTGGCCGCTCAGTCAATATTACTCTGGGACTGCCTTTTATCCGCACTTCAGTGGATCACGGCACCGCATTGGATCTTGCTGGAACGGGTCAAGCCGATGCAGGAAGCTTCTGGACCGCATTGGCTTACGCAATAGAATTAGTTGATAAAAAAGCGAAATAACTTCGAGAACACTATGAGAAATGATGTCCACTTAGGGCACAAAGCACGTAAACGCTTTGGTCAAAACTTCCTCAATGATCCTTACATCATTGATGGTATTGTGTCGGCGATTAATCCAAGACCGGGGCAAAACTTGGTTGAAATCGGCCCAGGATTAGGCGCAATCACAGAACCGGTAGGACGTGAAGTGGATAAGTTCACTGTCATCGAACTTGACCGTGATCTCGCAGAGCGCTTGCGTAATCATCCCGAATTAGCAAGCAAGCTGACGATCCACGAAGGCGACGCCATGCGTTTTGACTTCAAACAGCTGGTTAAACCAAACAACAAACTTCGCGTGTTTGGTAACTTGCCTTACAACATTTCAACACCACTGATGTTCCACCTGTTTGAATTCCACCGTGACATTCAAGACATGCACTTCATGCTGCAAAAAGAGGTGGTCAACCGTTTAGCGGCAGGCCCTGGCAGCAAAGCTTATGGCCGCCTAACCGTGATGGCGCAATACTATTGTAAAGTGGTTCCTGTATTGGAAGTGCCGCCAACGGCGTTTGTGCCACCACCGAAAGTGGACTCTGCGGTCGTACGTCTGGTGCCATATGAAGATCTCCCACACCCAGCGACCAGCTTAGAGTGGTTAGATCGCGTGGTACGTGAAGGCTTTAACCAACGCCGTAAAACCGTGCGTAACTGCTACAAAGGTTTGGTTGAGCCAGAAACGCTGGAGGCATTGGGTATCAACCCAGGCATGCGCCCAGAAAACCTGACCTTAGCTCAGTTTGTGGCAGTAGCGAACTGGCTTGATGCCCAGCATCAAAAAGCTCATGCATAATCCAATAGGACGACATTAAGTCGTCCTTTGTTTATCGCCACTAGGTTATACCCAACTAGGCCGAGGAGTCGCTCATGGATGTTTCGCTTCCCTGCATCAAAATTCAGGTTCAAACTCGCTACATTGAGGAACAATCCGATCCTGAATATCAGCGCTTTGTGTTTGCTTATCTGATCACGATTAAGAATCTCAGCACTCAAACCGTGCAGCTATTAGGCCGTCGTTGGCTAATCACAGACGCCGATGGTAAGCAGACCGTAGTGGAAGGTGATGGTGTGATGGGAGAACAGCCATACATTCAAGCCAACGATGAATATACCTACAGCAGTGGTACAGCACTGGATACACCGATAGGTGTGATGCAAGGCCAGTACCTAATGGTTGATGAACAAGGTGGGTCTTTCTCGGTAGAAATTGAACCGTTTCGTCTAGCGGTTCCTCATATCCTGAATTAACGGAGTTTGTGTGGCTAATTACATCGTTGGGGATATTCAAGGCTGTTTTGATGAGTTACAGCTACTGCTTGAACAAGCTCACTTTGATCCGAGCCAAGATACTCTCTGGTTTGCCGGTGATTTAGTCGCAAGAGGCCCCAAATCACTCGAAACACTGCGCTTTGCCCATCAACTCGGTGATGCCGCACGAGTGGTACTGGGCAATCATGATTTGCATTTGCTCGCAGTGTCACTTGGCACTCATCCGGCCAAACGCCGCGATCAAACCCAACCGATTTTAGATGCGCCCGACGCCGCGCAATTACTTGATTGGCTACGTCAGCAACCCTTGCTAGCTGAACATGAAGAATTTGTGCTCTGCCATGCCGGTATTTCACCACAATGGGATCTCGCCATCGCCCGCCAAGCAGCGCAAGAAGTAGAACAAGTGTTGCGTAGTGCACAATGGGATAGCCTGATTGTACAGATGTATAGTGATGAACCCGATATGTGGGATGCTGAACTGCAAGGCATAGATCGCCTACGTTACATCATTAACGCTTTCACACGCATGCGCTTTTGTTTCCCTAATGGCCGTTTGGACATGCAATGTAAACTGCCTCCTAGCGAAGTCACCGATGGTAGCTTATTACCTTGGTTTCAATTACCGCAACGGATTCGATTAGAAAAGACCGTGATTTTTGGCCATTGGGCTGCACTGGAAGGTTATTTCAGTAATGAGGTGATTGGACTGGATACAGGCTGTGTGTGGGGCGGAACCCTGACTATGCTGCGTTGGGAAGATAAACGCTATTTCGTTCAAGCCGCACTTTAAACTGAAAAAGAAAACCCCCGTTAAAACGGGGGCTGACGATTTTGTATCCGGCTATTTCCGTTCAAAAATCACAAAATCCATCGCATAGGTATTTTTTTCATCTACGGAGTAATGCTCACGATAACACTCCTGCCAATCACTTCCCCATTCAGGAAACTGCGTATCACCATCAAGTTCCGCATTGATCTCGGTAATGTACAGTTTATTGGCCATCGGCAGGCAAGCCGCATACAAACTTCCGCCGCCAATGATCATGACCTCATCAACTTCTCCGGCTTTTGCTAGCGCGGCATCGATAGATGTCACCACATCAACCCCATCAATCTGCAAAGTCTCATCACGAGAGATCACAATATTGTGCCGCCCCGGCAAAGGTCGCCCAATCGATTGGTAGGTTTTGCGCCCCATAATCACAGGTTTGCCTAATGTGCAGCGTTTAAACCATGCAAAATCTGCAGGCAGATGCCAAGGCATCTGGTTATCTTTACCAATAATGCGGTTGTCTGCCATCGCGGCAATCATACTGATCATCATTTTTATCGCCTTAAATAATCGGTTTGCGGCGGTAGAATAACAGCCCAGGTACCGCTAAACCAACCGCTAAACCGGCAATAATAAACATCGCCTTGAGGAAATTCTCCATGAGTGCTTCTAGCAACTCTGGTGAAAAACCAAGATGATTAATCTCCACGAGAGCGATCATGGCTTTAAAAGCGAAGACACCAGGAACCATAGGAATGAGCGCAGCTACTGTAAACACTTTGGGATGTGCCAAGAATCGACGAGACCAATATACCCCGACCATCCCCACCAGTGTTGCAGCAAAAAAGGTCGCCCATTCGATCGGGACGCCAAATTGCATCATTAAATAACGCAATCCATGTCCAAGCGCGCCACCAAGCGCACAATACTTCAATGCAGGAGCAGGCACATTAAATACCAAGGCAAACCCAACCGCCGGAATTGCGGCAAAAAACATGTCGTTGAGTAGCCCGAAAAATAGATCCCAACTTAGCATTACCACCCCCAAATCCCAGTCACACCCATTGCCGCAACAATTCCAAGAGCCGTCGCCAATGTCAGCAAACTCGCCATCACAAAACGAGCAATACCCATATTGATATACCCTTTGAGCATATCAGCAACCGCATTAATTAAAGGAAACCCAGGGACTAGCATCAGTACCGATGAAGCCATGACTATCGTAGGTTTATTGCCGAGATGATAAATCACTGCTTGAGCCGAAATAACAGAAGTCACAAAAGCCGTTGCGGCAAAGTTGATCAACGGATTGAACTGACGATGACCGATTTCTTGACGCACGATCATGCCCACTGAGGATGCGATCAACGTGATCAAAAACACCGTCCAATCCCCCCCGCTAAACGGCTAAAGGCCGCGCAGGATAGACCAATCATGACTACGACTAACCATCGGTTATAGCGTTCTGGACTGATTTGATTGAGTTTTTTCTGTGCTAAGCTGTGATCGAGAATACCTTTCTCCATCATGATACAGATACGCTGGATCTGAGTCACCACCCGCATATTGATCCCACGATCTGGGCTGCGTCTCGCGGTAGTGATGCAATGCTCTTTATAAACCGTTGTAACGACTAAAGAACTTGCTGAGAGAGAGACTTCAACCTCACTCATACCACTGGCAAGCCCCATGCGGCGCATCATATCGCCCACTAACGTACTCTCAGCACCATGTGCTAACAGCATTTGCCCAGCCTGAGCGATCAAACGAGAAACGGCTCTCTGTTTGCTTTCCATGATTCCTTTCCTAAAAGCCTAAGATAAATAATACCTAACGGTGATACTTAGTGTGCCTTAAACCACACAGCAGGAATATGATTTAGACACAAAAAAGCCGCAACAAAGTTGCGGCATTATCAGTAAGTTGATTAGTCACGGACATAGATAACGTGGCCGTCATCTTCTTCGTCGTCCCAGTCATCCCAATCGTCATCATCTTCCGTGATCACTTCTTGACCGGCCAAGCCATCTTTATGGTTATAATCCCATGTGAAGTTGACTTTTTCCGCTTCTGTCTGTTCTTCCGCTTCGCGCGGTAAAGTATCCATAAACTCTGCCAGCTTCATGCACAGCTCTTTGGTACCTTGACGATTCGCAGCAGAAATTTTGAAGTAGTCACCTTCCCATGCGAGTGCATCAACGATGTCTTGAATGATCTCGTCAGCTTCTTCTTCTGACATCAGATCAACTTTGTTGAACACCAACCAACGTGGTTTCTTCGCCAGCTTTTCACTGTACTGCTCAAGCTCATCAATGATGGTCAAAGCATTCTGCGCAGGATCGCTTTGATCCGCAGGCAGAATATCAATCATATGTAGCAGCACGCGACAACGTTCAAGGTGTTTCAAGAAACGAATCCCTAAACCAGCGCCTTCCGCCGCACCCTCAATCAACCCTGGGATATCAGCGACTACAAAGCTTTTCTCTGGCAGCACGCTCACCACACCAAGGCTTGGCACAAGAGTCGTAAACGGATAGTCCGCGACTTTCGGCTTAGCAGCTGAAACGGCGCGAATAAAGGTTGATTTACCCGCATTTGGCATACCCAGCATACCAACATCAGCTAGCAGTAGCAGCTCTAAACGGATATCACGCAATTCACCTTTAGTACCCATAGTTTTTTGGCGTGGTGAACGGTTGACCGAAGATTTAAAGCGAGCGTTACCCAAGCCATGCCAACCGCCCTTAGCGATCATGATCTTCTTACCGTGTTCTGCGACTTCACCAATGATTTCATTAGTGTGAATATCGACAGCACGGGTGCCTACCGGTACGCGCAGTTCTTTGTCTTTACCGCTTTTACCGGTACAGTTACCGCCACCACCATTTTTACCGCGTTCAGCTTCATAAAAACGCTGGAAACGATAGTCAATCAAGGTGTTAAGGTTTTCATCGGCGACCATATACACATCGCCACCATCACCGCCATCGCCGCCATCAGGGCCGCCATTGGTAATGAATTTTTCACGCCAGAAGCTGACAACGCCGTTGCCACCATCACCAGCTTGAACTTTAATTACCGCTTCATCTACGAATTTCATTTTTCCTCCACTCAATCTCGTGGGAAATCTTAATCAGTCTAGTAAACCTGAGAACGTAGATCCCAGAAAACAATCGCCTGCTTGGATCAGGCTACATTCAGGTCTAGGGTCTAGGGTCTAGGGTCTAGGGTCGACCACACTTTCGATAAATAAAAAACCCCACCAAACGGCAGGGCTTTTGAATTCATCAAGAAACTTTGCTTATTCAGCAGTTTCGATGCTAACGAATTTACGGTTCTTAGGACCTTTAACCTCGAACTTCACTTTACCATCAGATAGAGCGAATAGAGTGTGGTCTTTACCGATGCCTACGTTAGTACCAGCGTGGAACTTAGTACCACGTTGACGAACAATGATGTTACCTGCAAGTACAGATTCACCACCGAAACGCTTAACACCTAGACGTTTGCTTTCTGAATCGCGGCCGTTACGAGTAGAACCACCAGCTTTTTTGTGTGCCATTGTTGAACTCTCCTAATAACTTAAGCGTTGATACCAGTGATTTTCACTTCTGTGAACCACTGACGGTGACCTTGTTGCTTACGAGAGTGCTTACGACGACGGAACTTAACGATTTTTACTTTATCGCCACGACCGTGTTGTACCACTTCAGCAACTACTTTACCGCCCTCAACAAGAGGAGCACCTACTTTAATGTCTTCACCGTTAGCAACCAGCAGAACTTTATCAAATTCTACAGTTGCGCCAGTTTCAACGTCTAATTTCTCTAAACGAAGAGTTTGACCTTCGCTTACACGGTGTTGTTTACCACCAGATTGGAAAACAGCGTACATATTTTACTCCGCTCTTTCCGCACAGCCTATGCTTATATTTTATGCGATAAGGGTGTGCGCTAAACTAATCATCAATAGGGCGCAGATTCTACGTGAATGATGTGCCTATGACAAGCCATATTTTGAAAAAAATGGCGAAAAGCTAATCGCCAAACAAAAGTGCCGCAATCATGCCTTTAAGCCATGTATTAATCAATGATTTTTAGTGTATTATGCAGCAATTCCAGAAGACTAAATGCCTTACACGCTCTTATTTCAGCCGGATTTACGATGGATTTTAAAGCTATCCAAGCGCTTACTGCCAATGACATGGCAAAAGTGAACGAAACGATTCACGCTCAACTCAATTCTGACGTTTCCCTAATCAACCAACTTGGTTTTTATATCATCAGTGGTGGTGGGAAGCGTTTACGCCCATTGCTGGCGGTTTTATCCGCCAAAGCGCTCGGTTATCAGGGCTCACATCACACGACTGCAGCTGCTTTTATTGAATTCATTCATACGGCAACCTTGTTGCACGATGATGTAGTCGATGAGTCAGATCTGCGCCGCGGTAAAGCGACCGCCAATGCCGCTTTTGGTAATGCCGCTAGCGTATTAGTCGGTGACTTTATCTACACTCGCTCATTTCAGATGATGACAGAATTAGGATCCTTGAAGATCCTGAAGCTAATGAGTGATGCGGTAAACGTGATCGCCGAAGGTGAAGTGCAGCAATTAATGAACTGTAACGATCCTGATACTACCGAAGCCAGCTACATGCAGGTGATCTATTCGAAAACTGCACGTCTGTTTGAAGCGGCAACCCAGATCGGTGCGATCTTGTGTGACGCTCCGCCGGAAGTAGAGTTAGCGATGCAAAACTACGGCAAGTACCTCGGCACGGCATTTCAGCTGATTGATGATGTGATGGATTACACTTCAGACGGCGAAGAAATGGGTAAAAACGTCGGCGACGATCTGGCGGAAGGGAAACCTACCCTGCCACTGCTTTATGCGATGCAGCACGGAAATTCCGATCAAGCAGCGATGATTCGTGAAGCGATTGAGAAGGCCAATGGCATGTCTCGCCTCAATGAGATTCTCGCAGCAATGGAGCAAACTGGCTCTCTGCAATACACGATTGAGAAAGCACAGCGTGAAGCAGATAAAGCCATCGCTGAGTTAGCTATTCTGCCAGAAAGCGAATACAAACAAGCGTTGATCACGCTCGCTCATATGTCGGTCAATCGCAGTAAATAAATAGTCTGCAAACTCGGTGGGATAGCAACCGCCACTCACTCAAAAATGGACTATGTTTTGTTACTAAAAAACCCCTCAGCTCCACAAGCTGAGGGGTTTCTTTTATCCATTGTTCAAACGACGTCAATGATCACATCAACGCCTTTACCAAGCACCTTGCCACAGCATACCTGCCGCTCCCAATGCAAAAAGTAATAATGTAAAAGCACCAACCCTTTCTCGGCCACAGAATGCTTTAGCACCTTGTTCACGCTTCGCTTTCAGATAAAACGCAAAACCAGGCACATATAAGAGTGTTGATAACATTAAATAATGTAAACCTGATGCATATAGCAACCACAAACCATAGATCGTAGCACCTAGGCCAATCAGCAGAAGTTTACCTCTGTCTTGCTGCTCAAGAGCCAGCTTGAGCGTAAATGCCCCAACCAGAAAATAGGGTACCAAAATCATTTCGGAAGCAAAAACCAGCAAGGTATCGTAAGTGCTCGCGGTGTAACGTACGAGAATCAATGACACTTGGATACATGAAGTCGTTAAAAACAACGCATTCACAGGGCTCCCAGCAGGGTTCTGTTTAGCGAAACGACGAGGAAAGACTTTATCTTTGGCTGCAAGAAAAGGGGCTTCAGAAGCCAATACCGTCCAACTTAAAAATGCGCCACACACGGAGATCAAAAGCCCAACCGCGATAATGTACTTACCCCATGGGCCTATAATTGCAGTCAACACTTGCGCCATTGAAGGATTAGGATATTGCGCTAATTCATTAACCTGAATCACTCCCATCGACAATAGCGTAACTAAGACATAAATCGACAGAGCGGTAAGTAAGCCAAGAATAGTGGCTCGCCCAATATCTTTACGCTGACGAGCTCGGCTTGAAACAACCACTGCACCTTCAATTCCCACAAAGACCCAAACAGTGATCAGCATGGTTGCTTTGACTTGCCCGAGTAGATCCGCACCTGAAATATGGTGGATACCGGAAAAATCTAAGCTAAATGTTGACCAATTGAAGGCAGTAATCGCAAAAACAATGAAAAGCAGCAAAGGCACCATTTTAGTCATGGTGGTGATGAGATTGATCAGCGCGGCGGTTTGCACCCCTCTTAATACTAAGCTGTGAACTCCCCACAATAATAGAGAAGCACCACCAATTGACCACCAAGTATTGCCAGAGCCAAAGATAATCTGATCAGGCGTATCAAACAGCAGCCCTAGGGTACTGAACACAATTACTAGATAAGAGACATTCGCGACCATGGCACTAAACCAATAGCCCCATGCCGAGCAAAATCCTGCAAAATCACCAAAACCTTCGCGAGCGAAGCCAAATACACCGCTGTTTACATGGGACTTGTTGACGGCCAAGTATTGAAAAGAGAGTGCAAGAAAGATCATGCCGATCCCAGTGATCGACCAGCCGATCATCACTGCCAGTGGACTAGCGACTGCCGCCATATTTTGTGGCAGGCTAAACACGCCCGCGCCAATCATGGATCCGATCACTAACGCAGTGAGAGAGCCTAAACCCAGTTTTTTATCCATTATTTTTCAATCACCAATAACAGAAGTAAAAGCCATCTTCCCCTTCCAGAAATCAATAACAGGCAGGAAGAAAATCCTCTGGTTATGACTGAAGGGCAACCAATCAACTCACAACTTACGAGTTGAAGAATAGAAAAAACAGCGCATCTTACACGAAAAGCAGTGATATGAAATGATAATTAGATAAGTAACATAAGAATTCACTAGTGGTAAAACACAGAGCGACATTTAATACTGTTAAATCAAACAATTAATTAAATCACCATGAGAAATGCCAGATAAAAAAATACCGCTCATTAAGAGCGGTATTTTTAAATGGTCGACCGAGGTGTCGCCTTATTTTACAAACTCAACACCGATTTGAATGTCGCCTTTCAGAGTATCTAGCATGCCATCCAAGGCTGCTTGCTCATAAGCGCTCAATTTGCCGATTTCCAGTAGCTCTTCAACGCCATTTTTACCTAGCTTGATCGGTTGAGCAAAGAATGGAGCGTGTTCACCCTCACCTTCTACATAAGCATACTCAACCACATTCGCTTCACCTTGCATTGCTTTAACCAGTGCAAGACCAAAACGACATGCTGCTTGACCCATAGACAGAGTTGCAGAACCGCCACCCGCTTTGGCTTCAACGACTTCAGTACCTGCATTTTGGATACGCTTAGTCAACGCTGCGACTTCTTCATCGGTAAAGCTCACGCCTTCCACTTGTGATAGTAAAGGCAGAATGGTGACACCGGAGTGGCCGCCAATCACAGGTACACGGACTTGACCAGGATCTTTATCTTTCAGCGCAGCAACGAAGGTTTCAGAGCGGATCACATCCAGAGTGGTAATACCAAATAGTTTACGCTTGTCATACACACCTGCTTTCTTCAGCACTTCCGCTGCGATTGGCACTGTGGTGTTTACTGGGTTAGTAATGATGCCGACACACGCTTTTGGACACACCACGGCGATTTTTTCTGCTAATGCTTTGACAATACCAGCGTTCACATTGAACAAATCCGCACGATCCATACCCGGCTTACGAGCAACACCAGCAGAAACTAATACCACATCCGCACCTTCCAGTGCAGGCGTTGGATCTTCACCCGCATAACCTTTGATGGAGACTGGTGTTGGAATATGACTCAGATCTGCTGCCACACCTGGAGTAACCGGTGCGATATCATACAGAGCTAGATCAGAACCAGCAGGAAGACGATTTTTGAGTAACAGAGCAAGGGCTTGACCAATGCCGCCAGCGGCACCAATAACAGCGACTTTCATCGTAAATCTCCTTGAGAGTAATCTCTTATAAGTTTGTAGGGTGATTAGGTGTATCCGACCGTCAAACGCTATAGTAATCACAATCTGATTACAATCAATTAACGTCAGCTTTGCGACTTTGCGCAATACTGCGGAATTAAGCGTTACAGAATAGCAGACGATTATCGGTCAATGTTCAATTTAGACAAAGAGTTATAAAGCGATCTAACCTGATATCAAAAACATTTACAGTGACAGTTAAGACAAATTTAGCGAGTCGTTTGGTGTGTCATGCATAGGTATGCGAGAATATGCACAAATTGATCAATTAACCAAAGTAAGAAGAACAATGCGTAACGTAGATAAACAAGACAACCTCGTCCGAGCTTTTAAAGCTTTGCTGAAAGAAGAGCGCTTTGGTTCACAAGGCGATATCGTTGAAGCCCTGAAAAATGAAGGTTTTGACAACATTAACCAATCTAAAGTATCGCGTATGCTGACTAAGTTTGGCGCGGTACGTACCCGTAATGCCAAAATGGAGATGGTTTACTGCTTGCCTGCCGAGTTAGGCGTTCCAACCGCCAGCAGTTCACTACGTGAGTTGGTACTCGATGTGGACTACAACAACGCGTTAGTTGTCATTCGTACTGGTCCTGGTGCTGCACAGTTGATTGCACGCCTGTTGGATTCGCTAGGTAAATCGGAAGGGATTCTAGGTGTAGTCGCTGGCGATGATACGATTTTCATTACACCGACACTCGATGTACCAGTCAAAGAGTTATTCCACTCGGTTTGTGAACTGTTTGAATACGCAGGCTAAACCCATTTATCTATTGAATATTTTTTGGTCACGTATCATTCACGTGACCAAACTCACATCTTAGACACATCGTCCCCGCGCACCATTAAAAACTAACCATTTGAAACTAAACAACAATGTTTATAGGATACTCAACATCTTGCTGTTTAATAAATGAGTCAATCACACTATAAATTTTAACAGTTGTGTAATTATCTGTTGTTTTTTTGGTATGATTCCACCGCTTTATCATTTTTTTTGGCGCATAAAGCCACGTTTCTCAGGCAGGAAAGCTCGAAGCCACGCTGACGCTTTGGGACACATTACAATGAAGGAAGGGAAATTCATGTCATTACCTAAAATAATCAAGATGGGTGCTATTGCAGCCGCTGTTATCGGCTCAGGTATCGCCAGCGCACAAGATTTTATTACGATCGGTACCGGCTCGGTCACGGGTGTTTATTATCCAACGGGCGGCGCTATCTGTAAGTTGGTAAATAAAGACCGTAAAGATCACAACATTCGCTGTTCAGTTGAATCCACTGGCGGATCTATCTACAACGTTAACACCATTCGTTCTGGTGAATTGGACTTCGGCATCGTGCAGTCCGATTGGCAATACCATGGTTATAATGGTACTAGCGAATTTGCAGAGCAAGGTCCATACAAAAAACTGCGTGCCGTGTTCTCACTCCACACCGAGCCGTTCAACATTATCGCGCGTGCAGATTCAGGTATTGAAAACGTGAAAGACCTAGCAGGTAAGCGCGTTAACATCGGCAACCCTGGTTCTGGTGATCGTGCGACCATGCAAGTGGTAATGGATGCTTTCGGTTGGACCAACGACAGCTTTAAACTGGCGTCTGAGCTGAAAGGCTCTGAGCGTTCTCAAGCTCTGTGTGACAACAAGATTGATGCCTTTATCTACATGGTGGGCCATCCAAATGGTGCAATCAAAGAAGCAACGACTTCTTGCGCTGCTAAACTAGTCCCCGCTACCGGTCCTGAGATCGAAAAAATCGTAGCCAACAACCCTTACTATGCTTACAGCGTGGTGCCTGCAGGCATGTACAGCGGTACCGACCAAGATGTGAAGAGCTTCGGTGTGGCCGCTACACTAGTGACTTCTGAAGATGTCTCCGAAGCGGTGGTATACAACGTGACCAAAGCAGTATTTGAAAACTTTGATACTTTCACGCGTCTCCACCCAGCCTTCGCCAACCTGAAGAAAGAGGACATGGTCACGGCAGGTAACTCGATCCCTCTCCATCCTGGTGCTGTGAAGTACTACAAAGAAGTGGGTTTGATGAAGTAAACCTTTGTTTAAAAACGTTCATCTAACAAAGTAAAACACAAGAGGAGGCAATCGCCTCCTCATTAGTATCACGTGACCTTTTGGTGATACTACTTTCAGGTACAACACTCTCAGTACCGATGATAAGTCTATGGAACATCAATAATAAGGATAAGGTACATGACGCAGACAACAACATCGTCGCCCGATGTGCAAGAGATGGTGGCACAGGCGGATACCGGAGCCAGAAACCCGAAAGGTCTTCCGGGACGTATACTTTGGTTCGTGCCGCTCTGTTGGTCACTGTTCCAGCTTTGGTACGCCTCACCGCTACCCTTTATTTTCGATTTTGGCGTACTGAACGACACACAAGCACGTTCGATTCACTTATCTTTCGCCGTTTTCCTCGCTTTTACCGCTTACCCTGCAATGAAAGGCTCACCGCGCGATCGCATTCCGTTAATGGATTGGGTTTTAGCCCTAGCTGGCAGTTTTGCGGCAGCTTACATCTACCTGTTTTATGCAGAGCTCGCCAGCCGCTCAGGAGCTCCTACCCAAATGGATGTGATTATGTCTGTGATAGGCATGATCCTACTTTTGGAGGCGACCCGCCGCGCATTAGGTCCACCGCTGATGATGGTAGCGGCTTTATTTTTACTCTACACCTTCGCAGGCCCTTACATGCCTGACGTAATTGCCCACAAAGGGGCGAGCCTAAATAAGGCGATGTCACACTTATGGCTAACCACTGAAGGGGTATTTGGTGTTGCACTTGGGGTATCTACCTCGTTTGTTTTCCTATTTGTACTGTTTGGCGCCATGTTAGAACGAGCTGGGGCTGGGGCTTACTTCATCAAAGTCGCTTTCTCGATGCTCGGACATATGCGTGGTGGTCCAGCCAAAGCTGCGGTGGTTGCATCAGGACTTTCTGGACTTGTGTCCGGTTCTTCGATCGCCAACGTGGTGACTACAGGCACCTTTACCATTCCGCTCATGAAACGCGTTGGCTTTCCCGGAACCAAAGCGGGGGCCGTGGAAGTAGCCGCATCCACCAACGGCCAGTTGACTCCGCCAATCATGGGAGCAGCCGCTTTCTTGATGGTGGAATATGTCGGAATTTCTTATGTCGAAGTGATCAAAGCCGCCATTCTACCAGCGCTGATTTCCTATATCGCCTTGATCTACATTGTTCACCTTGAAGCCTGTAAGGCGGGCATGAGTGGCCTTCCTCGTCGTAACCAATCGACACTCGCTCAAAAGCTACTCTCTTTTACCGCCACGATTCTAGGCTTATGCGTGATCAGCGCACTGGTTTATTACGGTGTCGGCTGGACCAAAGAAGCCTTTGGCGCAGCGGCTACACCACTACTGACGGTTATCTTGTTAGTGGCTTACGTTGGGCTGGTAAAAATTTCCGCGCCGTATGCGAAAGACGGACTAGGAATTGATGAAGACTTACAGTTCGTCCCTGATATCGCTCCAACGTTAAAATCGGGCTTGCACTACTTACTGCCGATTGTGGTTTTGGTGTGGTGTTTAACGGTTGAACGATTCTCTCCAGGACTCTCTGCATTTTGGGCAACCATCTTTATGGTGTTCATTCTGCTCACCCAACGTCCACTAATGGCTTTATTTAACCGTACAGGCTCACTCGGTGATGCCACCAAAGAAGGTGTGACCGATCTTTTCGAAAGCTTGGTCTCTGGGGCGCGTAACATGATCGGTATCGGGGTAGCAACGGCTGCTGCGGGTACAGTTGTGGGCGTGGTAACCCTCACAGGAATTGGCCTAGTGATGACTGACTTTGTCGAGTTTATCTCTGGCGGTAGCGTCATCATGATGTTGATTTTTACCGCGGTGATCAGCTTGATCCTCGGTATGGGTTTGCCAACCACAGCCAACTACATTGTGGTCTCCACCTTGATGGCTCCCGTGATCGTCACATTAGGTGCTGAGCATGGCTTGATCATCCCTCTGATTGCGGTGCATCTGTTCGTGTTCTACTTCGGTATCTTGGCTGATGATACACCGCCGGTTGGTCTCGCTGCTTTTGCTGCCGCGGCGATCGCCAAATCGGACCCTATCCGAACGGGTATTCAAGGTTTCGCTTACGACATACGGACGGCGATCCTGCCTTTCATGTTTGTGTTTAACACCCAACTCTTACTAATGGGGATTGATACTTGGTGGCACTTAATGCTCACCATACTCTCTTCCATTACGGCCATGTTGTTGTTTTCCGCAGCAACACAGGGATGGTGGTTAACCAAAACCAAATGGTGGGAAATCGTCGCGCTACTGGTACTGACCTTTACTTTCTTCCGCCCCGGTTTTTGGTGGGACATGGTCTACCCAGCTCAAGTCATGTATGCCGGCACCAAGTTAGAGCAGATTGTGGAGCAAACGCCTGTAGGCCAACCGATCCAAATGATTGTGGCTGGGGAAAATCTCAAAGGCGAATACACCTCCAAAACCGTACAGTTACCGTTTGAAGATCGCGCTGTCGGCGCTCAAGCACGGATTGCGTCTATGGGCTTAACCCTGCTCAATGATAAAAACCGCATGTTGGTCGAAATGGTGGAATTCGGTAGCCCAGCCGAAGCGGCAGGTATCGACTTTGATTGGGAAATTCGTTCAGTCGTGGTCGATAGCGATCGTCCGATGAAAGAGTGGGTATTCCTGCCAGCAATTTTGCTCACTCTGCTGCTGGCTTGGAACCAAAAAAGACGGATAAAAAAGGCATAACAAGGTGCTGCGTCAATATGCCTGAGTCAAATCAGGCATATACTTAACGCGTCAATGAATCATCGCCAACCTATCCCCTAAACTCATAAGGATAGGGAATAACCCTAGAGAGCGTCATGTATAAACATATTCTTGTTCCGGTTGATTTGAATGAACAAGGCTTTGCTGACAAAGCGGTTCAGCTTGCAGTCTGGCATGCCAAACATTCCAACGCCGAAATTCACTTGCTGAACGTGTTGCCAGGCATTCACATGTCGATGGTGGCGACCTATTTTCCAAAAGATGCCGCAGCACAAATGAAAAATGATGTGCGTGCTCAGCTCAAAGCATTTGCTGATAAACATATTGATGAAGAGATTGTTTACAAGCTGCACATTGCAGAAGGCAAAGCTTACGCGACCATCCTTGATTATGCGGAGCGTTTAGGTGCGGACCTTATCGTCATGCCTAGCCACAAACGTTCACGCATTGATAAAGTCATGCTCGGCTCTGTGGCAAGCAAAGTGGTAGAAAACTCCCCGATCAACGTATTGGTCGTTAAGCCACAAGGTTAATTGACCACAATTTTTAATATGTCACTCAAGGCGCTTCATAGCGCCTTTTTTATTCACCGATTCCTATCGCATTGATTGGTTTTTCCTTCTTGATGAATTGAGAATTATTATCAATAATAACTCCATCAAACAAGATCAGGTGGACTGAATCATGAAAAAGACATTAAGTTTTGCAGCAATACATTTTACCATCGCATTTACGGTAGCGTATGTACTGACAGGTGATGTCCTTCTCGGCAGCCTGATTGCGATGCTCGAACCTATGGTGAACACTGTCGCGTTTTACTTCCATGAAAAAGCATGGGCCAATTCGCCAACGTTGCGCCGCTTTGCGGGCGATACCCGAATCAAAACCGCTAGCTTCGCGACCATCCACTTTAGCGTGGCGTTTAGTGTAGCTTACCTGTTGACGGGAAGTTGGTTAGTGGGTGGGGTGATGGCGATGATCGAACCGAGCATCAATACCTGTGCCTACTACTTCCATGAGAAAGTATGGCAAAGCAAACATTCAGGCCATTTTGGTTGTGCTCACTAACACATTAAAATATTGATTGAAACGCCTTCTTGCTGAAGGCGTTTTGCATTTCGATACGCAGGAAACTACAGAGGAAAATGGCTGACGCAGTGCGCTTCACTCAACCCCAACTGAAAACGCTTAGTTTGGCCATCCAGTTGTACGGAGACCAAGTAAAGATCTTCAGGTCGAGGATGATGTACATCGTAAATCTTGGGGGCATCAACCTGAAACAGCACGCTCGCGTGATCACTGCGCACATCAATCGGCACTTGATAAGTCCGCCCATCAAATTTTACCGCAGCAGAAACTAGCCCAGGGGAGTAAGTGGTGAAAAACAGGTTCACCAACAACTCACAGCCACTGTGGTGCCAAACTTGCTCGGTTGAAACATGGTTTAGGCGTAGATGCCGAATACATTGCAGGTAAGGCGCTTTCCAGATCCCGATTCGCTGATCGTAACTGGGTGCATCCTGCTCACCTAAAAAGCAGAGATCTGTCGCCTCTTCATCTAGCAACCAATCCTCATCCGCTTCCAAAAACAAAATTTCAAATCGGTTACGCCCTAGTTTTAACAAGGGGCGAATGTCTTTACGGTAAATCGCTTGTGAGCCATCACAGTCAAACAGCGCGCCGCCATTGAGGCGCACTTCCGCATGGTAATCAATGCCTTCCAACACCAGATCAATCGCCGCAAAGCTCAGTAGGTCTTCATCCACTTCAATATCATGCATTAAATGCCACTCTTGCTCAGCGATTTCCTCTTCACTTAGCGTTTTGGGTAGCACCGCACTTAATGGTGCAGGAAAGGTAATGTCATCTTGGGGGATAGAGAGATCCGTCAGCGGTGAAAGCTGCCAAAGACCGGCGAGTGAGAGCTGCATAGCGTTCCAATTCCTGTTGGTTTGCGCGCATTATACCTGAAGTGAAATCTATTGCATTGTTGGTGTAACACAGCGGTTACGGCTTACAATCCATTAGTACAGGCAAAAAAATACCAGCCCTGCGGCTGGTATCTTCGATACGAGTATTACTGCTCGTCGTCTTCATCCTCATCTTCGTCAGGGTACAAGGCGTCTTCACCTTCGTAGTAAGTACCCCAACCGTCGTAGATGATGTCGAATTTTTCGGCCAGATTAACCAGCTTTTCCACTTGTTCATCAATCAGTTTGGCATCCAAAGCCGATTGCATGGTCGCATCAAAGCACAGCAGCTTGTTACCATCTTCATCTTCAGTTTCTTCTGCTTCAAGCACTTCAAAGCCCATTTTGAATGCTTCTACTGCGGCTTTTTCCAGCTTATCGAATTCTTCTGCAAACAGATGGTGTTCGATCTCATACAAGGCATCTGGATCACTACCATCTTCGAGCAGGGCCTGAATGATGTCGCGAGTCTCTTCCTTTTGGATCTCGATTAATTCTTCTACAGATAGATAATCATCTTGGTGAGACATAATGTGCTCCAGATAGTCAATAGGATCGGAAATTTGTGCGGCGCACTATCGCATGGATTGAAAGGAATTTCTAGCCACAAAACGATCTGAGAAGATCTTTCGCTTGGCTTCAGATCCATCCCTCACACCTTGTTTTTAACATTTTTTTAGCAACTTACCAATTCAGCATAATCTGTGTTCAATAAGCCTGTGAAAACGGATCCCCAAATTGCCTGTTTATGGCGCGATAATGCATAGCTAAAAAATCGCCAAAATAGGAAAAAATTCCATCCTCAGCTTCAATAACGCATAGATTGTGAATAAATAGTTAAAATTTAAACTTATAACGCATAAAAGCACCCAGTTATGCTGCGCATAGCTAAGCAATTTAAGGGGCATCCTCCTAACTTTCAAAATCAGAATACAAAATCATAAAACCGACCACTGACGATAAAATATATCGCAAATTTATTATGAGTGGTTTTTTATAACAAAAGGTCGACTTGCAACTTAATAAAAAGCTGTTCATAACTATATCCAGTGGCTTGGGTTTACAGGTAAGCGGGATGCTTGCCTAGAAACGACAAGGTGAACGTAAGCTAAACCTGCTGCCGCATGTGAAAGGAAGAGAGAGGAAGCTCAATGAACCGTTTGTACGTAGGATCTGAAGTGGGGCAACTGCGCCGTGTACTGTTAAATCGTCCCGAGCGAGCGTTGACTCATTTAACGCCTTCCAACTGCCATGAGCTTTTGTTTGATGATGTGCTGGCCGTGGAAGCAGCAGGCGTTGAGCACGATGCTTTTGCCAATACCTTGCGCACTCAAGATGTGGAAGTGTTACTGCTGCATGATTTACTCGAAGAGACGCTGGCCATTCCCGAAGCCAGACAGTGGCTACTGGAAACGCAAATTGGGGATTTTCGCTACGGCCCGACCTTTGCCCACGATCTACGCCATTATTTGGATGCATTAGACGATCACCACTTAGCCACCGTATTATTGGGTGGATTGGCTTATTCTGAGCTACAAATAGAATCCGATTCCATGCTGCCGAAAATGCGTCAGCCCCTCGATTTTGTGATTGAGCCGCTGCCCAATCACCTATTCACTCGCGATACCTCCTGCTGGGTCTATGGTGGCGTGTCACTCAATCCAATGATGAAAGCCGCTCGTCAGCGTGAAACCAACCATTTGCGGGCCATTTACCGCTGGCACCCGACTTTTGCTCAGCAGCCCTTTATTCACTATTTTGGTCTGGATGATCTGCACTACGACAATGCCAACATTGAAGGTGGTGATGTACTGGTGATTGGGAAAGGCGCAGTATTGATTGGAATGTCTGAACGCACCTCTCCCAAGGCGTAGAAAATTTAGCAGCCGCCTTGTTCAAACATGGTGAAGCTCGTGAAGTGATTGCGGTCAGCCTGCCAAAACATCGATCCTGCATGCATTTAGATACGGTGATGACCCATATGGATGTCGATACTTTCTCCGTCTATCCCGAAGTGATGCGCAAAGATCTCGCGACTTGGCGACTGACGCCTAAAGGCGATGGCAGTGAAATGCGCGTGGAGCAAGTACCCAGCTATATCCATGCGATTGAATCGGCGCTGGGGCTGGATTATCTCAAAATCATTACCACTGGCGGCAACAGCTATGAAGCGGAGCGCGAACAATGGAATGATGCCAACAATGTCCTGACCGTCAAACCGGGCGTGGTAATTGGCTACGAGCGTAACGTCTATACCAATGAGAAGTACGATAAAGCAGGCATTAAGGTACTGACCATTCCCGGTAATGAGTTGGGGCGTGGCCGTGGTGGCGCACGTTGTATGAGTTGCCCGATTGAGCGTGACGGGATTTAAACGTCAGTGAGGCGTGCCAAGCACGCCTCAAGGCTTCAGTTGAGTGCCAATTCCACATCCGATTCCGCCAACGTCGAACAAGCCAACACATAGCCTTGCTCAATCTCCTCTTCGCTCAGCGTTTCTTGGCTTAAACGACGGACACGACCATCTAGCACGCGGCATTTACACGAACCACAAATACCGCTGCGACAAGCCGCAATGATCGGCAGCTTTCCGGTTTCTAACGCTTCTAACAGCACTTTTTCACTCGGCGCATCCACCTCTACTCCAAAGGCAGGCACGCGAATTTTCACTTGCTGGCGAACAGTGGGAGCAGCATCCTCCTCATTGAGTGACGTCATTTCAGGAGAAAAACTCTCTTGATGGAAATGCGCCATATCAAAGCCAAGTGCTTGTAAATAACCACTCACATCCTGCATAAACCCTTCCGGCCCACACAGATACACGCTTCTTTCCAACACATCCGGAACCTGTTCAATCAAAGTTTCCTGAGTTAAACGACCTTGGGCAAAGCCACTCTCACCCGCGTCTTTGAGTAACAGCTTCAAGTGGAAATTCGAATGCTGCGCCGCTAACTGCTGCAACTCTTGCCAATAGATGGTTTGTTCTGGATTGCGTGCGATATGCAGAAAATCGATCTCTCTTGCATCGTTCTGTTTATCGCTCTGTTCGGTTAACCAAGCTTTGGCCATCGCCATGACTGGCGTGATGCCACACCCCGCGCTGATCAGTAATACACGGGATTTGGGAGCACAATCGGTGCTATTGAAGCGGCCTTGGGGTTTCATGGCCGTTACGCTATCCCCCAACGTCAACTCATCCACCACATGTTGCGACACCAACCCCTGCGCGACTCGCTTTACCGTAAAACGTAAATACGGCTGCTGAGCCTGCGAGCTGATGGAGTAAGAGCGGTACACCGTCTGCCCATTAATGGAAAAACCTAAATTCGCGAACTGCCCCGGCTTAAAGTTGAAGTGGCGCTCACGATGCGGATCCGCCAACTCAAAGCTCACACAATCTGGGGTTTCTTGCCATTTACGCACACAAACCAAGGTTTCATTGTCTTGTTCTGCCCATGCAGACATGTTATTTCTCCTCATCGGCATCAGCCCCACATTGTGGGGCTGAGTGGCCACTTATGCCGCCAGAATGGTGCGCAGATCGTCTTCCGCTGTGGTAATACTGCGTAGATCAAACTGCTGTTGCAGGATCGCCATCAGATTTGGCGTGAGGAAAGCGGGCGCGGTAGGACCGGTGTAAATGCCTTTTACACCCAGCGCGAGCAAGGTAAGCAGGATCACGATCGCTTTTTGCTCGAACCACGAGAGCACCAAAGTCAGCGGCAGATCGTTCACTCCACACTCGAAAGTTTCCGCAAGCGCAAGCGCCAGTTGAATGGCAGAATACGCATCATTGCACTGACCCACATCGAGCAAACGTGGAATACCGTTGATCGCGCCGAACTCATTTTTGTTGAAGCGGAACTTACCGCAAGCCAAGGTCAGAATCACACTGTCTTCCGGCGCTTGCGCAGTAAAGTCTTGATAGTAATTGCGCTCCGCTTTATCACCGTCACAGCCGCCGACCAAGAAGAAGTGCTTGATGTTGCCTAATTTGACTTGCTCAACCACCGCAGGCGCTGCTGCCATTAAGGCATTACGTCCAAAACCCACGGTGATCAGATGCTCAATCTCATCGTGCTTAAAACCTTCTTGTGCCAGTGCACATTCAATCACGGTTGAGAAATCGTCCCCTTCGATATGCGCCACACCCGGCCAGCCAACAATGCTACGAGTAAACAGGCGATCCGCATATTGCCCCACATTGGGGTTAAGCAGGCAGTTCGAGGTCATCACGATCGCGCCGGGGAAGTTCGCAAATTCTTTCTGCTGGTTTTGCCAAGCACTGCCGTAGTTACCTACCAAGTGCGGGTATTTTTTCAGTTCTGGGTAAGCATGTGCAGGCAACATTTCACCATTGGTGTAGACGTTGATCCCCATGCCTTGGGTCTGTTGCAAGATTTTCTCTAAATCATGCAGATCATGGCCAGACACCAGAATACATTTGCCTTTGACGGGTTTGACGTTCACCGTAGTCGGCTCTGGATGACCAAAGGTTTCGGTTTCGCCTTTATCTAAGATTTCCATGATGCGGTAGTTCATCAGGCCAATTTGCATCGCCGTATCCAAGAGCGCACTCAACTCCACAGGATCGGTGCCCAACCATGCCATGATTTGATGGTACTGCGCATACAGCTCAGCATCCGTTTGCCCTAACACACGCGCATGTTCCAGATAAGCCGCCGCCCCTTTCAAGCCATACAAACAGAGCAGGCGCAAACCAATCACATCTTCATGCAAACTCTCTTTGCCGCGGTTTACCGCTGCTGCTGGAGCAAATGCCAAGATGTCGGTTTTATCGGTCGGTAGAGAAAATTGCGCCGCCGGTGACAACGCAGGAAGCTCAAAACCGGTTAATACCGCAGCCGCACGGACTTGTTGTTCTAGCTGCTGTTTATAGCTTTCCGCTTGCTGCGCTAGTTCAACAATGCGTTCTGGATCAAAGTTAACGTTGGTGAGCGTGGCGAAAAAGGCTTTCGGTGCCCATTGGTCAATTTCAGGAATGGCCACACCACAAGCACGACCTAGATTGGCCCAAAAAGAGACACCTTGCAGCGCGTAAACCAACACATCTTGTAAGTCCGACACCTCTGCGGTTTTACCGCACATCCCTTGGGCATAGGCACACCCTTTCGCGATTGGGGTTTGAATGGTTTGCTCACATTGAATACAGAACATTATGCTTCTCCAGTTTCATTGATAAGCTTTGATAGCTTAGATTTACTGAAGACATCGCATATTACGTGCCAAATTCTATTTATTTGTTTTTCAATGCATTTAACACAATAAACACAACTTTTTTGTGTCAATTAGACCAAGCAATAAAAACAATATCACTCGATACAGTCATATTGACACTTTCGATTATTCGCGTTGAAAAACGTTTTTTATAGAGATAAAAACGAGACGAATAAAAGACGAGATAAAAACGAGACGAATAAAAGACGAGATAAAAAAAGCCGCAGCGATGTCGGCTGCGGCATACTTTTTCAGTGATTTTTGTTGGAGCTGAATTACTCAGTGCCACCCACTGTCAGAGCATCCAACTTCAATGTAGGCTGACCAACGCCAACAGGCACGCTTTGTCCCGCTTTACCACACACGCCAACACCGCGATCCAGCGCCAGATCGTTACCCACCATAGAGACCTGTTGCATGGCTTCAATTCCAGAACCAATCAGGGTGGCACCTTTGATTGGACGGGTGATTTTGCCATTTTCAATCAAGTAAGCTTCAGAGGCAGAGAACACAAACTTACCGGAGGTGATATCAACCTGACCGCCACCAAAGTTCGGGGCGTAGATGCCTTTTTTCACCGAAGCGATGATCTCTTCTGGTGAGTGTTCACCCGGCAGCATGTAAGTATTGGTCATACGCGGCATAGGCAGATGAGCGTAAGACTCACGTCGTCCGTTACCCGTCGGTGCCACACCCATTAAACGGGCATTGAGTTTGTCTTGGATGTAGCCTTTCAAAATGCCTTTTTCGATCAGCACGTTGTATTGACCACTCACCCCTTCATCATCCACGTTGAGTGAGCCACGCAGATCTTTCAGCGTACCGTCATCCACGATCGTACACAGATCGGAAGTCACTTTTTTACCCACTTTACCCGCAAAAACAGACGAACCTTTACGGTTGAAGTCGCCTTCAAGGCCATGACCGACTGCTTCATGCAGCAGAACACCCGGCCAACCAGAGCCTAATACCACAGGCATAGTACCCGCTGGAGCCGCTACCGCTTCAAGGTTAACTAGCGCTTGGCGAATCGCTTCATCGGCGAAAGAAAACGCGATTTTTTGTCCGGCTTCTTCTTGTAAAAAGTAATCATAGCCAAAGCGGCCACCACCACCGGCGCTACCACGCTCACGGCGATCGCCTTTTTGCGCCAACACACTGATCGAAAGGCGTACCAGAGGACGAACATCTCCGGCATAAGTGCCATCGGTTGCGGCTACTAAAATCTGTTCATGCACACCACTTAAGCTGACTGACACTTCGGTGATGAGTGGCTCTTTGGTACGAATGTACGCATCCAGTTGTTTCAGAAGTTCCGTTTTTTGCTGTTTTTCCCAACTTTCCAGTGGGTTATTCGCACCATAAAACTGTGGATGCTGCGCACGTTTGAAGGCTTGTACCGTCAGATTTTGGCCTTGCTGAGCAATACCACGCGCCGCGATAGCACTTTGCTTTAAGCCTTCTAACTGAATTTGGTCGGAATAAGCAAAACCGGTTTTTTCACCACTGACCGCACGAACACCGACCCCACAATCAATATTGAATGAGCCATCTTTAATGATGCTGTCTTCCAGCACCAGAGATTCATGCCAACTGGACTGGAAATAAATATCCGCATAATCAATCTGGCGAGTCGCAATACTGGACAGGGTATCGGCAATATCTTGTTCGCTCAGTCCGGCAGGCGCTAGCAGTGCCGCTTCAATGTGGTTCATCGTCATCAGTGTGTGTTCTCTATTAATTGATGGGTAAAACGCGTGTGCTGTTCAATCGGCATCGCGCGTCTCACAGAATCGAGTGTGGTGAGATCAAACTCTACCACTTTACTTTGTGCTGTTGGGCCTAAATTAGCGATCACTTCGCCCCACGGGCTAATCACCATCGAATGTCCCCAAGTTTCGCGTCCGCAAGGATGGCGCCCGGTCTGGCCGACTGCAATCACCCAACATTGAGTTTCAATCGCTCGGGCGCGCAGTAGCACTTCCCAATGCGCTTGACCAGTCACCGCGGTAAAGGCCGCTGGAACCAACAAAATCTGTGCGCTTTGGCGACGCAATTCTGCGTATAAGTGCGGGAAGCGCACATCGTAGCAAATCGACAAGCCGAGTTGACCAAACGGAGTTTCCGCCACCACCACTTGTTGTCCTGGAGTAAAGGTTTCCGACTCGCGATAACGCTGGTGGCCATCGGCGACATCTACATCGAACATGTGCAGTTTATCGTAAACCGCCACTCGCTCACCTTGTGCATTCCACAACAGACTGCTGGTGGTTACGCCATTCGCATGACGGATCGGCATACTGCCAATGAGTAGCCACACGCCATGTTGTTTGGCGAGGTTCGACAATGCGTGCTGAACCGGCCCGTTATCCAATGGTTCCGCTTGCTGATGGTATTGTTCACGATTGCCCAGCAGCAGTGCATTTTCCGGTGTCACAATCCATTGTGCTCCTTGCTGAGCGAGCAGCGCAACCTGCTCTTGCAAGTAAGCCAGATTGGCACTTACCTCTGACCCTGAGGTCATTTGGATCAGTCCAACTCGTTGCATCTTCTTCCCTATTCTGCCAGTTTGCGCAGCTTTTCCGGCAACTTAAATTCACCTTTGCTACGCGAAAGCTCTTTCACCGTTGGCGAATCGAGCGGTCCTTTAACTTCATAGTTGACCTGAGTGAAAACTTCCACCACAGGAGAAATCACGGTAGTAATCGCCAACACATACAGCGCCGTTTGAGGCGTTACGGCAAAGGCGGTCAACACTGGGATTCCCGAGGTAATATCTGGGACGAAATTCACTTCGGCATCCACAGTACGGGTGTTGAGATCAGCTAAACCTTTGATCGTCATATCACCGGCCACAGCATCCATTTTGATGTTATTCGTGACGAAAACCCCTTGCGAAATTTCACCACTGCCTGTGATCGAATCAAACGCCATTCCCTTATCAAATACATCACTGAAATCGAGCTGCATTTTGCGAATAATCGAATCAAGGCTAAACAAACCTAACAACCGTGCCGCACCACTCACATCGGAAATGACCCCTTTGCCGAGTTTAGTGTCGACCTTACCTTGCAGGGTATTGACCTGCATTGACCACGGCGCACCATCCCACTGTGTTCGTGCGGTGATCTCAAATGGGGCGCGTTGAATGCCTGTGTTAATCCCAAAGCGTGCCATCAGATCGCTGTTGTTATCGCCTTTCATGTCCAAATTCATTTGGGTATGGCTCTGAGTATCGGTCAACGTCCAAGTGCCGTTCACGTGCAGTTGGTTGGTCCCGCTGGTGAAATCAATGCTTTTCCATAGCAACGTATCGCCTTGACGCTGAAAATCGACGTTCGCTTGGCCGATCTTGTAACCCTGCAACCAAAAGTCTTTGATGGTCAGGGTGAGGTTGGGCATCCATTGATGGAACTGACGGTCGAAATCAGAAATTTTGGGTAGTTTCTTGCGATCAATATCCACCAGCAACGTTTCTTCCCCAACCGATTCCAACTGAGGTAAAAACAGATGCAAACGGTCCAGAGCAATACTCAGATCATAAGGTTCAATATAGTTCGCTTGGCCTTTGATTTCTTGGCTATCAACACTGAGTAACCAGCCTAAATCTTTACGTCGTGCGTTTAAATCCACATCATGCCACTCTAAACCCGCGAATGTCAGTTCTTTCACTCCTACGTCAATGCGCTCCGGCATAGGTATAGTTGGCGTGTTTAAACTGGCTAACTTAGATTTTCCCGCTTTCGGTGCGGGTTTTTCATGGGCAATACTCAACCACTCATCAAGGTTAAAGGCTTGGCTGCGCAACTGCACATGATGGCCAACCACAGGACTGATTTTGAAACTCCCTTGTCCAAGCACCAGATTGGTCGCTTTCAACGTAGGCACTTTCGGTGTTAAATCAATCTCTGCTTGGTATTTCGCTTGCGGCAGTTGCAATCGAGCCGAAACCATTTCTTGATTGCCTGAGGCTTGCAGCAACGCTTGGCCTTTCACCTTGAGCGCTTTTTTGAGAGGAAAAGGATAGCGACTTTCTAATGCTCGGAGATCCGCTTTGCCATCAAGCTGATAAGTGAAACCCACATCGTTGAGCTGAATATCGACACTCGCCTGCCAAGGTGCATGGCCTTTCACACGACTCAACCAGCGCTCACCCACGAAAGGAATCAGCGGTTTTACTTCCCAGTCACCCAATATATCAATATTGACGGTGTAGCCTCGTTTGGCATCTTCGCCTTTGAAGTCGATCGCCACCGGTTGTTTCAATAAACGAGCATCCAGCCCCGCCGCACTGACTCGGTCATTATCAAATTCAATTTTTCCAGAAACGGATTTCAGACTCATCGGGGGAGTATCAATATCCACCGAGTTGTTATTCAGTTCAGCAAAACCCCACGCACGCGGCTCTACGCCACTGTGGAATGGAATATTCAGTTGAAATTCGGAACGCACTGGGCCTTTGACTTGAATCGTGGTGAGCGCCGCCCCAACCGAATCCACCAAAGGTGTTGCCATCATGTAGTTGCGGATCGCGTTACCTTGTTTGGCACTCGCCACTGCTTCAATTTCGATATGGCCTAGCTCGGCCAATTCAGGAATGCGACCGGTGATCCGCTCTGCAGTCACATCCATCAAGGTGGCTGAGTTCGAGTCCAGATACATGGCATCATTTTCGAACAAGAGATCAAGCTGTAAATCAGTGATCGGCGGCCACGCCGTATCAAAGGCAAATTTGGCCTGTTTTAAACCCACCCAAGCCTGAAAAACACCGTTGTGCATCCGATAAGGAAACTGATCTAACGCGCCATACCACACCAGCTTCGCGGTATTGACTTGCCCTGCTTGAATCGCGGTCGAGAGGTAATCGGTCAGCTCTTGCCCCAAAGCCAGCGTCGGTAAATAACGCCACGTTTCCCCCGCGTTAAACAGATCGGCTTCGGTGTAAAAAGAGAGAAATGGGCTAGCATTATCCGGAAAATCTAGACGAAATGCGCCAAGTGCTTGCAAATCGGGCGTCGCCACCGTGACTTTATCCGCCCACAGTGACCACCCCTGCTCATCTTGTTGCCATACCATATCCACTTCGCCTTGGCGAATATTGAGTGGCGCTTGGAACACTTGCCCATACGGCAGCACATCATCCACTAAGGTGGCATGAATGCGAGCTTGACTCAGTGAGCCTTGAATTTGCGCTTGCAGTGCATTCACTTGTGGCAGTAATTCCCATTGTGCAATGCCGCCATCAATGAGTGATGCCGAGTAGTGTAGCGATTCCAGCGTGGCACCTTTAGCAATGCGCACATCTTCCAGCATGCCTTTGGGTTTTAATATCTCTAACCAGTGGTTGAGGGTTTGAGATTCTGGAATCAGCTTCGTCAGTGGCAATAAGCTCTCGATATTCAATTGGGAGAGGTTAAGCCGCCACTCGTCGGGCTGCCAATCCATCGCCACATCCATCAGCGGCCAAAGTGCATCATCACTACGCAAACGCAGTGAGTGGGCATTCACTTGCCAACCAAGCTTGGTCGGTTTTAATTCAACAATCCCTGATTCTAGCAGCAGCTCATGACGCTGCTCAGCGTTTTGCCACACCAGCTCCGAAGGCTTAAGTTCGACATAACCATCAACCGGTTGATTATGTTCAAGCGTTGCCCAAGCATTAAAGCTCAGTTGGCCTTTTTGAATTCCAGTTTGGTCTTTCAGATAACGGGTCAACCAAGGCAACACGCGAACTTTGTCGGCACTCACATAAAAATCGCCCGAAACATCACGCAGCGAACCATGGTCGGTAAAGTTGGCACTCACTAACAAAGAGTTGATATTGGTTCCTGCAATGCTCACCACCCCTTCCGTAAAATGACGCTGTCCACGATTTTGCCAACGTAATTTATCGATATCGAGCTGACGTAGATCTCCGGTAAAAGTGCGGTAAAGAATGGCAGAGTTTTTTAAGCTGAAGTCGTCCAACTGACGCAACAGCAAATCGTCTAGCTGTTTTACCACTCGCCCTTGGCGAGATTGTCGAGGGTTAGGGTTTTGCTCTAATGCCAACCAGTCAATGGCGCGCAGATCCAACACCATGCCATTGATGGTGAGGTCTGCAATCACTGGTTGTCGCTGCCAAATCGACTGCAATAAATCAAATTCGATCTCGATACTGGCAGCATTCAGTTGAATATCATTACTGTCCGGCCAGTGGGCTTGCAGAGTTTGTAAAGAAAGAGAAGGATGGGTGTTGCGCCAGTAACCTTGAACATCAGCAATCGCCACTTGTACCGACGAATTTTGGTTCAGCCAATCCTGAATCTCCGCCTGAAAACGGTTCATCTGAGGCAGCAAAATACGCAGACCAGTGACGGCTAAAGCCAGCACAATCAACAGGCTGACCAGCAGCCACATAAGGATCCGCCCGAGGCGGGTTACTGTCGAAATCACCCGATGCCCTATTTACATCATGACTACATCAAACTGTTCTTGGTTGTAGAGGGGTTCAGCTTGAATGCGTACCTCTTTGCCAATGAACACTTCCAACTCGGCTAATGCGTGTGACTCTTCGCCTTGCAAAGTATCTGCCACGGCCGGAGAGGCGTAGACCACAAATTTGTCTGCATCATACGCACGATTAACACGAGTGATTTCACGGAGAATTTCAAAACAGACGGATTCCACGGTTTTGACACTGCCGCGACCTTCACAGGTTGGACAAGTCGAACAGAGCACATGTTCAATGCTTTCGCGGGTTCTTTTGCGCGTCATCTCCACCAGGCCGAGCTGAGTGAAACCATTGATGTTGGTTTTTACCCGATCTTTCATCAGCGCCGTTTCTAAAGAGGTGAGCACTCGCTTACGATGTTCATCCGAAGCCATATCGATAAAGTCGATGATAATGATGCCACCCAGATTGCGTAGACGCAGCTGACGAGCAATGGCCTGAGTCGCTTCGATATTGGTGTTGAAAATGGTTTCTTCGAGATTACGACGGCCAACAAACGCCCCCGTATTGATGTCGATGGTGGTCATGGCTTCGGTCTGATCGATGATCAAATATCCACCCGATTTCAGTTCCACTTTACGCTCCAAAGAACGCTGGATTTCGTTCTCCGTATCGTACATATCAAAAATCGGTTTATCACCGTGGTACAAATCAAGCTTTGCGGTGAGTTCAGGCACGTATTCAGAGGTGAATTCTTTTAGGTTTTCGTACTCTTGTCTTGAATCGACCAGAATTTTGGTCAGCTCTGTGCCAACAAAATCACGCAAAATCCGTTGTGCCAAGCCAAGTTCGCCATACAGCATGGAGCGATTTTTGTATTTGCTACGCCGTTCGATGACTTTTGACCATAAACGCTTAAGAAAGGCGGCATCTTGGGTGAGTTCTTTTTCATTTGCGCCTTCTGCCGCAGTACGAATAATGAATCCACCATGCTCATCACAGTAGTGAGACACCACTTTTTTTAGTCGCTCACGTTCGGCTTCACTTTCAATGCGTTGTGATACACCAACATGGCTCGCCCCCGGCATAAAGACCAGATAACGAGAAGGGAGCGTGATATCGGTAGTTAGGCGCGCACCTTTAGTACCCAGTGGATCTTTCACCACTTGCACCACAATATCTTGCCCTTGGCGCACCAGCTCGGAAATATCACGCACTTGGAATTGCTGCTTTTCACTTTCCGCAACACATTCTGTATGCGGCACAATATCTGAGGCATGTAAGAAAGCGGCTTTGTCGAGCCCAATATCCACAAACGCCGCTTGCATACCCGGCAACACCCGGCTGACTTTGCCTTTGTAAATATTGCCAACAATGCCGCGTTTGGCTTCACGTTCAATATGGATTTCTTGAAGGATTCCCCCTTCAATCATCGCCACCCGAGTTTCACTCGGGGTGACGTTTAACAGCAACTCTGCACTCATGAGCGCACCTCAATGATTAAAATGATTAGAATTTGTGCAGAAGCTGGTCAGTCTCGTAGAGTGGCAATCCGACTACCGCGTGGTAGCTGCCTTCAATCCTCGTAACAAATCGTCCACCCAATCCCTGAATGCCGTAACTGCCAGCTTTATCGCAGGGCTCACCACTTTGCCAATACGCTTCTATCTCTTGTTCTGACAAAGTTTTAAACCACACCTCCGTGGTCACCACCACGGAGTGAATGACGCCGCGGCAAGTCACGCTCACTGCGGTCATCACTTGATGTTGGCTACCGGAAAGCTTGAGTAACATGCGTTTTGCATCAGCAAAATCACGCGGCTTTTCCAACACCTGTTGATCTTTCACGACTATCGTATCTGAACCAACCACGACCGCTTCGGCCACAACCAACGCAGCTCCCGCTAAGGCTTTATCGCGAGAAAGCCGTTCAACATATTGCACAGGCGACTCAGCCGCTGCGCGTCTCTCTTCGACATTCGGTACCACAACGTCAAATTGGTAGCCCATTTGCGCTAACAATTCACGTCGTCGTGGTGAACCCGAAGCCAGAACTAATTTCGATATTGTCATTTCACATGCCAATGGCGTCGAACTCGGCGCAGTAATAAAAACATCCACGGCCAAAGTATACAGGCAATCACTCCACTCCAGAGTGATAAAGGATTGAATGTCACGTTCTGAATGAGGTACTCACCACAGAAAATCAGGACTTCTAATGTCATCGACAGTAAGCCGATCACAATCGCCTGTTGCCATAGCGCCATGTTACGTAACACCAAGAAGTTCATCGCAACAATGTAGATGACAATCGACATCATCATGCCGCGGATCCCCAAAGTAGAACCTAACAGCAGATCCCACAACAATCCCATGACTAAGGCACTGCCTACATTAACCCGATGCGGCAGTGCCAGTACCCAGTAGCAACATACCAGCAGTAACCATGGCGGGCGGAACAGATCTAGCGTTCCTGGCCATGGAATGGTTTGGAGGACTAATGCCAATAAAAAAGAGGCCATAATGACCATACGGCCTTTGATATCACTGCTGATCATTGGCTTCTTCCTCTAAAAGCAGCTGCGGATCGGCCTGCATGACTTTCTGTAAACGATCTTCGTTTGGCCAGATCAGTAGCAAATAGCGCAAGCGATCAAACTCCACCACAGGATCCGCCTTGATCGAGGCGAACTCACGGCGCGTATCTTTATCTACTTGTGACACAATCGCCACTGGGTAGCCTTCAGGGTAAACGCCGCCTAAGCCAGAAGTCACCAGCATATCGCCGACTTCAATATCGGTACTGGTAGGGATATGTTCGAGTTGGATTTGATCCGTTTGCCCATTCCCCGAAGCGATCACTCGAATATCATTACGAATGTTCTGTACTGGGATGGCCGTATTAGGGTCAATCAGCAGTAAAACTCGGCTATTGTGCGCAGCCACAAAAGTGACCTGACCGACAATGCCTTTTTCGTTGATGATCGGCTGACCTTCATACACACCATCAATCCGGCCTTTATCAATCACCACTTGGTGACGATAAGGCGAGGTATCGACAGCCATCACTTCCGTCACGACCTTTTTCTCATCACGCAAAAAGGAGGAACCGAGTAACTTACGAAACCGTTGGTTTTCTTCTTTGTACTGTTCAAGCAGTAGCAAATTACTTTTTAGCGTCAGCACTTCCCGCTTGAGCAGTTGGTTATTTTCCCGTAACTGCTGGTGGGAGCTGATGCTGTCATAAAAATCGTCAAACAGTACGCGCGGCAGATCCGCTGCGTACTGAATAGGCGCAACCAGACTATTGAGCAGAAAGCGTACATGTGAGAATGCACCTAAACGACTATCAGCCAGCATAAGGCTGGCTGATAGCATAACCGCAAAAAATAGCCGCAGCTGCAGAGAAGGTCCTCGACCAAAGATAGGTTTCATCCAATAACCATCCTAGCGCTGAGCAAAATGCCATGCATGAGGCACGACACTACGGTTTATTCTTCGCTAAACAGATCGCCACCGTGCATGTCGATCATTTCTAGGGCTTTACCACCGCCACGAGCCACACAAGTTAGTGGATCATCGGCGATCACCACTGGGATACCGGTTTCTTCCATCAGCAGACGATCCAGATCTTTCAGCAGTGCACCACCGCCAGTGAGAACCATACCGTTTTCAGAGATGTCAGATGCGAGCTCTGGTGGACACTGTTCCAATGCAACCATCACTGCAGATACGATACCCGTCAGCGGCTCTTGCAGTGCTTCAAGGATTTCGTTCGAGTTCAACGTGAAACTGCGCGGCACACCTTCTGCTAGGTTACGACCACGTACTTCAATCTCTTGCACGTCATCACCTGGGTAAGCGGAGCCGATTTCGTGTTTGATCTTTTCTGCCGTCGCTTCACCAATCAAGCTGCCGTAGTTACGGCGCACATAATTAATGATCGCTTCATCAAAGCGGTCACCACCGATACGCACAGAAGAAGAGTAAACCACGCCATTGAGCGAGATCACCGCCACTTCCGTTGTACCACCACCGATATCAATCACCATTGAACCGGTTGGCTCAGAAACGCGCAGACCTGCACCAATCGCAGCCGCCATTGGCTCATCAATCAAGTAAACCTCACGAGCGCCCGCACCCAGTGCCGATTCACGGATCGCACGACGTTCAACTTGGGTTGAACCACAAGGCACACACACCAGTACGCGTGGGCTTGGCTTTAACACGCTGTTGTCGTGCACTTGGCGAATAAAATGCTGCAGCATTTTTTCTGTGACATAGAAATCTGCGATCACACCATCTTTCATTGGGCGAATCGCAGAAATATTACCAGGGGTTCTACCGAGCATCTGTTTTGCGGCATGGCCAACCGCTGCAACGGTTTTACCGCCACGGCCTTTGTCCTGACGAATTGCAACAACAGAAGGTTCATCAAGAACAATTCCCTGTCCTTTGACATAAATAAGTGTGTTGGCGGTACCTAAATCGATCGATAGGTCGTTAGAAAACATGCCACGAAGTTTTTTGAACATATTCTTCGTTCGTCCTGCAAGAAATGAGAAAAGGAAAATTGCACTAAATGTACCAATGCCTTGCCATCACAGCAAGGCGTTGATCCATAAACATGGACTGAAACACGCAATTTCTAACAGTTCTCTAACGGAATGAGAGAAATCTGGATCCATTGAGTGCTTAGTCATTAATTTGATTCGCGCCACCAGATCACCCGATCACTGCCACGGTACAAACCAAATTGCACTCGACCTTGGGTGGTTTGATCAAAGCTGCCGTCACCATCTTTGTCTTCAGCGAGCCACAGTAAGTTGTGCGCATTGAGATCCAACACCGAGTCAATCACCCCACGAGCACCCGCTCCCGGCGCACTAAAGCGGATAGCGCGCTTACCTGAACTTAAATTAGCCGCCGAATGCTCAGCCAAGACTTGGGGAGGAACCGCAACACCAGTGGTCAACACGGTATAACCGTTGTTATTAGGATCCGATTGTAAGGTAAAGCCTGTGATCGCAGGCAGTGCGGTGCAACTGTCCTCAATCGTACGAACAAAACCATTGTTGGTGAAATGTTCGACATACATGGGTTGCTCTAAGGCTTGAGTCTCTGGCCCATACACATCTTGAATGACCAATTTACCCCAATACAGCGGCATGGCTCCATCAATGTGTGAAAACGTATATCCCAAACAAGGGGATGACGCATTTTGTCGGTAACAAACCCCATCCTGATCCGTTAAGTTAGAGGCATTCAAAGTCAAATCAAACGCTGCATTAAACACAGGTTTAGGTTGTAACGGTTTTTGATACCACACCCTTTCACCATTTAAGACAATGCCACTGTTGTTTGATGCCTGTCTGCTGATGGGCGAAGTCTGCAGATTATCGAAACCAAGATTCACACCGTTTGCGCTATCACTGTAAGTGCGACCATTCCATTGATTGTTATAACGCCACCAAGGGTCGATGAGATAGTTTTGCGTATCCGCATTATTGGCGGATTTAGGCTGTAAATAGAGTCCCGGACTATTGGAATACTCGAACGGCTGACCGAGATAACTAAAGGCATTGCCGGTTTTACATGCCGCATCTAAGGTCACTGTCATCGGCGATATCGCAAAGTAAGCAGGAATAAAGCGACCAATGGAACCTGTTGATACAACGGCAATCGGTAGATTGGCACTCGCTAAATCCAGGCCAAGATAATGGGTGGGTGCAACCAAAGAGAAATCAAACACTCCGACTTCACTCACTTTTTGTGCCACTGTCGTCATCGCACCAATCTCATGATCATAACTTTCTGTACCGATATTGCCGGCCACACCCGTTGCCGGTTGCACGAGCGTATGTTGCAGGGTGAGATTTTGCTGCTGGTAGTTGTTAACCGTTAAATTATTAGCGAAGTCATTATCTTCAACCGGCTCAGCGGCAACCGCTCGGACATTCAGATCAAAGTATTCATCCGCTCTCGCAAAAACATTACAACTCATATCCGCTGCAGCGCATTTGCCATCACTGTTATAAAAACTTTTTGCACTCAAAACCAATGCCTTAGGGACACGAATAAAACTATCTTGCCCTTCGAGAAGCAGATCTTGCTCATCACCACTGCCAGTGAAACGAGCATTTAAAGCCACATTCCCCGCTTCACGATAGGAAACCGTGAATGCCGCTGTACCATTTTGGTCAAAAGTCAGATTAATTGGCTGAGCATTATTGGCACTTTGTCCCACATTCGTTCCATTCACCCCCACCGACAAAGCATTAAATCCGGAGCTACCACTGCTTGGATTTAAATAATCACTCCAAAAAGCAACGGATTTCTGCACATTCTGAAAACTGGGTAAGCATTGCTGCGAAATGTTGTCTTTACGCACCGCTTTTAGGGTACCTGTGACCGTTTGGTTGGCATAAGCATTCGGCACATCAACAATCAAGCCGCTGTCGGCGAAGTCGATGTAGCAGTTACTTTTTGAAAAGGAACCCGCAGCCCCTGTTCGGCTACACAAGTTTTCATTATAAGCCTGTGCCGTAGGGGTTGAGCCCGAGATATCGACAGTGACTCGCCCCGCGGTATTACGGCGCAGCTGTTTGGTGCCCACACCGTTAGTCAGTGATGCGTTATACCCGCCAACCCATCCACCATCTGCATTCGGTGTTGAGGCTGGAACTAAATTCGCGCTGACTGGGTCAGTAAATAACGAGCTACAGGTGGCATTTGCACAGGCTTGAATCGCCACATCACTGGCACTACATGTAAGCCCACGACTTGGCAATACCAGTCGAAAATGGTTAATTTGTTCGCCCACGGGTCTTGAATTAAGCGCACACACTTGGAAGTTATCAATTTCATGATAGTTAGTGTAAGACCCCGTGGAACCAGTGATGGACATGATCAACTCGTTGGGGACAGATTCCTGTCCCTGAAAGTTCATCACATTCAAGGGGCCAATCAAGTTACTCCAAGCACCAGTGCCAATTTTACGCCTTACCGTCACCATCGAGGTTGACGCCTGTGTTGAGTCAATAACGATCTGATAACGGTGCTGAGGACTACCATTCGTCCCATCAACAGCGGGGCTCAAACAAGTACCATTCGGATTCATCGCGGTTCCATTTGAACACGTCCCTGCCAAATAATTGTATCCAGAATAGCCCGTTCCTGAACCACGCAAAACAACCGATTGGCGTCTCGCCCCTGGGCCATTCCCTCCCCCTTCGATCGAGTAGTTTCCGTATTCGTCTAAGCCAATACCTAGCCATCCACCCGCAAAGCCGGGCTTTTGCTCATTAGTCTTATAGCCGTAGCCAAGCGGTCCCCCAAAAGCCCCTACTTGTGGGGTAACTTGAGCATCAGAGAACACAATCGCTATACCATCCGCACCATTTCCGCCATGCGCAAAATAATCGAACTCAAGCTCGACGCGGTTTCCTGCGGCAGGGAAGATACGCTGGAATGTGGAGGCCGTAGCTTGATTTACCTTCGCCTCGGTGAGACGTAAACGTTGACTCACAATCGAAGGGGTAAAGTTTCCACTACTTTTAAAGACCCGCCATTGATCGCTAAGGCTAGGTGAAGAAAAATCGTCCGAAAAACACTGTAAACCAGATTGCTGACAAGAATGGCGGAGTTGAGCAAGCTGTGCAATTTTTGAATTAGATAAGCCAGAGCCGTATATCGACAGCTCATCAATATACCCATTAAACGCCCGTGAAGCAGAACTTAGATCCGTTCCTATTTGCAACGGAAAGTTATTGTTCAACAGTGCATAATTCGTGTTCGAGGATTTATTCAGCTGGCCATTAATAAAAATAGCTTGCCGCTCACTGCCGCGATAACGGTCATAACGAATCGTAATGTGTGACCACTGATTGCGAGGGATGGATGACGTGGAGGTGAGCGTTAAAGCCGCTCCGGTATCTCTTTCCCAATACCAATACACGCGACCTTGGCTATCTAAGTGAAATTCATAGTTACCATCTTTAGAAACAATCGTCATAAGATCGGAATTAGGATAACTCTTGGGATAGACCCAAGCTGAAATCGTAAACGCATCTTTAAAATTCAATGCCGAGTCATTCGGAATATTCACGTACTGCGCTTGGGACTGATTAAAAACACCGTAACCACATGTCCCGTTTGAATCGATATCAGCCGGCAAGGCTGGTGTTTGATTGGCAGTATTCGCCCCGTTAACCGCCACACCGTGCAAAGCATTCGCTACCGTATTCTTCACTTCTCCAGTATTACCGGCCCATGCCGACTCATCCAGATGATAGCGCGCAACTAACTTATCGCTTTGACACATACCATTGAAGTCGGCAAGCTCCACCGCCTCAAGATCCACGACTGTGCTTCCTGAATTAGCGAGTCCACCACCCGTCGCAATGGCGCCCGTAATAGTGGAATTGGCAGAAATCGTTACCGAACCCGTGACATACAAAATTCCGTTGATATGTAAATTGCCATTCAGCACTAATGAACCAGAAACATAAATAATCAGGTTTTCTGCATCACCAGAGGTATTGAGATAGGTGTTATCACTAATCGTGAGTGTATTGAAATATAAGCGCGCAGTTTTGCCAGAAGCCACCGAAACCGCATAGCCTGATAGCGTGCCTGAGTTGTATTGGTAGTCCCCGGGTCCCCAGACGCCACAATTACTCCCATTGCAGTTTAGATTCCCCAAACTCGGTAAATTAGAGGGCGGAACTAGCCCATTAGGAGAGTGATTTTGGCTTGGTGGATCGGTAAAAATATCGGAACACAAAGGTACGGCAAACGCAGGTATTGAGTAAGCGAATAAGAGTAACAACAACGTGTATAGTTTAATTTTCACTTCTTACTCCTACTTCAACAACGCGTTGTAGTGTCCAGTCTCCTACTTGGCAACGACCTGACGCTTTTAACTGATAAACCTGTTCACCACTGTCTAACATACCTAAATTATTGCATATAACACTGGCTTCGCACTGAGATAACCCTTGCCCATCAAAGTCCATGTTTTGCTGGGCATTAGTGTGGCAACTGCCTTCTGTGGTGGTTTGATAAAAACGGCTCAATTCGATATTGAGTGCTGAACGCGCGGCCATTTCTGCACGAGTACCAAGCACCATAGACACCAGTTGTTGGCTATTACGCTCTTGATTTCGGTTAGCCACCAGCGCGACAACCCCAACAACAACGATAAGAAAAACCACCAGAATCAAGGCATTGCCCTGATGCTTACGGCGTATTGTAGACCAAGGCATCATGATCAAACCTTACTGTTTCGCCTTGAGCGGCAAAGGTGAGTTCTATTTTAATGAGTCCATTGCGCTGCAACTGGGCAGGCAGCACAGCAAAATTTGCCGCACTTAAATTTTCTGCCATTAACACCCGTTCGTTGCCTAAATAAGCTGGAGCCAATAATGTTCGGTTTAACGCATAATTGGCATAACGGTATATACGGCTGCCTTCCTCATAACAATAGGCGATAGGTGACTGGTAAAAATACGCGCGATTAGCTGGTGACTGGCGAGTAAACAAGGTGGATTGCACTAAAGGAACGTTGACCATCTTCAAAGGGTCTGAAAAATCCACTGCACTCGCTACTTCCGCAATTTGCCCAGCCGCTGGTAACAATGCTTCTCGCAGATCTTGTGCCGACAGAGGAGAAATCACCAAACGCTCTCCCGCGTTAATTTGTTTATTCACGGGCAATAAACGAAATTGATTAATACTGGTCGTAGGAAAAGATTGATAGATCGCACTATTCACAATCGGTAGAAATTCAATACAGCCGTTGGCAACCATCACACTATTGGGAACGGCTTCACGCAATTCTCGGCTCATACGCTCTGTGATAAATCGACCTTGCTGAATGAGCGCTTCGCGCGCTGAGGTATCGGCATAAATCCCCATCGCTTGCCCTAGAATATTACCTAAGAACAAACCAACGATGCCGAGTAAAATAATGGTGATCACCATTTCAATCAGGGTAAAACCACGACTCATCAGTAGTTCCCTTTTATGGCAGCAAATGGATAGGCATTACCTTGCGGATCATAAATCACAATCGCAATCCGCTTATAGTGGGTCGCCACCGAAGCAGGCGTCGCGGAAAACTGCCCGCTATTATCCGCCTCATAAAACACTTGAATGGCGACAGAAAAGCGTTGATATTCGCTCGAAAGATCATTCCCCAATACATCGATGACAGAAATGGGAGTCGACGTAATGTAATCATCGACATCGTTGTATTCGGTATTACTCAGTATGCCCTCTTTGCCAAGTGCAGAGGGAGCGGTGCAATCTTGACGACCGGACACAGCAACAATCACGCACTCCGGTAAGCCACCGTTAGGCCCTGAGTGTTCATCAAACTGCCGACCAAGAATCTCATCCAACACCGCTCGGCCTAACTCTGCGGCTTTAACCGCCATCACTTGTTCTGCCGTTTGTTTGGATCGCGGGTACAGTGCCGTCGTCACGCCAACCAAAGCGATTCCGAGCACCACAATGACGATCACCATTTCAATCAGCGTAAAACCACGTGATAGGTTGGGAGAGTTAACAGGCATAGATATACCCTTCGGTGTTCACGCAGACTTGGCGGACGTCGTTATTCGTCGCACTACGGATGCGCACAACACAACCTGTAGCAACACATTGAGTGGCGCGACCTAAACGGTCAAAATCCAGAAAAGATTGACCACCACTCCCACTCAAAGAAAGGCTGACACCGCTGGCGGCGGCATCGACCATCGAAGGATCTGAGGTATTACTGGGAGAGGTAGTGAGGCAATTATCTTGCATAGCCTGCGGAGAAACTTGAATGGCGGCCGTGCTCGTCAGTAACCAACGATTGCAGTAGCCTGTTCGCTGCATCGCGCGGCTTTGAGTTAAACGTAATGATGCCAGTACTTCGCTTTGTGTCGTAATGACTGCAAAAGAAGACGGACCAAGAAAACGGCTTGCCGCATAAGCAGAGAGTATCCCTAGTAGGATAATCACCACTACCAGTTCGATTAGGGTAAAACCTTGTGTCTTACCCTGAGGGAATTCCATCCTGCTTTGCCGCATGGCGAATAAATTTAGCTCAAATCGTTAGAGAACAAAGGCCAGACAAGCTGGCCTTTTTGTTAACAACCGCTGGTATATACATTAGTTGTCGGCGCTGATGCGCTATTAGCAGCCTCTGTATAAGTAACGTTACAACCTGTTGAATCAGTAAGCCATTTAGTATTACCTTTGAACGAGTATTGCATTGTTCCAGATGCTGCAGACGGATTACTTGTCCAATCTGTACTTATTCCAACAACCGCCTTACCTATACCATTAGCGTCAGCTGTTGGATAACCATAATGTATGGTGATACCTTCAGCAGTCGCAGGAGCTGGGGATACGGTTTTCGCTATAGTATCTTTACCTTCGATAGCAGCCTTGCCATACACAATACCTGCCGCCCCATCAATTGCACCTTTTAGACCTTGCAGTGATGCTTGGCGCGCATCATTTTGCAGGTTTAAGAAACGAGGAGCTGCCGTCACTGCCAAAATACCGAGAATGACAATCACCACGACCAATTCAATCAGGGTAAAACCGCCTTGTCTTTTCATTATTACTTTCTCTCTTTCAATGTGAATACGCAGAATTACTGCAAGGTAACGGTCACGCGACCAGTTTTGACTTCATAAACAAACTCATGTTGGCTGCCTTTTTCATTCTGCACATAAGTACAGGTGGCTGCGCCCGTATCGGCTTTCGCCGAATATTTATAATCTGAACTGCTAGCGGCTTGTGTCACCGTGCCGACTTGCGGTGGGTTTTGTAGTAAATTCTCCATCAAATCAATACAAGCTTGATCAGAAATACTTGAAGGGTAAGTCGTGTTATCCGTGTTCAGCCCTAAAGGGTAACCATCACGATACCCGCTGGTATCTGACGTAGTTAACCAGAAATCCACACCATCATAGTTGATTGACGGGTACTGATTGGCGGTGGGTCTGGCTTGCGCTTCCCATTGTGCTCGCGCGGAAAGTACCCCAGTGGCAAAGCCCCCAGCAACGCCTTCAATGCTGGCTTTTTTCGCTTCATCAGTCACATCGAGAAAACGGGGCAACGCGGCAACCGCAAGCAGCCCAACGACTACGATGACAATCACTAATTCAACCAACGAAAAGCCTTGCTGCATTTTTTTCATATATTTTACTCACTTACCTAACGTATGCCGTGCATTATACGCCGTTTTGTGGCTTTGATGTCGCCAAAGTGTCAGAAAATTCTTACATCAGAAATCTGACATTCACTGCAAAAAAACGGTCTTTCAATTCCACTTCAATCTGAGCTATCTCGCTATATTGATAGTCGCAACGATAACCATTGGTTAAATTAATACTAGTCACTTTAGGTAACCAGTCGAGCACCTTACGATCAGGATAGAGCAAAAGTAACACTTTTTCACAGTCAACTCCTTGATCGAACTTGGGAAAAACCCACCCGTTCTGCATAAAAACCCGATCCTGTTCAAATCGTAGTTGTTCTGGACGACCTTGCAACACCCATTCTTGCCTGTAGATGTTAGCGCGCTCTGCCATACGTTGCTTGGTCACCTCGATTGCGGTCTGCATCGTTTCTCGCGACATGGAACGCCAAACCGAAAAAAGAGCGCTAATCAGAACCAACACTAACAGCAGCCAAACCGCAAAACGAGCACGCTCAAAACCTTTTTTCATTAGCGGCCTTTAATGGCATCCATCATGCCCCACATCGGCAGGAAGATACCCAGAGCCAACACCAATACCATTCCAGCAACAAATACCAGTAGAATAGGCTCAATACGTGCAGTGAGGGTTTTTAAATCATAATCCACTTCTCGGTCATAAAAATCTGAGACTTCTAATAAAAGCTCATCGATTCGCCCAGTTTCTTCCCCCACACTGATCATTTGGATGACTAAAGGCGTAAAAATTGCCGCATTCACTGCTGTGGTCGAAATGGCAACACCCGATTCAATCTGGCTTTTCATTTCCAAAATGCGCTGCTCAAGAAATTTATTATCAATCGCCTCAGCAGAAAGCGCTAAAGATTGGTTGAGCGGCACGCCGGCCGAAAGCATTAGCGAAAATGTCCGAGAAAAGCGAGATAACTGAGCACGGTTCACTATGCTACCGACAATCGGCATACGTAGACGTAAATGATCCCACGTGATCCGCCCATCAGTGGTGTTTATCCACGCCCGAAATGCAAAAAATAAGCCCACCATTACCCCGAGTAGCAAGCCCCAGTAGTTCACAAAAAAATCGGAAGTAGCTATCAAAATACGGGTAGGTAATGGCAAATCGACCCCAAAACGACTGAACATGCTGGTAAATTGCGGGATCACTTTAACGTTGAGAATAAACATCGCCATTACGACAAAGCTGATCACAAAAGTAGGATAACGCATTGCCGTTTTTATCCGCTTGCGCGTTTCAACTTCTTGTTCGTAATAATTAGCCAGCTGTAATAATGCCTGATCTAAACGCCCCGTGTTCTCGCCAACCTGAATCATGGAAACAAATAATGGGCTAAATACCCCGGGATACATCTGCATCGAAGCGGAGAGATTGCGCCCATTGGTCAACTCGTTACACACAGACTCTAACGCCGCTTTCAGTTGTTTATTATGACAATTTTGGGTTAAACCGCGCATTGAACGCAACAAGGGAACTCCAGCCTTGGTCAGGCTAAACATCTGTCGGCAAAAAATCACCAAGACTTCTAAGGGGACAGATGGGGTCAACCAAGCTTGCCAGTTGATATTCCAACTACTTTTCGAGGAACCACCCTGGGTGATAGATATCGGCACGATACCTTTATTGAGCAACATATCAGCGGCCAGCTCTTCGCTCGCAGCCTCGACCAATCCGGAGGCTTTACTGCCATCCGCATTACGCCCCTGATAATAAAAAGTCGCCATGCTTACTCCTACAGATAAATCGGTTCAACAAGACCGGAGGAGTCACCTTCACCCAACGACATGACTTCATCAAGGCTCACAACCCCTTGCAACGCCAACTCCATCGCAGAGGCAAGCAACGGTTTATATTCTGAATTACTGCGTGCTGCTTTGGAGAATGCAACAGCATCATTGGCGCGTAAACAGTCCATCATAGGTTGATCGAGTTCGAGCATTTCAAATACCCCGATCCGACCACGATAACCGGTCAAGTTGCAGTTTTGGCAGCCTCGTCCACGAGCAAACGGAGCCTTAACTTGGTTAGGAAAGCGGGTAGCTAACCATTGACGTCGCGCTTCATCAACATCATCAACCCCACTGCAATCTGGGCAAACTTTACGCACCAAGCGCTGCGCGACCACGGCACGTACCGCACTCGCCACCAGATAACCCGGCGCCCCCATATCAATCAAACGCAGTGCACTGTCCACGGCATCATTGGTGTGTAAGGTGCTCAATACTAAGTGGCCCGTTAATGCCGCCCGCAAGCCGATTTCCACCGTTTCCTGGTCGCGCATCTCCCCTACCAGAATGATGTCGGGGTCTTGCCGCAAGAAAGTTCGTAGTAAGGTGGAAAAATCGAGGTTAATTTTAGGATTCACCTGCACTTGGTTAACCCGAGAAATACGATATTCGACCGGATCTTCAGCGGTGATGATTTTTTTACCGGACGTATTGAGCTCACTCAATGCACCATACAAGGTGGTGGTTTTTCCCGAGCCGGTTGGGCCGGTAACTAAAATCATGCCATGTGGGCGTTTAAGTTGCTGACGAAGGCGAACTAATAAATGGGGTGGGATTCCGGATTCTTCTAATTTACGAACGCCTGTAGATTGGTTAAGCAAGCGCATCACCACCGATTCGCCATGTTGGATCGGCATCGTTGACATCCGGATATCAACCGACTGGCCTTTGACACGAATGTTAAATCGACCATCTTGCGGCATGCGTTTTTCCGAAATATCTAGATTCGCCATCAGTTTTAAACGCAGCACCAAGGCAGAAGCGATATTCACTTCATGCAATAAGGTTTCATGCAATACGCCATCGATCCGCTGGCGCAAGCGCAATACGTTGGCATCGGGTTCGATATGAATATCTGAAGCTCCGACCTGAATCGCATCTTCAAACAACGAATTAATCAGCTTAACCACCGTCACTTCATCACTGTCTGAATCGGTGATCTCAAAATCGAAGGTATCGTTGGTTTTGTGTTCGGCGTGTAGCTGTTCGGCAAACGAAACAATTTCTTTGGTGCGGCGATAGTAGCGATCAAAACCATCTACTAGCTGCTTTTCGGGCGCAATCACAAACTCAAAACCATACTCTGGCAGTTGGTTAAGCAGCGCTTCTTGCGCGAAAAGATCCGCAGGATCGCTCATCGCGATACGCAACGTATCTCCAGTGCGTCCAATCACTAAGGCTCGCAAACGGCGAGCGTGGACTTCCGGCAATAACGGGACAGCATCGATATCCACATTCGCTCGGCTCAGATCAATTACTGGCAAACCGAGCTGCTGCGCCAAAAAGTTTAGCAGTTGGCTTTCACTGAGAAAGCCTAATGAAATCAAAGTATCTCCTAAGCGACGCCCTGTATTTTTCTGAGTATTCAGAGCTTGCTCAAGTTGTGTCTCACTGACGATACCTTCTTCAACCAACAAGTCACCCAGACGTTTACGCAGTTTATTAATTGGCACTTTGTGTCTCCTGTAAACTGGTCAGTAATTGCAAGCGCTGCTGGATAAAGGCTTGGGATTGGCTAGAGAGCCCAACGTTATTCAAAGCTTGCTGATACGCCTGCTGTGCAGCAGCCCATTGCAGCGCACGCTCTTGCTGAATGGCCAATCCGAGCCACCAACGACCGTTATTGGGCTCTTTTTCAGTCAACTGCTGATAGCTTTGTAAGGCCATCTCATCTTGCTTAGTCTTTTGCGCCAACGCTGCACGTAGCGATAAGTATTCGACGGTGGGCTGGTGGGGCAAATAGGCTAACGGCACTAACGCGGCAACATCTTGCTTTTCTCTAGCCAATAACTTGGCAAGCGCGAGACGCAACACTTCCCCATCCGGATTACGTTCAATCCCCGCTTGCATCAAATCAAACGCTTTTCTCCCATCCCCCTTGCCATAATAAAGTGCAGCCAGTTTTTGTCGGGTGGATTCATCCTCAGGGGTATAGCGTAGGGCTTCGCCATAAGCATTCACAGCAGTTTGGAAATCGTTACTTTCCATGGCTTTTTGTGCTCGTTGTAAGGCTTTTTGTGCCAGTTGCTCTGGCGTAAGTGCCACTTGTTCCACAATCATCACTGGTTGAGTTGCCGGGAGGACTTCCTCCTCGAAGGTGGAGACTGGCGCTTGAACATTAGCCGCCAAGGTCAACTCAGGATCCGGTTTAGAAGTCGTCAACGTCGTTTCAAGCTGAGCGATCGGTCGCGGTTTGGCTTGCACCTGTGCGACCAGCTCACTTTTGCTAGGAGCGGTATATAAGGCAACGGCTTGCTGCGTCGTTTTTTGCGTTGGGGATGGGAGATCCTCCTGCACCACCATAGTGGTTGCCGTTTGAGATACGGCAGGGGCTTGTAAAGAGACTGACCAACCACCAACGGCTAAACTGATACCGAAGCCCAACACCGCCCATAGCCAAGCAGGACGTGCTTTAGAAGGAGCAACCTCAATCCGTTCAATGCTCGATAGACGAGAGTGATTGGGTTTGGCGCTTTTGGCCAATGCTTGATTCACCGCACTCATGGCTTACTCCATCCCCACAATACTGGGGTTTTAAATCTGGGTTTGCAGCTGTCATAGGTATCATGAATCGCGGCAAACAGGTGATGCTGATTAATCAATGGGCTTTGTTCGTGCCAAGCCAGTAACAAAGCCTTATGACAAATTTGGTTGATCAAACGCGGGGTCCCTTGTGATGCCCGCCATACAGCTTTTTTCAGCGCTGGATTAAACAGGGGATAAGGTGCTTTCGCTTTGTTTAAACGACTCTCAATGTACACTTCGGTCTCGGCTTGATTCAGTGGGCGTAAATGCGCATTAAAGGTGATCCGCTGCCGAAATTGGCGTAGATGATGTTGTGCTAACCTAACATCTAATTCAGGTTGCCCAATAAGAACAATCTGTAACAGCTTGGTTTGCTCGGTTTCCAAGTTACCAAATAGTCTCAGCGTTTCTAACGCCTCATCAGAAAGTGCCTGTGCTTCATCCACCAAAGCGACAATGCGTTTGCCTTGCTGATGCAGCTCAATCAACCGAGTCTGGATTTGCTCAACAATTCGCACCGCCGAAACCACTTCAAGCTGCAATTCTGCTGCCACCGCCTGCCGTAATTCTTCGCCACTGAGCATGGGATTGGGCAGATAAATCAGTGCCACCTCATCACCAAGGTGAGTAAGCAACATCCGGCACACCATGGTTTTCCCAGTCCCCACTTCGCCGGTCAGCTTTGTCACTCCCTCTCCCATTTCTATTGCCGCACTTAAGGTTTGAATCGCCTCAAAATGTGGTGCTAACCCCAGAAACAATTCGGTATCTGGGGTTAGGTGAAAAGGAAGCTGCTCCAGACCAAAGTGCGATAGATACATAGAGTTACTTGTTTTCAGGGAACCAGTCTTGCAACAAGCTACGTGAACGCTCCAACTCTTTTTGCCACGTATTCACACCAACCACCGTCGGTTTGAGCAAAATCACCAGCTCTGTTTTTTGAGTCTGTTTAGAGGTGTTACGAAACAGATGACCTAACCCCGGAACATCCCCAAGAAATGGCACTTTGGCAACCCGATCCACCGTATTGGACTTCATCAAACCACCGATCACTACCACATCACCATCTTTCGCTCGGATCACTGAATCTGACTCCCGGATCGAGCTTCTCGCTAACGGCAGCTCTATTTGCTGGCTATTGTAGGTGATGCGCTTGGTCTGTTGTTCCACTTCGATAACCGCTGGGTGAACATGCAGTAACACATTCCCTTTATCGTCAATTTGCGGGGTCACATCTAATGAAATACCCGAGAAAAACGGGGTCAAAGTAATATCGGGGGAGGCTTGCGCGTTATCGCCAGTCCCCACGACACTCGATAAATCCGTTACATAATATTCATCGGTACCGACTTTAATCACCGCTTTCTGGTTATTGGATGCGGTTACGCGTGGGCTTGAGAGCACATTTAAGTCGCCCTGCGTGGACATAAAGCTCAATACGGCCTCAAAACTGCCGCTAGAAACCACCACATTCGATTGGCCTCCCAATAGAGTACCTATCGCATCGAGTCCCGGTAAAATAGAGCTGATTGGATTGCCATTGGTGTCTTGAGCGATCGTTCCGGTACCGATCTGGTAATTGGTTCCATTTGCGGAGAAAGCTTTACTCCAATTAATCCCTTGTTCATAGCCATCACTGAGTGTGACTTCAAGAATTTTGGCTTCCAAGATAACTTGGCGCTGCATGCGCTGCTGAGAAATACCTAAAAACTCGGTAACCTGACGAATTTCATCAGGGTAAGCGCGCAAGGTCAGCACTCCCGCTTGTGGGTTCGCCACGACCGTTTGCCCACCACTGTTTCCAAGCAACTGAGCCACGGCTTTTTCCAGTTGAGGCCAGAAATCACTTTCGTTGGTCGTTTCAATCTCCGTACCACCACGAGCCGTTGGGTTGTTGCTAGAACTGCTGCTATTTGACGAGTTGCTCGAACTGTTACTGGTACTACTAGAGCTATTTTGAGTATCGGTATTGGTGATCGTTCCTGTCGTAATCGCGGTTAAAGAGCGCCCAGTACGCTTAAATTGCAAGTAGTCGACCGGAATCGTTACCGTACGAAGCCCTGCTGGATACACTTGAATGACTTTTCCTTCTTTAACGATATCAAAGCCATACAAATCACGGACAACGTTAAGTGCTTCATCCAAAGTGACATCCGTGAGATTCAGTGTAATGCGCCCAGTCACCGCAGGATGAAGCGCGGCGCTGTATTCGGTTCCCTGCACCAAGCTAGTAAAAAAGGCTTTGGCCTCAACCTCTTTGGCTTGAATGCGAAAACGCTGCAAGGTTTTAGGCTCACTAGCGGTAAGCGTGTCCATATCGGGCATCAAATCCGCTTCCACTGACGGCGGTAATTGGTCAATCTGGCGACTGCTCTTCTCGTTAATGGCTTGGTTGAGTGCTTGTTTGGCCTCCACCGGATCACGGTGTCCCATTGAGCATCCCACTAAAGAGGCGACCACTGACGCGAGTACGATTTTACGCATAAGACTTTGTTACCTTATTGTTTTATATCGAGCGCAAAGAGTGCCAACCGCCACTCTTTCCCTGCTCGGGTGAGTTTCACCTGATCGGGATGGATGGCTGTAACACGATAGCCATTCACCACATCCCCTTGCGCTACCACGGTTTGTTCGATAATCGCATAACAGCTCTTACCCTCCGCACACACAATACTTTGTAGGGCTGGCACAGGGTAAGTTGGTGTTGTTTTTTGCTCGTTTTTTGTTGGATTTTCCCACCCTAAAGGGGCGGTTGGGTCAACATTAGCGTAACTGTGCGTTGCGATGATTAGCGCCAACAGCGCTGCATATTTAACCACCGATAAACTCCTCTCGACTGCCCAAAGTATAGACTTCTAGGATCACCCGAGCCTGTGGGTAGTTTTCCACTTGATACTGAAAACGGCGCCAATAATATTTCACAGGTAACGCTTCTAAGGTTTGCAAATAGTCACGAATGGCGAAGTAAGATCCCGTAAACTCCATTCGTACTGGATGCAAATAATATTCCGATTCCACATTGGTTTCTTTCGAACGCACGATAGGTTCAGCAGGCAAGGACTCTAGCGATACCAATTTCAGTTGTTGACCCTGTCTGAGTACATTTTCCAATAAATTCGGCATCTCTGAAGGTGCCACCATCGCCGTGATCTGCTCAGCCAATTGCAATGAGATTTCCTGACTTTGTAGCGTCAACTGTGATAACTCAACATCCAATTCCTGATCTGGGTTCCTTGCGAGCTTTGCTTGCAACGCCATGATTTCTCCTTGCAACACCTGATTGCTAGAAGTCAAGGTTTGAACTTGTAATTGGCGCGCTTCACTTTGCTTCAATGCAGGCTCAATCAACCCCACCCACAATGACAGCACCACCACCACGACACCACAAAGCGCAATCAACCCTTTTTCACGCGGTGAAAGCGCGGAAAACTGTTTTTCCATCGTTTGCCAACGTGATCTCATTTCAGATTCCCTCGCTGGGTATTCAATTCAAAGGTGATCATATCCTGATCATTGCGACCGATTTTCAGTTGCTCGAAGCTTCGGCCCATCAAATGCAGCTCTTGTTTGAACTGATTTATCCAGTTTGGAATCGCCGCGGGATCACGTGCCAACCCTTGTACGTTCAACTGAAGCGCATCCAAGGTAATACTGCTTAACGAGATATCACTGCGCGCTAACTGTGCCAATGAATTTAAAACGCCGGAATACCCAGTTTGCTGTGCTGCATCAAACTGACCAATCGCCTGTTTGGCTTCCTGTTTAGCCACAATTTCTTTTTTCAAACGCTCAATCGCCGCTAATTTTCCTGCCGAGGGCAGATGATTGGCAGCTTGCTGACGCAGGTTCGTGGCTTGCACTGTCAACGTTTGGTTCTGATCCTGCAGCTGTTGCAGTTGTTGATCGCTCACCATATTTTGATAACCAACGCCTGCATACCCTAGCAACAGCATGGCACTTAACGCTAACCAGATCAGTAATAGGTTGGTTAATGTGAATTTGTCTTGTTTGGGCTTTAAATGGTCAGGATAAAAATTGATGGTTTCTTGCGACACATTACGCACATAACGCGCCAATTGCTCACCACAGGAAAGGACAGCATTACCATCCAATCCTGAAGCTCGGACACTTAACCGTGCATTCAGTCCTTCAATCAGTGCTTCTCTATCTTCTCCATCACAACACACTTTAAGTTGCTGTAAAGAACCACCTTTTAACTGAGCGGAGAGATAATCAATCGAGCGTTGTAATTCCAACGCCAAGCTATCTAATTGCAGTGCACTCACCGCATTATCCGTTACCGGAGCCGTAATTCCACGCAGTGTTCTCTGAAAGCTGCATTGGCGCTCCACAAAAGCATCTAACTTAAAGCTGCCACCCAAGCTACGATGCAACAATAAGAAATGACTCAGTTCTCCCCCTGCCATTCCCCATATCGCTTGCTCTGGAATAATTCGGCCAAGCGTTAACCCCGCCGCTAACGCCATGCTTTGCAGCTCCAAAATAGTGCGCTTGCTGATCACATAGGCTTGAACTTTACCACTGCCCGGTAGTGGGTGAGCATCTGCCACCACATCGGTCACTTTCTCACTGAGCATATCTTTAAGTAAAAAAGGCAAAGCGGCTGACCACTCTTCACGTGGTACGCTAGGTTGCTCAATTTGATAAGCCTGATAAAGCTGAGAATGAAGTACGAGGTGGATCTGCACATCATGAATCGCGTGTTTTTGCAGTGTTTGCACTAACACCGATTGCCAATTTTGTTGATTTAATGACTGAGGAGGGATCGGCGGCAGATCGTCTGTCGTGAAGTACAAACTTTCTGGTTGCACGACAACATAGAGCTGCTGAGAGGCAACCTTAGAGGCAAACAGTTTTTCTATCCAACTTGGTTTTTTCATGTTCTAACCACGGCTATTTGGTTCTCCATCGATTACGTTTACCGACGGGTATCAAAGACATACGCTGGGGTAGCTTCGTTTGTTCGCGAGGTAGTGGCGGCAACATTTGTTGTTCATCATCAAACAACCGCCCCTGCACTCCCTTAACACCAAGCATTTGTAAGGTTTGCCACTCTTGTTCGGTCTCAACCCCTACCGCAATCACTTCAGTTTGTGTACCACCGCACACACCCACTAAGCTGCGTACAAACAACTGGTTTTCATAGCGTTGATCAATTTTCTTAATCAAACTCCGATGAAGTTTAAGATAGTTGATTTTTAAGTCTTTGATATAGTGAGTGCTGACGATTGTTCGTCCTGCCTGCCCGACCACGACTTTGCACCCTAACCCCGCTAACATGCGAATAATCGGGCGCATATAATCCAAATGCTTGACCAGATGCGCTTCTGCAAATTCAAAAGATAACGCACTTCTAAGATAAAAAGGCATCTGCATCAATTCGTTACGAATCCAGCGAGCATACCGTTTATCACTAAACGGGACAACGTGTAAGTTAACCGAGACTGGTTCAATTCGCTCCGCCTGCTTAAGAAAACTCACGACCGAACCAAACACGGCACGATCTAACATGGCTTCATAGCCGACCGTTTCTAATGCTGAGCTAAAGCGTGACGCTTTAAGAATACCTTGTTGTGGATCTTGAATTCGCGCAAACAACTCATAATGCACAAATTCCCGTTCACCATTGGCGCTGAGAAGGTAACAAGCCTGCCGATACAACAAAATCGCATCAGGGCGTAGAGCTTGTTCAAATAGAGTCCGCCAGCGCACACTGCCACGGTCTTCTTGTAACTGCTTAGGTTTTTGGAAACGACTCCACGCATTCACACCTTGGAGTTGTGCGCTTTTTAGTGCGGTCTCCATTTCATCAATAATGCGCCCACGCCGCTCACCTTCTTGATACATGGTGACACCAATATGGAACCAATTTTCTTCCGCAAGCGGCTGCGGAGGCACAATTCGCTCAAGTAGCTTAATCGCTTGTGTTGCCACTTGCGCCACATCTTTGCTGCCCTGATGAGGAATGAATAAGGCAAACACATCATCGTAGTAACGAGAAAGAATGGCGTCTGGATAACGCTGGACGATATTGGATAAACACTCGCCAACTTCGATAATAAACTCATCAACCAAACGTTTTGGGCTCTCTTCACGCGTGGATTCAAGATCATCCAAACGTAGCATCATAACGCCACCATGAGCCCCACTTTCCAACAATGCCGATTCAAGCTTGCTGTCGTACAACACGCGATTTGCAGTACCAGTCAATTGGTCTAAAAAGGTTTGGCTGCGAATAAAGGTGTCAAAACGGCTACGTTCTTGGCGCGCATCCTGCAACTCTTCAATCAGAAGATCCAACGCTTCACTGGCCGTATACGGCCACTCTCTAGGATCGCCTTTCGCATGTTGCTCAACGCGGCCAGCTAAGATCATCCTTCCACGCTCTTCCAGTAATTCCGAGCCTAAAAGCTGCTCTTTCAGCCACTTAACGCCTCGTAATAAGAAAAAGATGATCAGCAAGACCGCTAACGTAGTCGACCACATGGCTTGCAACGAATAGTTGTAGCTGAGGTATGGAGGTATGGCTTTAAAATGCATCACGTAATCAGGATTACGTTTGAGAGGTAAGGCAACTTGATATAAGCGTGCCGGTTCAATAGTGTTCGCGGTATCTTTGAAACGGTAGACGGTTCCAGCCTCCGACGAAAGCTGCATTTCAATGATCCCACCGGCCTGTAACATTTTCGGCATCCAACGCTGCATCGAATATGCCGCATCGGGATCTTCCATCTCCTTGTCGACAACGTCGACGATTCCTTGCAGATAATGATTAAGGTATTCCTGCCCAAGACGCTGAAAAGACAACGTACCACCGAGGAACAGAATAAACATGGCACTGATCACCGTCATGGTCACAAAGGCAACAAGCCGAGTGCTCAGTTTTAACGTCGGTGTATACCTCATTTGTGCCACGTTCCTTATGTGCGCCGCTATCTATTTCTCAGAGGCGAGAAGTTTACATTAAACAATTGAGATAACTATATAAAAAAGCCGCGGAATCCGCGGCTTTTTTCGTCAATAGCTGTTCTAGAATGGGATGTCGTCATCAAAATCCATTGGCGGCTCATTGTATTGCGGCTGAGCATACTGCTGAGGTGCCGATTGTTGCATTGGCTGATGCTGCTTCGCTGGCTGTTGAGGTTGTCCCCAACCACCTTGCTGTGGTGCATTCATACCACCTTGTTGAGCTGGCATGCCACCTTGTTGAGTACGGCCACCCAGCATCTGCATGATGCCGTTATAACCTTGTACAACCACTTCAGTTGAATAACGATCTTGACCGCTTTGATCTTGCCACTTACGTGTTTGCAGTTGACCTTCAATGTAGACTTGAGAACCTTTGCGTAGGTACTCACCCGCCACTTCGGCTAATTTTCCATACAGCGTCACACGGTGCCACTCGGTTTTTTCCTTTTGCTCACCCGTGGTTTTATCACGCCAAGTTTCGGAGGTCGCGATAGTGATATTCGCAACTGCGCCGCCGCTTGGCATATAACGCACTTCAGGATCTTGGCCTAAGTTACCAATCAAAATTACTTTGTTCACGCCACGGCTTGCCATGTTTTGCTCCGTAATCAACTCATGTCTATCAATTTCAAGTAGTCGGCAAGGATAACATCGTTTTGCCCACTGAACCAATCGAATTCCCAGATTCTCATTGCATCGTGAGCTATTTCACCCTCCTTGTTTAGCAGTTTTTAAGAGCACCTCACCGAAATAACCTGCTGACAAACCTATCGGTTACCTTGTCTATTGAGGTGCTCCGCAAACTGCTTTTGTCCCATAGCGCGTAAACGTATTTTTCGCCATATTAAGTGCATTATTTCATATCAATTAGGTATGCAATCCATCATGCAACGAGCCAACTACGCACGCACCATTTACTTACTCACGACTCAACCCGAGGCTTTACATCCTAATATTCAGGCGGCGATAACCAAACTCAATCTTCCGGTTCCGGTTATTGACCCAGAGCGCCTGCTGCGTGAATACCAGTCTGATAAACACAAAATTTTACTGCTCGACCATAACGAAAGTAGTGCTATTCGCCATAAACTAGGTCCTCTTAAACTCACCAGCCCATACTTCGAAACAATTTTATTCAATGTAGAAAAACGCTTAAAAACGGAAGATTTACTCACTTATGGGAATTTAAAAGGCCTGTTCTATGCCAATGAAGAAACCGGCTTTATGGCTCATGGGTTAGGTGAAATCATTAATGGACAAAACTGGTTACCACGCCATGTCAGCAGCCAACTGTTGCATTATTATCGTTACGCATTTCAAACTCATCAGACACAGGTAACGATCGATCTCACCGCTCGTGAAATCCAAATTTTACGCTGCTTACAAACTGGCGCTTCCAACATGCAAATCGCAGAGAGTTTGTTTATCAGTGAGTTCACAGTGAAATCGCATCTTTACCAGATTTTTAAAAAGTTAAATGTGAAAAATAGAGTCAAAGCGATTGCTTGGGTAAACCAGAATTTATTGTGAAAAAACTCAATATTATCCTAGACATTGCTCTATCTATTTCGTACTGAAAAATGTAGTAACAATGCGACTGCACACACATTTTTTTGGTCGATAACACCAACGTAATGCAGTCGCGAATCAGAAATGATAGAGTCGGCAAAAATTTCTCCCTAGCACACCATAGAGCAAGATTATGATTAAGAAGTGTCTATTTCCGGCAGCTGGTTACGGAACGCGATTCCTACCCGCAACGAAATCAATGCCTAAAGAGATGATGCCTGTCGTTAACAAGCCACTGATCGAATACGGCGTTGACGAAGCGATTCAAGCGGGTATTACAGGTATGTGTATTGTGACGGGTCGTGGTAAACACTCGATCATGGATCACTTTGACATGAACTACGAGTTAGAGCATCAGATCCGCGGCACTAACAAAGAAGAGCTACTGGTTGATATTCGTAACATCATCGAAACCGCTAACTTTACTTTTATTCGCCAACGCGAAATGAAAGGCTTGGGTCACGCGATTTTAACCGGTAAAGAGTTGGTCGGAGACGAACCATTTGCCGTGGTTCTAGCGGATGACTTGTGTGTCAATGAACAGCAAGGTGTCTTGGCACAAATGGTCGCACTGTATAAACAGTTCCGTTGCTCTATCGTTGCGGTACAAGAAGTCCCTGAAAATGAAACCCACAAATACGGCGTGATTGCAGGCGAAATGATCAAAGACGACCTATTCCGCGTGGATAACATGGTGGAAAAACCAGAGCCAGGTACCGCGCCAAGTAATCTCGCGATTATCGGTCGCTACATCCTGACTCCAGATATTTTTGATCTGATTGAACAAACGGAACCGGGCAAAGGTGGCGAAATTCAAATCACCGATGCACTACTCAAGCAAGCGAAGTCTGGTTGTGTACTTGCCTACAAATTCAAAGGTAAGCGCTTTGACTGTGGTAGCGTAGAAGGCTATATCGAAGCGACCAATTTCTGCTACGAGAATATGTATAAACAGAACGACCAAAAAGTTGAACTTGCTAAGCAGTCAACGCACAAAGGTCAGTAATTCTTAGTTAAAACGTGATTTTAAAAGCCAATGGGTAACGCTATCCATTGGCTTTTTCACTTTTAAGATGACTGTTTTTTTATCCAGTATTCGCTTGCACTTTGTTCACGCTATGTAATACTTGCTGCACTTCGTTTAGCAAAGAGCAAATCAGATGGACAAAATCGAAGTACGCGGCGCTCGTACCCACAACCTCAAAAATATCAACCTGACCATTCCACGTGACAAACTGATTGTCATCACTGGCCTTTCTGGCTCAGGTAAGTCATCTCTGGCTTTTGATACGTTATACGCAGAAGGGCAACGACGTTATGTCGAGTCCCTTTCAGCTTACGCGCGTCAATTCCTTTCCCTAATGGAAAAGCCGGATGTTGACCACATTGAAGGGTTGTCGCCCGCGATTTCGATTGAGCAAAAGTCCACTTCGCATAACCCACGCTCCACCGTCGGTACGATCACAGAAGTGTATGACTATTTACGTCTGCTTTATGCCCGAGTCGGCGAGCCACGTTGCCCTGAGCACCAAGTGCCACTCAAAGCACAAACGGTAAGCCAAATGGTCGATAAGGTTTTGGAGTTACCCGAAGGCAGCAAAATGATGCTGCTGGCCACCATAGTCAAAGAGCGTAAAGGCGAACACGTTAAGACATTGGAAAACTTAGCGGCTCAAGGATTTATTCGTGCACGGATCGATGGTGAAACTTGTGACCTGACCGATCCACCGAAGCTTGAGCTGCACAAAAAGCACACCATTGAAGTGATTGTCGACCGTTTCAAAGTGCGCAGTGATCTACAGCAGCGCTTGGCCGAGTCCTTTGAAACAGCCTTAGAACTTTCCGGCGGGATCGTGGTGGTAGCGCCTATGGAGGGTGAAGGCGAAGAGCAGATTTTCTCGGCTAACTTTGCTTGTCCACATTGTGGCTACAGCATGCGCGAGCTTGAGCCACGCCTATTCTCTTTCAACAACCCAGCCGGTGCTTGCCCAACCTGTGACGGCCTAGGAGTACAACAGTATTTCGATCCAGATCGAGTGATCCAAGATGCCAACTTAAGTTTGGCGCAAGGGGCAATTCGTGGCTGGGATCAAAAGAACTTTTATTATTTCCAGATGCTGACTGCGCTGGCTGAGCACTACGACTTTGACCTGCACACGCCCTTCAATAAGCTGAGTAAAAAGATTCAGGACATCATCCTACACGGCTCTGGTCGTACCGAGATTGAATTTAAGTACATCAATGATCGCGGAGATATCCGCCTCAAAAAACATGCTTTTGAAGGCATTTTGCATAATCTAGAGCGCCGTTATCGCGATACTGAATCCAATTCTGTGCGTGAAGATCTCGCGAAATACATCTCCAACAAACCTTGTGGTAGCTGTGATGGCACACGTTTGAAAATTGAAGCGCGCAATGTGTTTATCAATGATACTGCGCTGCCGACCATTGTTGAGCTGAGTATTGCCGATGCGCTGACGTTTTTCCAAGAGCTGAAACTCGAAGGCCAACGTGCACAAATCGCTGAAAAAGTGATGAAAGAGATCAATGATCGCCTGCAATTTTTGGTCAATGTGGGCCTCAACTACTTAAACTTGTCACGCAGCGCCGAAACCCTCTCCGGTGGTGAAGCACAGCGCATTCGATTAGCAAGCCAGATCGGTGCAGGGTTAGTTGGAGTGATGTATGTCCTTGATGAACCCTCGATCGGTCTCCACCAACGTGACAACGAACGTTTGCTGCAAACCCTGACCCACTTACGCAATCTCGGTAATACCGTTTTAGTGGTTGAGCATGATGAAGATGCGATTCGTATGGCGGATCATGTGATCGACATCGGCCCAGGTGCAGGAGTGCACGGCGGCATGGTAGTTGCCGAAGGTAATGTCGATGAAATCATTGCCAACCCGAACTCATTAACTGGCCAGTATCTCAGTGGTGTGAAAAAAATTGCCGTACCGACTGAGCGAACACCACGCGATAAGAACAAAACCGTTGAACTGAAAGGCGCGGTAGGGAATAACCTGAAGAATGTCGATTTATCGATCCCTGTCGGTCTGTTTACCTGTGTGACAGGCGTTTCGGGCTCCGGTAAATCAACCCTGATCAATGACACCTTCTTTAAGATCGCACATACCGCACTCAATGGTGCCACGACCGCCACGCCAGCACCTTATCGTGCGATCCAAGGCCTAGAGCACTTTGACAAAGTGATCGATATTGATCAGAGCCCAATTGGGCGCACCCCACGTTCCAACCCCGCGACTTACACGGGCATCTTTACCCCGATCCGTGAATTATTTGCCGGAACGCAAGAGTCACGCTCTCGTGGTTATCAGCCAGGTCGCTTTAGCTTCAACGTGCGTGGTGGGCGCTGTGAAGCATGTCAAGGTGATGGTGTGATCAAAGTTGAAATGCACTTCTTACCGGATGTGTATGTTCCGTGTGATGTCTGTAAAGGCAAGCGCTATAACCGTGAGACACTGGAAGTTCGTTACAAAGGTCGCACCATTGATGAAGTGCTTGAGATGACCGTAGAAGATGCGCGAGCATTCTTTGACCCAGTTCCAGTGATTGCGCGTAAACTGCAAACACTGATGGATGTCGGGCTGTCTTATGTTCGTCTCGGTCAATCCGCAACAACCCTCTCCGGTGGTGAAGCGCAGCGGGTGAAACTAGCGCGCGAGCTTTCCAAACGCGATACCGGCAAAACCTTGTATATTTTGGATGAGCCAACCACAGGGCTACACTTCCACGATATTCAACAACTGCTTACTGTACTGCATCGCCTACGTAATCATGGCAACACGGTCGTGGTGATCGAACATAACTTGGATGTGATCAAAACTGCAGACTGGATCATCGACTTAGGCCCAGAAGGTGGTCAAGGTGGCGGCCTTATTATTGCAGAGGGAACTCCAGAAGATGTGGCGCAGATCGAAGCTTCACACACAGCACGCTTCCTCAAGCCTTTGTTGAATTAGAAAAAAAGGCTAAAGTATCGAAACCAGCGAACTCTGCGCTGGTTTCGTTTTTTTAAGGTGAGCTGCATGGCAACGTTGCTATTAAGTGGAACCCGGTTAGAGCCTCACGCGCCGAGCATTCCTCTCAATAAACCATTTCTTTTCTCATTAGCAATTTTGTACCTCGTTGCTATGCATTTCTTCATGCCCAACCCAGGCGGAGCTGGGCTCGCTCTCTCCTTTAACAATACCACGTGGATCGCCCTGAGCATCACACTTGCAGTGGGTCTGTATCAGCTTGCCAATAATCAAGCCCTGCGTTATTCAAAACTCACCATTGGTCTTTGGATCAGTTGTACTTTGCTGACCCTACCACTGGTGTATGCGAATGCAGATTGGCTCAATGCGACAAGTCGATTGATTGGCTTGTGGGCAGGGTTCAGCTTGTTTGTGATGTTGCAACAATTTCGGTTTAGCAATAAACATAAACAACGTTTATTGTGGTTCATTCTGCTGGCCACAGTAATCGAGGCCATTATTGGTCTTATCCAATATTTTTGGTTAGAACCGGGAAATCCGTTTGGGTATGACACCCTCGCCAACCGTCCTTATGGTATTTTTCAACAACCGAATGTCATGGCAAGTTTTCTTGCCACTGGATTAGTGCTTTCTGGTTATTTACTGGCAAGACAACCAGAAAAATATGATTCTCCCTTAAGTAAAATTGGCCTTCTTTATCTCACTCCACTGCTTACCGCCCCTCTTTTGGTGGTGCTTGCGTCACGCACAGGATGGATAGCCAGCTTACTTAGCATTATTCTCGTTGCGCCATATCTTCGTCGATTTGCATCACGCCAACGCTTTAGCCTCTGGTTGTTAGCCATTGTGATTGGTGTCTGCGCCGGATTTGCAGCGATGTATAGTCAAGAAACCTCTGGGTTTGTGGCCAATAAAGCCGATCTCGAAAGCCCACGCCGCTACACTTTTCCACAAGCGGTTGACATGATCATCGAGAAACCCTTTACCGGTTATGGCTACGGTAAATTTGAAGCGCAATATTTACTTTATACCGCTCGTCAACATCAGTTGAATAACACCTATCCCGCTGGACTTACGGCGATGGATCATCCGCATAATGAGATCTTGTACTGGGGGGTTGAAGGCGGTTTACTGCCCGTGTTGGGAATTTTACTTGCCGCTTGCTTCTGCGCTTTGCGCATCTATGCCGCCAAACGAGGTACACGTTTAGCCATGCTGGCGCTATTCGTTCCTATCACGTTGCATGCTCAATTGGAGTATCCGTTTTACCACTCAGCCATTCACTGGATCACTTTTATTATTTTGATCTACTGGGTCGATCAGCGGGTTGCACGTTATCGCATCGTCCGTTTCAGTGGGCTGAGTAAATCCCTACTACGTATTACCAGTTTGGTATTACCGATTGTGACCAGTTTGTATATGGGCACAGCTTTACACACCAATTATGTACTCACTCAGTTTGAGAAATCGAAGCCGAGAGATCCCGAATTACTCAAACAAGTTACCAATCCCTTGGTATGGCAAGATCGATTTGATTGGGACATCTACAGCACCTACCTAGAACTCGGACTGTATGAACAAAAAGCAGAACTGATCCAACCGTATGTGGATTGGTCATTGCAGGTGATTCAACACAAGCCACGCCCAGCCTTCTATACCAACCTAATTTTAGCCTACCAAGGCTTGGGCGATGCGAGTCGCGCGCAGCAAATTCGCACTGAAGCGGAATTTCTGTTCCCCAATCAGGACTTCAGCACCGTTCAATATCAAGCGCCCATCAAGGCGACAAGTACGGCATCCGGCGCAGAACAAGCCCCTTCTGCCGTAACCCCCTAATCTCAAATAGAAATCAGGGTGGCCTAAGCCACCCTGATTTCTATTTCACACCGCTTTGCATTAACGCAGTGACTCTTCCAGTGCACGTAAACATAACGCAATGTTTTCCGAGCGCGCACCGTAGCCCATTACGCCAATCCGCCACGCTTTGCCAGCTAATGCCCCGAGCCCTGCACCAATTTCCAAATTGTATTCATTGAGCAGGTGACTACGCACTTTCGCTTCATCAATGCCTTCCGGAACATAAATCGCGTTCAACTGCGGCAAACGATACGGCTCAGCTACCACAAACTTAAAGCCCAGTTGCTCTAAGCCTTGTTTGAGCTTGCCGTGCATCACACGATGGCGCTGCCACGCTTGCTCTAGCCCTTCTTGTTGCAACAGCAATAGTGCTTCGTGCAGAGCGTACAAGCTATTGACTGGTGCGGTGTGGTGATAGCTGCGCTTACCCGCCCCACTCCAATAACCTAATACCAAGCTCTGATCAAGGAACCAGCTTTGAATCGGTGCTTTTCGTGATTGAATCTTCTCAATTGCACGAGGTGAAAACGTCAACGGAGCCAAACCCGGCACACAAGAGAGACATTTTTGGCTGCCAGAATACACCGCATCCAGTTGCCACTCATCCACCAGCAGGGGAACGCCGCCGAGCGAGGTCACCGCATCAACAATCGTCAACAAACCATGCTGCTTCGCTAGAGCACCTAACGCTTGCGCATCACTTAAGGCTCCGGTTGACGTTTCTGCTTGTACAAAAGCCAGTATTTTCGCATCCGGATGCTCATCTATCGCGGCTTGCACTTGTTCAACGCTGATTGGGCAACCCCATTCATCATCAACCACCACAACTTCGGCCCCACAACGCACAGCGTTATCGCGCATCCGCTCACCAAACACGCCATTGCGACATACAATCACTTTATCGCCCGGCTCGATGAGGTTAACAAAACAGGCTTCCATCCCTGCACTGCCCGGCGCAGATACTGCAATGGTGAATTCATTTTCAGTTTGGAAAGCATATTTCAACAGCTGTTTTAGCTCATCCATCATGCCGATAAACAGAGGATCAAGATGACCGACTGTGGGGCGACTTAGCGCTTGTAACACTTGCGGAGAAATATCAGAAGGCCCGGGACCCATCAAAATCCGATGCGGGGGGATAAAACTGCGAATTGTCATAACGACTCCTTGTTGTGGCGACCAGAACCATCAGAGTAATGCAATTAAGTTGCAGCAACAATTCGACCTATGTCCAGAGTGTTAATCCTTGTCACACTAATGTCATTTTTATTTGCACTTTTGGAACATTTTGTCGTTGACAAGATTTCACCAACACCGTTCAATGTGTGAGCTATCTAGCAGAAGAGGAGCACTGCCCAGGCAGATGTTTTGTGGAGCCTCAACTCCAAAACAGAACATTCAGGGGGAGTAGTGCCGAGGTGAATTAAAGTTGCGGCTTTGGTTTATCGGTTGAATGGGCTGAATCCCTTCAACTGTCATCAGCTCGAATCTGATGAAGAGCTTCTGAGGGAAATCTTTCTATAGTCACTCCTCTATTTTGCTCTATTAAAAAACACTCTCTTCACAACATTGGACGTTGGGTTACCAACAACTCGTTTTTCAGGAAGTCTGGGAGAATTGCCGTGAGCACATTTAACGTCGCCAAATTTGGTGGTACTAGTGTCGCCAACTTTGAAGCCATGAGCCGTTGTTCGGCCATTATCGAAAACAATCCACAAACACGCTTAGTAGTCAGCAGCGCCTGCTCTGGGGTGACCAATTTATTGGTCGAACTCGCCAATGGCGTGGCCTCAGCGGAACGTCGCCAAGCGATTTTGCAACAACTGGCTGATATCCATTATGTGATTATCGACCAGCTCGCCGATCCGACACGCGTCGAAAAAGAAGTCAAAGCCGTGCTAGATTCTGTGGCGAGTGCTGCAGAAGCCGCCTCATTTCAATCGAGCAAGAAATTGACCGACCACTTAGTGGCGTGCGGTGAGCTGATTTCTACTTATATCTTGGCTCAACTGATGCGTGAGCGTGGTGTTGATGCGGTACGTTTTGATATCCGCGAAGTGCTACGTACGGATGACCACTACGGTCGTGCCGAGCCACAACTGGCAGAAATCGCTCAGTTGGCCAAAGAAAAACTGGTTCCATTGTGTGAACAGTATGTGGTGGTGACTCAAGGCTTTATCGGCTCTGATGCCCAAGGCAATACAACGACCTTAGGCCGCGGTGGCAGTGATTATTCAGCAGCTTTGATTGCCGAAGCCGTGCAAGCTTGTGGCTTGGAAATTTGGACAGACGTGCCGGGGATCTACAGTACCGATCCACGTATCGCGCCAAAAGCAGCGCCGATTCCTGAGATAAGCTTTAGCGAAGCCTCAGAAATGGCCAATTTTGGTGCCAAAATACTGCATCCATCCACATTGCTTCCAGCCGTGCGTCATGGCATTCCGGTGTTTGTTGGTTCTTCAAAAGAACCAGAAAAAGGCGGCACTTGGATCCGTAAACAAGTCGAAAGCGCGCCACTGTATCGCGCACTTGCACTACGCTGTAATCAAACCATGGTGACACTGCGTAGCGCGCAGATGTTCCATGCTTACGGTTTCCTCGCCAAAGTGTTCGAAATTCTCGCCAAGCATAAAATTTCGGTCGATCTCATCACCACATCAGAAATCAGCGTGTCACTGACACTGGATAAAACCGATACCTCAGGTGGTGCACCAGAATTGCCTGAAGCGGTGCGCACCGAGTTGGAAGAGCTGTGTACGGTAGAAGTCGAATACAACCTGTGTTTGATTGCTCTGATCGGCAACAAGATGAAAGAGAGCCGCGGCTACGCAAAACAAGTATTCAGCGTATTGGAAGATTACAACCTCCGTATGATTTGCTATGGCGCCAGCGCGCATAACCTCTGCTTCTTGCTGCATGAATCTGTCTCTAAGCAAGCGGTGCAGAAACTGCATAAAGAGCTGTTTGAGCAAGAATAAAACTCAAACTCACGAGATAAAAACTAAGAGGCCACATCATGTGGCCTCTTGTTATTGTGGATTACTGTTTTACTGATTAAGCATCGAGGTTCGGCGCTAGCCATTTTTCGGCTTCTTGCAAACTCCAACCTTTACGCTCAGCGTAGCTGTGCAGCTGATCTTGCTGGATCTGCGCGACCGCAAAATAGCGAGAATCAGGATGCGAGAAATACCAACCGGATACCGAAGCGCCCGGCCACATCGCATAGCTAGTGGTCAGTGACATGCCGATGGTCTCTTCAACATTCAGCATCTGCCACAAGGTCGCTTTTTCGGTGTGCTCTGGACAGGCAGGATAACCCGGTGCTGGTCGAATCCCCTGATAACGCTCTCGGATCAGCTCATCATTTGAGAGATTTTCATCGCTCGCGTAGCCCCAAATCTCTTTACGCATTTTTTCATGCAGATATTCCGCAAAGGCTTCCGCCAAACGATCGGCCACCGCTTGGATCATGATCGCATTGTAATCATCACCTTGTGCTTTATAAGCATCGGCCAATGCTCGCTCACCAATGCCACCTGTCACCGCAAACGCGCCAATCCAATCGCGCTTACCGCTCTCTTTCGGAGCGACATAGTCTGACAAACAGTAGTTGGCTCCTTTCGGCTTTTCGGTCTGCTGACGCAAGTTGTACAGCACATGCGCCACTTGCGTACGCGATTCGTCGCTGTACACCTCAATATCATCACCCACGCTCGCTGCTGGGAACAGCGCACACATACCACTGGCTTTCAGTAGCCCTTCTCGCTCTACTTTATCAAGCAAGGCATTGGCATCATGAAATAGACGTTTGGCTTCTTCACCAACCTCTTCATGCTCCAAAATGGCAGGGTATTTGCCCATAAGCGACCAAGTCATAAAGAAAGGCGTCCAGTCGATGTAAGGACGTAGTGTGGCTAACGCAATGTTTTCAAACACATGCACACCCGGTTTCGCAGGAGCGGGCGGCGTGTAATTTGCCCAATCCAGCGCCGCTTTATTAGCACGTGCCTGCTCTAATGTGACTGGCCGCGATTTGGGCGTTTTATGAGCATGCTGATCACGCGTGCGCTCATAATCGAGATCCAAACGTTCGATAAAACCGGGACGCAGCTCATCAGACAGTAGTGAAGTACACACCCCCACCGCGCGCGATGCGTTATTCACGTACACCACAGGCGCATGATAATTCTGCTCGATCTTCACCGCAGTATGCGCTTTAGACGTCGTTGCCCCACCAATCAAAAGTGGCAGTTCAAACCCTTGTCGCTCCATCTCTTTCGCCACGTGCACCATCTCATCCAAAGACGGCGTGATAAGCCCAGAGAGACCGATGATATCGACATTTTGCTCGCGCGCGACTTTGAGGATCTGTTCACAAGGCACCATCACACCAAGATCGATGATCTCGAAGTTATTACACTGCAGCACAACGCCAACAATGTTCTTACCAATGTCATGCACATCGCCTTTTACAGTCGCCAGCAAGATCTTGCCATTGGAGGTGCTACCACTTTTTTGCGCATTAATGAAAGGCTCAAGATACGCAACGGCTTGTTTCATGACACGCGCTGATTTTACGACTTGTGGGAGGAACATTTTCCCTTCCCCGAACAAGTCACCGACCACGTTCATGCCATCCATCAACGGCCCTTCAATCACTTCCAGCGGTTTGCTGGCTTGCTGACGTGCTTCTTCAGTGTCTTGGACGATAAATTCGGTGATGCCTTTGACTAAAGCGTGTTCTAGACGCTTAGCCACAGGCCATGCGCGCCACTCTAACGCAGAAGCATCCTCTTCTTTACCGACACTGTTTTCGCGATACGCTTCGGCAATTTCAAGCAATCTTTCCGTGCCATCGTTACGTCGATTGAGGATTACATCTTCCACTGCCTCGCGCAGTTTCAGCGGCACGTTATCGTAGATTTCAAGCTGCCCTGCGTTGACAATCCCCATGTCCATACCGTGTTTGAAGCAGTGATAAAGGAAAACAGCATGGATCGCTTCACGCACATAGTTGTTGCCGCGGAAAGAGAAGGAAACGTTAGACACACCGCCAGAAATCATCGCATGCGGCAGATCACGCTTAATGTCTGCCACCGCATTAATGAAATCCAACGCATAGTTATTGTGCTCATCAATTCCGGTCGCAACGGCAAAGATGTTAGGGTCAAAAATAATATCTTCCGGTGGGAAGCCCACTTCATCGACCAAAATATGGTAAGCCCGACGACAGATCTCCAATTTGCGCTCACGGGTATCGGCTTGGCCCACTTCGTCAAACGCCATCACAATCACGGCGGCACCATAGCGACGCACCAATTTGGCTTGGGCAATAAACTTCTCTTTGCCTTCTTTTAAAGAAATAGAGTTGACGATGCCTTTACCCTGAATGCATTTCAGACCCGCTTCAATCACCTCCCATTTCGAGGAGTCGACCATCACCGGAACTTTGGAGATTTCTGGTTCAGAGGCGCATAGATTCAAAAAGCGCACCATGCACGCCTCGGCGTCCAACATGCCTTCATCCATGTTGATATCAATGATCTGCGCGCCGTTTTCGACTTGCTCACGCGCCACATCGAGCGCTTCGTCGTATTGCTCTTCTTTAATTAAACGCTTAAAACGCGCTGAACCGGTGACGTTAGTACGTTCGCCCACGTTAACAAACAAGGTTTCAGGGCCAATATTGAGCGGCTCTAAACCCGAGAGACGACATTCTACTTTCAGATCTGGCAGAGCCCTTGGTTTTACACCCTCGACGGCTTTGGCAATGGCGGCGATATGCTCAGGAGTAGTACCACAGCAGCCACCGACTAAGTTAAGAAAACCTGCTTGCGCCCATTCGGCAATATGTTCTGCCATCTCCTCGGCAGAGAGATCGTATTCGCCAAACGCATTCGGTAACCCCGCATTCGGGTGCGCGGAAACATAGCATTCCGAAATGCGTGAAAGCTCTTCCACATACTGGCGCAGCTCATCAGGGCCTAACGCACAGTTCAAGCCAAACGAAATCGGCCGTACATGACGCAAGGCGTTGTAGAAAGCTTCCGTCGTCTGTCCAGACAGAGTACGGCCTGAGGCATCGGTAATCGTACCGGAAATCATCACCGGTAAGTTGATGCCCAGTTCTTCAAATACGCTATCGACCGCAAACGCACAGGCTTTGGCGTTCAGTGTATCGAAGATGGTTTCAATGAGGATCAGATCGCTTCCGCCGTTGATCAAAGCACGGGTGGATTCGGAATAGGCCTGAACAAGCTGGTCAAAGGAAACATTACGAAAGCCCGGATCATTCACATCAGGAGAAATAGAACACGTACGGTTGGTTGGACCAAGCACACCAGCGACATAGCGTGGCTTATTAGGATTTTTAGCTGTCCATTCATCAGCAACTTCACGCGCCAGTTTGGCAGCGGCAAAATTAATCTCATCACTGAGCGCCTGCATGTCATAGTCAGCCATGGCAATCGTGGTCGAGTTAAACGTGTTGGTCTCAAGAATATCAGCCCCCGCTTCGAGATAAGCCGAATGAATGTCTTTAATGATTTGCGGTTGAGTAAGCACTAAGAGGTCGTTGTTTCCTTTTAAATCACAGTGCCAATTTGCAAATCGATCACCACGATAATCCTCCTCTTGTAACTTATAACTCTGAATCATCGTTCCCATACCACCATCAATCAGTAGGATACGCTGTTTCAGTTGTTGCTCAAGTTGTTGTCTCACTTCCATTCTCACTATACCGCCTCATTCCTTTTGCTTTGATGACATCCTATCACACAAATTTCAGAAATCTAGACGTCTAAAAAATGATTAAACCAACCAAAATATTTTGTGTGTGAGCTCACCCTCGTATGATTAAAAAGTATTTGCTATTTACTCAACAGAGAAAGACAATTTCGTTCACAAATTGTTACACACACTGAGAAGAGAATGTCCGTCTATCACACTTTGTGCTTCCTCTCGGCGGCAGCCATGTTGATTGCTTTTTTAAACAGCAAGATCAGCAAAATGCAAACGACCATCGCGATTACTGCTGGTTCGATGATGTTGTCTTTATTAATCCTCATCGCAGGTCAAAACAACTGGTTCCATCTCTCCCAAATCGCGACAGAAACCGTCACCAGTATCAACTTTGAAAATTTTCTGCTCAAAGGGATTCTAGGCTTCCTACTTTTTGCTGGTGGTTTGGGGATTAAGCTACCCAATCTAAAAGATCAAAAGTGGGAAATTACCGTACTAGCACTTGGTGCTACCTTATTCTCGACTTTCTTTATCGGATTTGCGCTGTACGGTTTCTGTCAGTTGATCGGCATTCAGTTTGATCTGGTCTACTGTCTACTGTTCGGTGCTCTCATTTCCCCCACAGACCCAATTGCCGTTCTCGCGATTGTGAAGAAGCTAAAAGCACCAAAACGCATTTCTACCCAGATTGAAGGTGAATCACTCTTCAACGATGGTTTTGGTCTGGTTATCTTTGTCACGATCTTTACGATTGCTTTTGGTCATGAAACTCCGACCATCGGCAGTGTTACCTTGCTCTTCATGCAAGAAGCCATTGGCGGCATTGTTTACGGCTTCTTGCTCGGGTTATTGTTTCACTACCTTATTTCGGCAACCGATGACCACTCGATGGAGCTGTTGTTAACCATAGGTATTCCAACTGCAGGCTATGCCTTTGCCGACGTAGTTCACGTTTCAGGTCCACTGGCGATGGTGGTTTCTGGCATCATGATTGGTAACTGGACTCGATTTATTGGCTTCTCAAAAGAGAGCGAAGAGCATCTCGATCACTTCTGGGAATTGGTCGATGAATTCCTCAACGGCGTCTTGTTCCTACTGATCGGCATGTCGATGCTGTTGTTCGAATTCCACCAAGAAGATTGGATCTTGATGGCATTTGCAATTCCTGTTGTTCTGTGTGGGCGTTATCTGAGTGTGTTTGTCTCTTACATTGGTTTTAAGCGCTACCGTACCTACAACCCTTGGTCAATCCGCATTTTGACTTGGGGTGGCTTACGCGGTGGTTTAGCACTCGCGATGGCACTCTCTATCCCTTCAGGAATCATGGTCATCCCAGAGAAGCTTATCGATGTAAAAGAGCTGATTCTCGTCATGACCTACGCTGTGGTTGTTTTTTCAATTCTAGTACAAGGCTCTACTATTACCCCGATGATTGAGAAAGCGAAAAAAACCGAGAAAGCAATGCAAGCAGAGCTTGAACCTGAGAGCGAGCAGCCACTCACTCAACAAGAGAACCACAACTAACCATTACCTTTCTTTACTAAAAAGCCGCAGTGTACTTATCACACTGCGGCTTTTTATTAGCTACTGTTTATCATGTCGTTAGCGTTCAGCAATGATTCCAGCAAAATACGAAAGCATGAACATGCTTCTCATATGGAGAGTATGGAGTAATGAACAAGGCGTACTCAGCTACTAGCATGCCTACTTACGGCACTTAAAAAACCATTCAAAGAAAATCTTGTAAACCTAGATTCTAGAAACCGAACACATCTCCTTTAGCCGATGCCCAGTGCGTCGGCTTTTTCTTATCGCCCTACGTCCCATTCGCACGAGCCCCAACACGAATATCCACTTCTCACCCTGCAGCCCGCAGAGTATTAAACGCGGTACGCGCCCAACTGCAAATAGCAACAGAGCCCCATTCGCTTGAGGTTTGAGTCACAATACAGCGTAGAGGTGAAGATAACCAAGGCGTGGCTCCCCCAAAAATCATGCTATCAAGAAGTGGGAAGCTTAGAAGTTAGAGTTTAAGAGAGAGGGTGGGATTGGGATTGCCCAGAAAGCAAAAAACCCAGTCGTAAGACTGGGTTTCTCAAATAAGTGGCGGAGCGGACGGGACTCGAACCCGCGACCCCCGGCGTGACAGGCCGGTATTCTAACCAACTGAACTACCGCTCCGCATTGGTTAGCGCTTGGTGCTAAATTAAAAGCCTGGCGATGTTCTACTCTCACATGGGGAAACCCCACACTACCATCGACGCTGTTTCGTTTCACTTCTGAGTTCGGGATGGAGTCAGGTGGGTCCAAAACGCTATGGTCGCCAAGCAAAATTTTAAAATCTGGAAAGCTGTTTTCGTTCTCACACACATTCTTATGCGCTTAGCTTTGAGTCCACTACAAAACCCCTTGGGTGTTGTATGGTTAAGCCTCACGGGCAATTAGTACAGGTTAGCTCAACGCCTCACAACGCTTACACACCCTGCCTATCAACGTTCTAGTCTCGAACAACCCTTTAGGACAGTTAAACTGTCAGGGAAGACTCATCTCAGGGCTCGCTTCCCGCTTAGATGCTTTCAGCGGTTATCGATTCCGAACTTAGCTACCGGGCAATGCGTCTGGCGACACAACCCGAACACCAGAGGTTCGTCCACTCCGGTCCTCTCGTACTAGGAGCAGCCCCCTTCAATCTTCCAACGCCCACGGCAGATAGGGACCGAACTGTCTCACGACGTTCTAAACCCAGCTCGCGTACCACTTTAAATGGCGAACAGCCATACCCTTGGGACCGACTTCAGCCCCAGGATGTGATGAGCCGACATCGAGGTGCCAAACACCGCCGTCGATATGAACTCTTGGGCGGTATCAGCCTGTTATCCCCGGAGTACCTTTTATCCGTTGAGCGATGGCCCTTCCATACAGAACCACCGGATCACTATGACCTGCTTTCGCACCTGCTCGAACCGTCATTCTCGCAGTTAAGCGGGCTTATGCCATTGCACTAACCTCACGATGTCCAACCGTGATTAGCCCACCTTCGTGCTCCTCCGTTACTCTTTGGGAGGAGACCGCCCCAGTCAAACTACCCACCAGGCACTGTCCTCAACCCAGATAATGGGTCTAAGTTAGAACATCAAACATACAAGGGTGGTATTTCAAGGACGGCTCCAACGCAACTAGCGTCACGTCTTCATAGCCTCCCACCTATCCTACACATGTAGGTTCAATGTTCAGTGCCAAGCTGTAGTAAAGGTTCACGGGGTCTTTCCGTCTAGCCGCGGGTACACTGCATCTTCACAGCGATTTCAATTTCACTGAGTCTCGGGTGGAGACAGCGTGGCCATCATTACGCCATTCGTGCAGGTCGGAACTTACCCGACAAGGAATTTCGCTACCTTAGGACCGTTATAGTTACGGCCGCCGTTTACCGGGGCTTCGATCAAGAGCTTCGCTTACGCTAACCCCATCAATTAACCTTCCGGCACCGGGCAGGCGTCACACCGTATACGTCATCTTGCGATTTTGCACAGTGCTGTGTTTTTAATAAACAGTTGCAGCCACCTGGTATCTGCGACTCTCGTCAGCTCCATCCGCGAGGGACTTCACCATCAAGAGCGTACCTTCTCCCGAAGTTACGGTACCATTTTGCCTAGTTCCTTCACCCGAGTTCTCTCAAGCGCCTTGGTATTCTCTACCCGACCACCTGTGTCGGTTTGGGGTACGATTCCATCAAATCTGAAGCTTAGAGGCTTTTCCTGGAAGCATGGCATCAATGACTTCACTACCGTAGTAGCTCGACGTCGTGTCTCAGCCTTAGAAAGAGCCGGATTTACCTAACTCTTAAGCCTACGCACTTGAACCAGGACAACCGTCGCCTGGCCCACCTAGCCTTCTCCGTCCCCCCATCGCAATTTGATTGAGTACGGGAATATTAACCCGTTTCCCATCGACTACGCTTTTCAGCCTCGCCTTAGGGGTCGACTCACCCTGCCCCGATTAACGTTGGACAGGAACCCTTGGTCTTCCGGCGGGGAGGTTTTTCACCCCCCTTGTCGTTACTCATGTCAGCATTCGCACTTCTGATACCTCCAGCAAACCTTACGATTCACCTTCAACGGCTTACAGAACGCTCCCCTACCCAATGTCCAAAGGACATTGCCGCAGCTTCGGTGTATTGCTTAGCCCCGTTACATCTTCCGCGCAGGCCGACTCGACTAGTGAGCTATTACGCTTTCTTTAAATGATGGCTGCTTCTAAGCCAACATCCTAGCTGTCTGAGCCTTCCCACATCGTTTCCCACTTAGCAATACTTTGGGACCTTAGCTGGCGGTCTGGGTTGTTTCCCTCTCCACGACGGACGTTAGCACCCGCCGTGTGTCTCCCGGATAGTACTTACTGGTATTCGGAGTTTGCAAAGGGTTGGTAAGTCGGGATGACCCCCTAGCCTTAACAGTGCTCTACCCCCAGTAGTATTCGTCCGAGGCGCTACCTAAATAGCTTTCGGGGAGAACCAGCTATCTCCGAGTTTGATTGGCCTTTCACCCCTAGCCACAAGTCATCCGCTAATTTTTCAACATTAGTCGGTTCGGTCCTCCAGTTGATGTTACTCAACCTTCAACCTGCCCATGGCTAGATCACCCGGTTTCGGGTCTATATCCAGAGACTGAGCGCCCAGTTAAGACTCGCTTTCGCTACGGCTCCCCTATACGGTTAACCTTGCCACTGAATATAAGTCGCTGACCCATTATACAAAAGGTACGCAGTCAC